>JAYZAR010000103.1:0-7381 GCA_036339635.1 Planctomycetota bacterium | reverse complement strand
GTTGTGGGATCCGACTAAATTCGAAACCACGTGACGTTGTTCATGGTACATCGCGTCCGCTTCAGTCAGCACGCCGGCTTCGATCGCGTAACCGACCGGCGAATGGGATGTCGATTTCCATTTGATGGAGCCTCGTTGACTGAGGATCAAACTGGTCGAATCGCCGACTTGGTAGCCACGGGCAACTCGGTCTTGTACCTCCACCACCGCCAGGGTTGTGGCGGCACCGATGTTCAAGTTCAGTATCGCTTGGTTCGCCTGTTCGATGCCGTCCAAAATGGCGTCCCGAACTCCAGTCATGGGAGCAGCTTCCAGAACGCGTTTCGTCACGGTTTGCACGGCCATCGCCGAAGCCTGATGTCCGTGCGGGCAACCACCCACTCCATCCGCGATCACCAGTAGAATCACACCCGCGGTGGTTTGCACGATGGCAGCGCTATCGTCGTTGGGCTCTGTCTTGCCGGGGCAACTGCGGCATTGCGTCATCGCCTTGCCACGGTTGAGTCGAAGCAATTCGGGCGATTTCATATTTTGGTCGACATACAACCGCTGCATCGGTTCTATTGTCAGGTCCACCATCGTTGCATCCCGCAGGAGGTGATTTGCACTGTTCGTCGGCGCGTCGTCATTGGATCAAACGCAACGATTAAGGGGTTAGTTTATTCCACTGATCGAGCCTTTGCGATGCGTCTTAAAACCTGCACTCTCCGTCTTGTAGTCAGGATTTGGGCAGGTGAATCCAAATGCTTGGACCGTCTGAGGCGACGGATCTTCGGTATTCCAACGCGTTTGCTGGGTTTCAGACCGTCGTCCTCGCGCTCGGCTCTCCTCCGATACTTATGCTATCCGTCTCGCTGCCCTGCTCTGGCAGCGAGTAAAAGCCATGGATCGCGACCTGGTTTCAGAAATGAGTGCTGACCGTTTGCATCGCCATATCTGCGACATGAGTGAATCATGTGATCGTGGGGATGTGGCGGCGGTTCGACGCCTCGGAAATTCAACGAAACGCTTCACGGCGGGATCACAAGGTGTCTGGGGAGTCGTGATGTCTGGTGGACAAAACAAGCGTTATCTGGGTTTCGATACTCCAGCCGCAACCTACTCGGAAAAATCGTCTAAGGTCAAAAAAGTGTTGGCAAGATGAACAGAACGGTTGCTAGCAAAACGGGATTCATTCACGACTCAATTCGTAGGTTGCCGATAAGCGAACCAGCACAAATCCTTGATTCCAAGCAGTCGACGGTCAAATGAACTCCAGGTCCAAGCTGATCTTTTACCTGTGCTGTGGCACATTGAGCATGGGCTGCCGAACGTCCTCAGACCCGGCTCCAGCCGAAACGGTGTATCGCACGGCGTCGATGCAAACCCCGGTGATTACTGAATCTCTACCGCTTGATTTAGTCACCGAAGTCTCACCAGAGACGATCGAGTCTGTACCCGAGAACGCAGTCCTTTCAGAGACGAAGCCAGCGGGGTGGTCATCAACGCTCGCCGGCTTGGAATCGGTTGCACTGGGGCAGCATCCCGCCATTCTTGCGTCGCGACAACAACTTGCGGCCGCCCAGGGGCGTTACCAGCAAGCAGGTTTGCCCCCGAATCCCGTCCTGCAGTACCAAAGTGAGGAGATCGGCAATGAAGGGAGCTCTGGTCTCCACTCAGTTAGGGTTTCGCAACAGTTTGTTACCGCCAATAAACTGGGATTGGCGCAGCAAGTCTTGGCCCAACAAGCAGCACGTCTTAACGCCGAAGTACGTCGCACAGAACTCCAGGTTTTGACGAAGTTGCGGATCGCCTTTGCTCAAACCCTGATCGCCCAGCGTCGTGTCGCGTTGGCCAACACGATTGTCAACTTGTCGGAGCAGTCGGTTCAGTCAGCAGAGTTGTTGTTGACGGCGCAGGAGATTTCGAAAGTTGCTCTCTTGCAGGCGCAGGTGGAGGCCGAGCAGGCTCGTATCTCGGCTGACAATGCGAAAACCTTGTTAGCTGCCAATCGACGATCTCTAGCGGCTGCGGTCAGCTTGGATGAGTTACCGGAGGGTGATTTGGTAGGAGATCTCGAAGAAGGATTACAGACGCGTCCTTGGGACGAGACGCTCGCATCGATCGCTTCACAAAGTCCTGAATTGTTGGCCGCAGGATCGAATCTCGATCACGCTCGCTGGGCGTTGCGTTTAGCGTGTGCTCAAGTGACACCGAATGTTACTGCCCTAGTTGGGGCAGGTGTCGATACGGGATCGAACGACACGTACGCTGTCCTTGGAGTTAGCGTGCCACTGCCGATCCGCAATCGAAATCAAGGCAACATTCGCGCTGCTCGTGCGAGTGTCGCTGCAGCATCCTCTTCGATCGAAAAGACTCGATTGGATCTGGAAGGTCGCTTGGCGACTGCCGTCGGCCGCTACGACACGGCACGTCGACAGTACGAAAGACTGCGGGATAAAGTCTTACCGGGTGCCGAAGAGACATTTGAATTGTCCAAGACAGCATTTGATGCTGGCGAGTCAAACTATTTGACTTTGCTGACCGCGCAACGAACGCTCGTCGATACACAGTTGCGGATTCTGGACGCGCTCGATCAGACGCGTCGGGCGTCGGCGGAAATCGACGGTTTATTGGTGACGCTTCCCTAGCTGGCATTCTGCCAGGGCTGGTTTGGTCAGCTTGCGAAGCCGAGTCGCCGGTTGCGAGCGGGTCCGGTATTGTTTTCCGTATCTGTCATGCCAGCGTTTCTGTGGTAAGCATGGGTCGGCGGTTGTTTCGGTACGGTTTGTTACACGCAAGCCGTATAGTGCTGTCTTTATTCTACGAACTAAGATCAGGCGAGTTGGCTCGTCTTCGTCTTCAAGAGCTCGGGAGGTTTCATTGTCTTCAACTACCACGCATCGAAGATATCATGATTTGGATGCGTTGCGCGCGATAGCAATGCTGTTGGGGATATTGCTCCACGGCATGATGTCTTTCATTCCTCTCCCCGTTGGAATACAGCCCATTCAGGACGTTCATCAACACGGGCTGGTTTACAGGGTGTTGATGGACGTGATTCACGGCTTTCGAATGCCGCTATTTTTCCTAGTGAGTGGTTTTTTTACGACCATGATGTGGCAGAAACGTGGGCCGCTCGGATTGGTGCAGCATCGTTTGCTGCGGGTTGGTGTTCCCTTGTTCCTCGGTTTATTCACGATCGTCCCGGTGATTTGGGTCGTTTTGATTTTTGGTGGTACCAATATTTGGTCGGCAGTGGAACAAGGCGACACGGCCTACATTGAGAGCTACGTTGGTGCTGGCGGTGATCTCAACCGGCCGCGATTAGGTGATGTTGGCAATGCGGGTGCGATGCCGTTGCATTTAGCGGTTGCCAAATCGGATGTGCAGATGGTCGATCTGCTAGTCGACAGCGGTGCTGATATCGAAGTTGCCGCATGGCAGGCGGCCGGCCGGCAATTAAGGGGTTCGACCCCTCTTCATTGGGCCGCCGGTGCGGGGGATGAAGAGCTTGTGATCGACCTGTTGGCTCGTGGGGCGAACGTCAATTCAGTTGATATCGGCAACCGCACTCCAATGGATCTCGCCCGCCAGTATGTTTATCCCGATGTGGTTCAATGTCTATCAGCCGCCGGTGGTGTGTCCGGCGATGACGTTTCGGTCGATCGCTCGGGAACCGCAACGGGCATGCAACGCAGCGAACATAGCGTCGAGCGGGATTACTTGCGGGAATGGATCGAGCAGGCGCCGGGCGTGATGCAGGCCGCAGCGCTGTTTGTCTTTTTCCCTGTCTTTATGCATCTCTGGTTCTTGTACTACTTGCTTTGGTTGGTCGCCGGATTCGTCGTGATTGCCAGTCTTGCTCGCCTGCTTCAGTTACGCGGCCCGCCAGCTTGGATGTTGCAACGCCCCTTCGTTTGGTGCTGGATCATTCCACTGACCTTCATGGCACAGTTGATGATGTTTCAGACCTTTGGTCCCGATACGGCAACCGGTATTCTTCCTTGGCCACCATCTCTGCTCTATTACGCGATTTTTTTTGGCTTTGGGGCCTTGTGTTACGGGCGACCAGAACTGGAATCGCAATGGGGTGGGCATTGGGTTCGCTGTCTCATTACGGCGTTATTGATTTTGCCGATCGGTGTCATTTCGATCGAGGGGCGTAACACGGTGTTTTGGCCCTATCATGCGATCGCGGCGTTGGTAGCTGCCTTTTACGTCTGGTTGATGTCCTTCGGCTTGATCGGGCTGTTTCAGCATTTTTTTGCCAGCCGGAATGATCGGATACGCTACCTGTCGGATTCGGCTTATTGGCTTTACTTGATGCATCTGCCACTCGTTCAGTTGCTGCAGAGCTGGATGGCCGATTGGCCGTTACCGAGTTCGCTGAAGTTACTCGCGATATGTTCGATCACGACCGTGAGTTTGTTGATTAGCTATGAAGTCTTTGTTCGTTACACACCGATCGGAACCCTTTTGAATGGGAAAAAGGTTCGTGCGAAGCGGCAGTCTGCGTCACCAATTTCGTCGGACGTGTAGTTGCTATTTCGCAATGGATGAGCAGCACAACTCACGATTGCGGTAAGCGACGAGAGTCTGCGGTTCGTGGATTACGAATGATTGTCCTATGCGAGTTTGAAGTTTTTTTCCAGGAAGCGATCTGCCTCGCTTCAATCTGCTCGGTCGGCTCAACCGCTCGTTAGTGCTGCTTCTCAATGAGAGTGATGGCGGATTCTGCAAAACGTTTGCCCAGGATTTTGTATCCATCTGCTGAGTAGTGCAGATCATTGTTAATGGGTTTGCCTTTTCGATTGACACCGTCGTTCAGGTCATCGGTGTTCACCCAGGCTCCGCGCGGATTTTTCTTAGCGACATCGACTTGCACCTTTCGAATCTTGGTCCAGTCCTTGTATTTTTTGTTTTCCATATCAAAATCGCTGAGTCTGCCAATAACAAAGTTTACATCGTTACGCTTTAAATCTTGACTCACTTGATCGTAAATTCCCGTCAGACTATCGGCATAAACAGCAGTGTTCTGTTCGCGGGCGTCTCGTTCACCTTGCATCCAAATGAAGGTTACACTCGCAAGATCATGGTCCTTTCTGGCAGCGTCGACTTTTTTCATTAATCGATCGTATAGGTCACCGATCGCTTTTGGATTTTGGTCTTTTGTTAGTTTCCAGTCTTTGTGCCAGCGTCGAATGGGTTGTCCACCCAATGCATCATGCACCACGATGACATTTTCGGCGCCAAACCTTGTTTCCACGGCGGGCGTAAATGACTCCGCTGGTTTCAAGCCTGCCATGTTGGATTGGCCTGAAAGAATGAACAGGTGCTTGCCGGTATCGGCTTGAGTCGCAGTCGAAAAATGACTGACGAAAAAGCCGATGACGATCAGTCGAAGTGATGGATTCATGGTGGTGTGGGAGTCGGGGTGATTTTCGAGGTGAATAGCCGTTGTCGTGGAAGGCGGCTAGATTCTAATGCGAATTTGACGCGGCAATTTCAATTCATCCGAACTTGCAACCGGATCGGCGATCGTGACGCGACTTGTCCCGCATCGGTCACTCTCCTTCCGCGGAATCACTCCATTCTGCCTAGAGGTGGTTTCAGACCGCGCTGGTGCCGTGTTTTCCAAAGGATTGGTTACTTTTGTCTCAATCGGGAGGATTGGGAGATGGTAGTCTAATAAGGTGACTAACGACCGCTCGTCATTGTCCCTCGGTGAACGCGCGGTTGATCGTCAAAATCGTGATATTTGGCTGGATAATCGCTTTTACTGGTACACGTCAACGATCGTCAAGTGCGTGAGCACTGGGGCTGTTTACGATGCGGGAACTATGTCTATCGTCTTTCGGGTAGCAGGGAGACAGGAACTTCGGTTGCCCGTCACTGCTGCGGCTTCGAGATCAACGCTATTCCTTTTTGAATCAAAACCAAGTGCCTGCCGCAACTGAAACGTCTCCGAGATTTCTCATCGACCTCTCGTTGGTGATTGCGTTGGTCTTGTCAGGGGTTGCGGTATGGACCGCTTGGGATGATGGGGGCGGGCATCGTTGGACCCAAGGGATCGGGGCGGCGATTGTTTTGGCTTTGATTCCCCTGGGGGTGGTGGCTGCTTGGCGTCAGCGTTTTTATCGAATGCCAGCGGTGGTTGTTTTGGCGATGGTCGTTTGGCTGGTAGGGGCGTTTCAGTGTATGCCGTTGCCGCCGATGATCGTGAAAACGCTTTCTCCAGGGGCTTACGACGCGTATCGAGAATGGATACCGGCGGAAGTGCTAACCGAGGCTTTGGAGTCGCCGAACTCACCGGCAGCAACCATCGCTTCCTCTGCGATTCCGATCAGCGTGTCTCCAACCTTCACACGAATGGCACTCGCGTTGCCGTTGTTATTTGCGGTGGGCTGCTGGTTAAGCTCACTTTGCTTTTCGAATCGTCGCGCCGCGATTTTGCTGCTGCTGATACCTGCTGTCGTGGGGGGGCTGTTCGCTTTTTTTGGCTTGGCAGACATGATCCGGCTGGCACGTGATTCTGACTACGACCTGCGTCAGCGTTTGCTGATCACGCCGGTGGGTGCAGACGGTCCGTTTGGCCCATTCATTAATAATAACACGTGCGCTGGCTACTTGAATCTAACCATCGGCTGTACTGTCGGTTTGTTGCTAGGGATGCGGTATCGGTCAAACGAGGATTCGAAGCCGAGCATTGTTCATCACTGGCCGTCGATGGTCTGCATCCTATTGATTGTGGTCATGGTTGCTGGAATCTTAGGCAGCACTTCACGCGGTGGTTTTGTCGGTTTGGCGACCGCATCGGTTGTACTTGCGTTGCTTGGGACTCGTGGTTGGTCTCGCTTGGGCTTGATAATCGGATTGCTATTGATCGCTGTTTGTTCCGTCTTGTTTCTCGACAGCCTGGGGATCCGAGAGCAAACATCTGATCGTCTGGCGACGCTGGTTGATGGTACTGCCGCGAAGAATCCGCGCTTAAGGATTTGGCAGGATGGCTTGGACGCGGCTTGGGCATATATGCCAATGGGGGCGGGATTGGGTACTTATCGTTACGCGAACTTGCCTTACCAACAACGCACTAGTGATCATTGGGCAGTCAACGCAGATGGGATGCACGTGGAATGGTTGCTTGAAGGTGGAGTATGGTTGCTCCCCATTTTGCTATTTGGAATCGCGATGATCATTCGAGATACCCTTCGTCTTAGTCGGCGGAGTCGCGACTTGACGTTGGCGGAAGCGAGGCTGGCACGCGCGGTGACGATTGCCCTGACTTTTTCTGTGGCCTCACTATTTGCGACCCAGTCGTGTGTTTTTGGTATTAAGCACAATACCATTCTGCTGGCCGTGGCAAATGTTTTTGGCGGGCGCGGTGGGTTGTTACAATAGA
>JAYZAR010000102.1:0-29982 GCA_036339635.1 Planctomycetota bacterium | reverse complement strand
GTCCGCCAAATTGGAAAGTGCCTTTCCGATGGCTAAGCCGGGCATTCGAAGAGGTGGATTTTTTGTTTCGTCTCGCAACCCGAGCAAACCTTCTACTTTTTGCTGACGCACGATGCATCTTGTGTGTCGTAGCCAATCTTGCCTGCGAGCTGACCGTGGACACCGAGCCCTAAGTGTCACTCGCAGCGAGCCAATGCTATACCAGCTTGAAACGATCGACGATATCCGCGTTTTGCTTCGTAGGTGATGCTGGAAGTTCTGTCCAACGTCGTCTCATCACCAGATCTCACCACGCGAATCCAGGGCAACCCTTACTGGCTGGAATCAATCGTCCTCGGACGAAACTGTTTCGAATCTACCGTCAATTCAAAATCTGTTGGCAACAATACCGCCAACTCTACGCTGAACGATGTGGTCGAAAAATCAACCGCTAAATCCTTTTCGCTCATCGCGACACAGAGACGACCGAAAGACGATGGCCTGGGTAAGTCAGTCCCCAGGAAAGCTGGTCACGCGGTCAAATTGGTCAATCTACCTAGGGCAGAGTGAGCACGCTGTCCAGCCGTGACAGCCATTCCCCGCGGGAGTTTGGTTAGACCTTGAGCCAATGTGGTGTCTGGGAAGTCAGGTCCCCAACAGATCAGCAGCCAGCCGTATCGACAACCGGTCAGGTCAATGAGCGATCGATCAACTCGACGCACAGCGTTCCGCCCACCGCCGGAGAGTTGCTTTTGCCAATCTCCGCTCCCCCCCCTTTTTACCAGACCTTTAATTCTGGCTATAGTATCACGATCTTGAATCGTCGTCTTACCTTCTGACATCTGGAGATTTCTATCATGTTGCGTCCCCTGCTTTCTGTTGCTTTGATGTGCTCGATCACCACGGTAGCGTTAGCTCACTGCCAAGTGCCGTGTGGAATCTATGGCGACCAACGCCGATTCGAACAACTGCTCGAGGACGAGCAAACGATTTCAAAAGCGCAGTCGCAGATCAACGAATTGACCGATGGCGAAGTTGATGCGCAGGCGGTTAACCAAGTGGCTCGTTGGGTCACGACCAAAGAAGAACACGCTACCAAAATCCAAAACACGATTTTGCACTACTTCTTGGCGCAGCGAATCAAAGCGAACAACCCTGCCTACCTGAAGCAGCTGCAAGCGGCTCACGCCGTCATCGTCAATGCCATGAAGTGCAAGCAGTCGGCCGACCCCGACACTGCGAAAGATTTGGAAAAATCGATTTTTGATCTGTATCGCGCTTACGAGGGCAAAGAGCCTGACTTCGATCACGACCACTAATCGTGCCTAGAGATAAGTCATGATATGGCTCTCCTACCCAAAAGAGAGCCGTCAAACCAAAGCTTGATTGCTTTCTGCAGAAATGCGATCAAGCCGAGAGGATATCAGACCAGCGAACTCGCACTCGAACACGCTCCCCAAGTAACTCATTCGAAATAGCCATTGGACAGAGTGCTCTTCTTCAACGCAAGCTTGTGTTCGACGTGCCAGTAAAAAACTCAGTGCGTGATCTAAACCGCTTGCTACACCCGTGATGACCTACACAAGTGGCGTCACCACATCCGCCACGTGAGTGTTTTGTATCGAAGCCCGTACCAATCGTAAATCCATAACGGTCGCGGAGCGAATTGGGGTAGCCAAGCCGATCGAAAAGAACACAAGATTCAAAACAGTCGAGCGATACCGGCTCTTCACCGACAATCTGCCGAAAGACCACCGGCCGTTGAACGAGCGTGATCCCATTGGTAACGGACAATCGGAACGGCCACACGCCGTCCAAATTCTATGGATAGAGTGAGGTACGCTGGGTTGTTTCACTTATTAGGCTTCACCTAACTTCAGTTCTTGTCATTCAGCTTTGCTTCACGCTGTACCCGTTCGTGAAATACTTTTAGCTGGTCGTGGTAGTCTCGGTATCCTGGAAAAATCGCCGGTTGGTTTCCTTGATTCCATACTCGCCATCGCCGGACCAAATCCTTGACAGTCTCAGGATTCGAAAAAGCGATGTTGCTTGTCTCACTCAAGTCTGTCGCTAAGTCAAACAGATAGGTGACTTCTCCAGCAATGACTAGTTTATCTGCCCCCTGACGAATCGCGATCTTGCCATTTCTCGCCATTCTCCAAAACAGCGAGTCGTGAGGTGATTCGACGGAGCCTCCCTGCACAAATGGCATCAAATCGACACCTGCCGTATTCAGTATCGGCTGTGCATCAGCGAATGCCAGCATCGTTTGCGGTAGATCGATCGAGATGACAGGCGACTCGTAAACGCTAGCTGCTGGGATCTTTCCGGGATAGCTCATTATAAAGGGAACATGAATCCCACCTTCGAAGACATCCCCTTTTTGCCCGCGCAAAACACCATTGTCAGATGCATTTACCCGCTCGGGTCCGCCATTATCACTCAGAAACATTACCACTGTTTTCTCGCGCTCACCTCGCTGCTCGATCAATTTCAAGATGCGGCCGATTTGGTCATCCATAATCGACACCATCGCAGCATAAGTTCGGCGTTTAACATCCTCGATGTCGATAAACCTCTCGATTCTTTTTTGCGGGGCCTGCAACGGACCGTGGGGCGCGTTGTACGCCACGTACAAAAAATAAGGCTGGTCTTTCGCCTGTTCGATAAACTGCAGCGATTGGTCAGTCAACACCTCGGTGAGATACCCATCAAAGGAAACCGGTTTACCGTTTCGATCTAATGCGGCCTTATAGTTCTCACGCAGTTGGACCGTCGTATCGACAACGAAGTAGTCATGTCCACCCCCCCAAGAATCCGGAGACAAAATCGAACCCCCTCCGCAAAGGATGGAACGCCGATGCAGCGCCGAGATGCCATTTGCCCACCATTCCGGTCCGATAGCCTGCATCCTTTAAACGGCTTGCAATGGTTCGTTCTCCGATCGGCAAACCCATCAGCTCATTGTGAGGGTCAAAGGCGACGTTGTTGACATAACCAAAGCGCTGCTGATACCGCCCAGCCATTAGCCCGGCACGCATCGGACTGCAGAAGGGATGCGAGGAATATCCATTTTCAAACCTGACTCCGCTAGCTGCCAACGCATCAAGATTAGGCGTTGGAATATCCTTACAGCCGTTGAATCCAACGTCGCCATAGCCAAGATCATCAGCCAAGATCAGAACCAGATTTGGCTGGTCGCTGGCGTTGGCTCCAGAAACAAGCATGCAACACACAAAAAGCAGACAAACACATGAACCATTGAGGTGCCGTAATCTCATGAGAATCACCTTGTGCCGAGAGATTTATTTGCAAGGATCCAGCTTAGCATGCGTTCCCGCGGGCCATTGGGTATAATCCTGCCGGTACGAAAAGTGGGTAGTCGATGGAGAGCGCGTCAGCGTTCCAGTTGAGCCTAAGCAACTACCGACGCCCCGCGTTTCCACAACACCCTTGTCAGTGGCGAATTGCTGAACCGCCACGAAGTGATTTTGGAGGCTGCGATGAATTACAAATTTGTAATGGTGGATCATGCAAGTGGATACGACCGCGTGCAATGGGTCCTTAAACCTCCGCTTGTGGTTGGCCGATGCCCGACCACGGACATCTGCATCGCAGACCCATCGATTAGCCGCCGACACTGTGAATTTTCGACGAACTCCCAGGGTGCCTTGGTTGTGCGAGATCTCGGCTCGACAAATGGCATCTACCTAAACGATCAACGCGTTGAGAAAGCGACCGTTCTATCGGGAACAGAGGTCCGCTTGGGCGCCGTTACGCTCCGAGCTGATTTGACCGAGGAAGCTGCAGATAAGCCGCTTCCCTTTAGCATCTACGAGGTTGATCCCACCCAGCGGATGAAGATCGTTCGCGTCCAAGAGGATCGGTAGAAAGAAAAAAGTCGCTTTGACTCAAACGGGAAGCATGATGAAGAATTGGAAACGCCGAGAATTTCTGTCTGCTACCGCGGGCGGCCTATCCCTGGGAGCAATGATTGGTGGTCTCGGTTCACTGACAGCGGCGGATGTCCAATTCAACGAAAACATCGCGCGATTTCCGGGCGACATTGAACCCTTGGTTCAATTGCTTGAAGAATCCCCGCGCGAAACAGTGATCGAGGAAGTGGCACGCCGCGTTCAAGCTGGATTGAGCTATCGAGAGTTATTGGCAGCCTTACTATTAGCAGGCGTCCGCAATGTTCAACCACGCCCATCAGTGGGATTCAAATTTCACGCGGTGTTGGTAGTCAACTCCGCCCATCTCGCGAGCCAAGCGAGCGCGAACGAAGAACGCTGGCTGCCAATTTTCTGGGCAATCGACAACTTCAAGAGTTCCCAAGCTCGCGACGTCCGTGAAGGCAATTGGACGATGCCGCCGGTCGATGAAGCAGCAATACCGAATGCATCTCAAGCGGCATCGCGGTTGCGGGATGCATTGAATAAGTGGGACGAATCGGCTGCCGACGTTGCGATCGCGTCGATGGTCCGACATCATGGAGCGAACCGCGTGTTTGAGGAACTCGCTGCTTTCGCTGCCCGCGACTTCCGGAGTATTGGGCACAAGGTCATCTACCTTTCCAATGCATTTCGGACTCTACAGACCATTGGCTGGGACTATGCCGAGCCGGTGATGCGAAGTCTCGTTTACGCGATGCTTAACCATACGGGTGACCCGAACCCGTCGACCTCCGACTTGACAGCTGACCAACCTGGAAGATTCAATCGCCAACGCGTAGCTGAGATTTCACCAAATTGGCTTGATGGGAAGCCCGATGACATGGCGACGCGCGATCTCATCCGCACCCTCCACACCTGCACACCGGATGAGGCGAGTCGAGCAGTGATCGATCTGCTGGGCTCAGGCGTTCACCTACAATCCGTCTGGGACGGCATTTTTTGCTCGGCAGGAGAACTACTGATGAGGCAGCGCGGCATCGTCGCGTTGCATTCGGTCACAACCACCAACGCGATCTACCACGCTTTCAAGACAACCGCCAACGATGAAACAAGGCGATATCTGATGCTACAGAATGCATCGTTCTTGCCAATGTTTCGCGATGCAGCACGAGACCGTGGTGACCTCGCAGACACTCATATCGATGAAATCTCGGCCAGCGACAACGCAACAAATGTGGCCGACATTTTCCAAACGATGGGAAAGGATCGGAATCTTGGCGCCCGAATGGCCTATCGTTTTTTGACGGACGGTGGAAATCCTCAGTCAGTCGTTTCTCAAGCCCGTCGCTTGGTTTTCCTAAAAGGCAACGATTCGCACGACTACAAATTCAGTTCCGCCGCACTGGAAGACTATCGTGCTCTGTCACCGGCTTGGCAAAATCGGTTCATCGCGGCCGCTACATTTCAATTGCGAAACTCGACCGAACCAACCAGAGCACTGGTCACAAGAATCGAATCGGCCTTGGCATAGACGCGAACGGATACTCGCCATCAAATCAGAACTCGCGAAATACCTTACTGACCACCACTTCTGTGATGATGTCGGCGATTGCGTATTGTTGCTTCCGAGTCGCCTCAAGTATTTGATCAACATCGGGTCGGTCGAGCGGTTCAATCCGGCGGCCCAACGCATAAGCGAGCAATTTTTGAACAAGCGCTCGAACGAACCGTTCCCGTCGCTGGATGAGGATTCCTTTGAATTCTACGACGTCAATAAATTCCTCCCCTCCAGGCAACTCACCTGATGCATCAATCGGCTTCCCGCGGTTATAACGATCCCGCCAGCCACCGATTGGATCAAAATTTTCCAGTGCAAATCCGATTGGATCGATTTTTAGGTGACAATCACGGCAACTCGCAACACTGCGGTGTTTCTCCAACTGATCGCGAATCGTCATCGCCCCACGAGTATCTGGATCAAGCGGCTCAACATCTGGCGGTGGCGGATCAGGTGGTGCGCCGAACAAATTCTCGAGCAGCCACACACCGCGAAGCACCGGTGATGTATCGAATCCATTGGCCGTGAGCGTTAGGACACTCGCTTGCCCCAGCAAGCCGCCGCGGCGACGGTCTTGAAGCTCGACACGTTGAAATCCAAGATCTTGAGGTGGCTCTAAACCGTAGTGCCGAGCAAGCGACCGATTCACGAACGTGAAATCTGCATCCAAAAACAGTTGGACAGGTAAATTTTCATCGATCATGTGGCGGGTGAACAAGAAGGTTTCCTGCCGCATCGCCCCCCCCAAATCGTGGTGGTAGAAATCGGGAAAGGAACTTCGATCTGGTGGTGTCGATCCCAGGTCTCTCAGCCCCAGCCAACTCCCCAAAAAACCTTCGACCAATGCGTCACTCCGTTGATCAATCAACATACGGTGAACCTGACGCCGAAGCACCTGCGGTTTCAACAATTCTCTTTCCGAGGCCAACTCGATCAGTTCGTCGTCGGGCATTGAAGACCAGAGAAAGTACGACAGTCGTGATGCCAGCGCGTATGCCTCTCCTGCCGAGGCTTCTTCTAAATACAAAAATCCGGGTGAGCAAAGGATGGCTTTCGCTGCATCTGCATAAGCCCCGATCCAATCACGCCCCGCATCTCGGCGGGTTGTGAAGACGCTCATGATCCGATCAATCTCTTCTTCCGCGACCGGTCGCCGGTATGCTTTTCGAGCCAACTTGGCGAGCCGCACCCGGGCTTGTCTCCCCTGATCAACCGTTGGCTCACCATTCCAATCATCACCAAACAACGCCCTCTGGCTGACCGTAGGCCAAGTGCCGTGCAAAGGCCCTCGTATTTCGATGTTGTCGATTTCGATATGGGGCAGTTTACCGTGTGCAATGGCGTTATAACGAGCCGCGACGATCCCTTTCTTGATGCCCTTGGGAAACATATCGGGATACTGCCGAATCACACGACTCCACAAATTCCGAACGTCCATCAACCCATTGCGAAAGGTAAATCTCGGGGTATAGCCAGCATCTAGGTGAACGCGAACAGTGTAGGTTTTGGGGTGGTCGGCTAATTCGACCTCGGCTAGCAGTGGTTCGATCGGCTGAGGCAGATGCAGGCTTCCCACCTCACGATTTCCCGGCCGGATGCCCAGCCGAAAAGGTTCGTCCGGATCAATTCCGAGAAATTCGCGTTGGTAAGGGTGCTCGCGATTAACGGCCGTCGCGAGAAACTTAATTTGGTAGATACCATCCAAGGGAACTCCCTCAGCGAATCGCAGGATCGGACCGTAAGCTCCCTCATGCTTGTCCGCGCCAATCACGTCATACAAAGTCATGTGCTCGAAACCGTTCGTCTTCCCATGCGCTTGGTCGATTTCGGGCTGCTGGCGAAAACGATCCTGAAAGACCCAGGTCCGCACTTCCGGCCTTTCCCGCGTTCCCTTCGCCTTTTCGATGACTCGATCCGCGGCATCGAGATAACGCGATAACAGGTGACCCGAAATCACCAGCGTCTCACCAACATTGTCCAGTTGTTCGATTGTCTGATCCCGCGGGAATTTTTCGGCGGGATCAAAGATCGTGACATCCAAGCCAAACAGATCATGGATCGTGTTTCGATACTCGCGGGAATTCAAACGGCGGAGTATCGCATGCCCACCCGAGGCTTGATTGGCAGAGTGATAAAGCTTGATCTCGCGCGTCATCCAATCAATAACGCGTTGCCTTTCTTCGTCGCTGGGCTGCTTTGCGTCTGGAGGCGGCATGTCGCCAAGATTCAATTGATCGACGATGTCTTGATAGTCAACCAGCGAGTTTTCGCGATCAATTTTTTCGACTAACTGATCAAATCGGCGATCACCACTTTGATCATCGGGACCATGACAGTCACCGCAAAACGACTTCAAAAATGGCTTGACCAACTGCTCAAACACTTGCTCCGAATCACGAGTGGAATTGTCGTCCGCACATACCACCGGTCCTACCCAAACCTGAACGCTCAACGTGGCAAAGATCACCGACAGTAATCTGAAGCGGTCAGACATTAAGCCAGCCTCAAGCCTCGCAATGTCCCCGTGCTGGTGCCGAATGAATCGGTTTCCACACCAAATTGCTGGAGCATCGAAACGAACAAATTGCAGAGTGGAATTCGGCGTCTGGAATCCTTTGGAAACTCGACATGCATCCCGTGCTGAAAGCCTCCCCCGGCCAACACAATCGGTAAGTCAACATTCGTATGCGAGTTAGCATTGCCCATCCCACTACCGAATAAGGCCATCGTACTATCCAACAAGGACTGATCAGATTCAGGTTGACGAATCAATGCCAGCTTGTTCAGAAATCGGGCGTACTGCTCAACCTGATAACGCTCGATCTGAACCAGTAAATCAATGCTCTCCTGGACATGGCCATGATGGGATAGCCCGTGGTACCCCTTGCGGATACCAAGGTCGGAGGCAGCAAAACTGCCACCCACTTCGATGGTCGCCACCCGGGTCGAATCGGTTTGCAGCGCGAGGGCCACGAGGTCATAGATTTTGGGCAGATCGCGAGTCAAACCTTCATCTCTTGGCTCTTTGATTTCAGCCACCGGTTTGGGAATTTTCTGCCAATGACGATCGAGGTTCAGCTTGGCTTCGACATCTCGAACCGAGGAGAGATATTCGTCCAGCTTTTGATTGTCACTCGGATTGAGTCGGCGACCGAGCGATTTTGCGTCACCAAGGACGGCATCCAGAATCGACCCACGCATTGCAATTCGATCACTGGCTGCCTGCTTGGCAAATTCATTTTCGTTGACAAACAACTTTCGAAACAGTTCACGCGGGCCACCAATCGGTGGCACGCGAGTGCCGGAACGCGTCCAACTCATTCGGCAGCCGCCGTGCAGGCCACCTTCGGAACCGATCGTCAAAGAAGGGAACCGCGTTTGTGAACCAACGTGCTCTGCCGCTCGTTGATCCAAGCTGATTCCTCCGTCGGGCATCGCCTTGGCTTCCTGCGCCTTCACCCCGGTCAGAAAGGTGTGGACCGCAAAATGACCTCCTTTCAACCCATGATCAAGATGCGAAAAAATCGAGAATCGCTCACGATGATCGGCAAGCGACTCCAACAAACTGGGTAGCTCGTACCCCCGCCCAACCTGCTTTGGCCAGAAGGACGGCGGATACATACCAAATTCGTTCCCAACGCAAACGAGTCGCACAGCAGGCCGCTCCACCGCTTCGCCCCGTGCCGAGAGCGATTCAAGGGTCGGAAGAGCAATGGTCACACCGGAAGCACGCAAGAATTGTCGTCGCGAAGCGTTGAACCGATTGATCACAGAGTCTCTCCGAGTGAGGAGGTAAGTCGGCCGAAAGTATAGCAAAAACCCCCGGTTTCCCCAGGCTTTCGCCGTTTTCAGATCCGCACGTTTTCTGCCGAAACAACTGACGATTCGACGGACATTTCGAAGTCGAGCTGAGAACGTTCAGCGACACTGCTCGACTTCCTCTCATTCGCGAGGAGCAGGATGCTTGCCCCATTCGGATTGAATGACTAGAACATGTCCTAACATGGACCTGGACACTTTATTTGCGTGAGTTTTCCGATGTTCTATCTGCTCATTGTAGTTGCTGCTGCGAGCCGTTTTTTGCCCCATCCCCCCAACGTCGCTTGTGTGGGAGCTCTTGGGCTGTTCGCTGGATGTTATTTAAGTGGCCGGAAAGCCTATTTGGTTCCACTCGGGGTCATGCTGCTGAGTGACTTGGTAGGTGAATTCGTGGGATTTTCCGGAATCGGCCTCTACAATCCGCTGACGATGGCTTTCGTCTATGGTGGCTTGCTGATGACGATCCCAGTCGGGCGTTGGATGCGATCGTCCCAGGCGAAGCTCCGTATCCCAGCCGGCTCTCTGGCTGCGTCCTCAGTCTTCTTTTTGATCAGCAACTTCGGGGTCTGGCTTGGTGGATGGTATTCGCTGAGCGCCGCAGGATTAATCGCCTGCTACGCCAACGCAATCCCCTTCTTTGGATACACGATAGCGGGCGATCTTGCTTTCACAGTCATTCTGTTCGGCACCTATGAATTTTCTCGCAAAACGGTTCAACTGCCTGTATCGTTACCGGCTAAACCGTAGACGCCCGAACTACAACACCTGTCGAGCTCAGTTGGTTGACACCCAAGCTCGACAACCACGCCGGCTGTCAGCACGAGCGGTAGCTCGAATCCGTGAACTCGCTGCTTGGCACGGCTCGGTAAATCCCCTGAATTTACATAGGCTCCAGAGCGTTCATTCGCACGCAGGCGGTAACTCGCGAGTCGCATCACTCGGTCAGGGAAGAGCGATCATCACGCCAGCTGTCGTCGCGGCTTGAATAATGGCAGCATCGCGAACATACGGAGGGCGTTGAATAAAGCCCGGTACGCAAGTTCCACTGCGGTAGTATCCCAGCGTGTATTCGCACTGGTTTGCTGGCCGGATTGTCATCTGGTAGGGCAGTGTGACAAAGTCGCTGACGAATCGGGCTCCCGAGATGGCGGGCTGAAAACAGCCAAAACGACGATGCCCGTGCCGCTCGAGCATACGATCCTCAAAATATCTTGGATTGGAAAACGTATTCGGTGCTTCCCACTCACAGACGGACCATTTCCAATCTGGTGACCGATCGCCTCCCGTTTCAGCCAGTGGCTGCGGGGCAAAGGCTTCCTGCCTGATTCCAGGGGGCACCCGTCCGTTGCCGACATCCTTGATGGAAGTGGTCGGTACCCTTAGTTCGGGGAGATAAAATTTCCCGTCTTCCACCTGAGGCAACGCTGACTTGTCATAACTAACTCCGTCGGCGAGTGATGACGAAGCACTCGGAGCCGAATCGGACGACGCCTCTTGAGACAACGCATCCTGTGGTTCTGCCGCTACCACAGGAGTCGTTGCCACGGCGAAAAGAGCTAAGCAATACCAGCTCTTACGAACAATGCTGCGTTTAATCATCTGTTTGCCATCGGTTGCAAAACGTCTACCCAAGAATCCGAAGAGGGCTCATTGTTAAATTCGGGAATTCGTAGCGATGAGGAAACAGGAAACCGAAACGACTGTACATTCGTCACAAAAGTTACAAGGCGGAGGCCGCCCAGATGCCTCGGCAGAGCCACCTCAAACAGGTGAAATACCGGCACGGATGCAAAATCGGGAGCATCGCCCTTTTGCAGCATAGTATGCTTGTGCGTTGTTGCCTCAAAGATTTAGTCTCTCAGTTCCTGGCAAAACCCGGGAAACGAATGGGCTGTACCATTCGATTTTTCTTCAACGCCACCACTTCGAAATCGATGAGTCGCAGCACCCGAACAATTAAGGCGACCAAAATCCCCGCGGCGAGCGTTTTTTTACGTAAGATTTTTGACACGAAATCACAATTAGTTTCAATCAAGAGAGTCTGACTGAGCCAGCATGACTCTCCTGAGCACCTTGTAGCAGGTCAATGCCAAGATTGGCCCAGAACACCGAACGAACCGTCCAACTCCTAATCCCGAAAACGATCGCATGACAGCTATAGCCGCTGACGATCCAGCGAAAATGAAATTTGGTCAAAGTCTTTTCGTTTTAGCCGTTTTTTTTGGACCAGCACTTTTTTTTTATTCCCAAAGCGATTCAATCACAGCAACACTATTTGCAGTGACAGGCATTGCCGCTCTAACGGGATATCGAGTCGGGGCTGCAGCGTTACTTTTGTTGTTGGCGACTGGGGCTGTCGCATTTTGGACATCGCCAAGCATCGGGATGGCATTTGAACACCACTTTTCCAGCTGGTTTGGGACGACAGGGCTGACCAATCGTTTCATCAGTATTCTTGCCGTCATACTCGGGATGACAGCGATTGGAATCGTCGCGTCCAGACTGATTGGTCAATGGTTGGCACAGGAAAAGAAAGCCGACTTAACCAATCGCTGGATCGGCTTCACACTGGGAGGCGCAGAAGGCGCCGCTGCGATGGTGTTGCTGCTCGGCGGAATCCTAATGATGGAACCCCGCGTAAAAGCGAGGGCTGCGTTGCTTGACCCCGAGGATCGCAGCAGTGACTCGATGGCACAATTCATCCTGCAAAAATCGGCCCAAACTCGCCAGAGCCTGATCGGTCCACTCCTAGTAAAACATAATCCGTTCCGAACTATCCCGCCGCTAACTCACTTCAATGAAATCCAAGACACATTAGAAGCACTCCAAGATCCGGAAAAACTCGAACAAATACTCGACCATCCGTCAGTTCGACAACTTCAGAACTCAGTCGAGCTACAACGAACGGTAGAGGAGCTCCAGGCCGACCCCGAGGTAGCTGAGATCCTTCAGGCTCAGCAACTTACTGGAAAGATGGCGCTGACATTGCTCAATCATCCGGCGATTCTGAAGCTAATCGATCAGCCAGGTTTCCTCGATGCCGCAAAATCGGCCATCGATGGAATCCAATCGTCCCGAATCGATGCGCAGTAAATGAACCTAGCGGGGTAGAATCGCTTGTCGCAACGAGTTCAGCAGGATCATTGCCTAACTCAGCGCGTCCCTGAGATGCCCAACCTACTCCTCAAATTTCTAGTTCATCCACTGCTCCAGGATCGCTTCGACCTCCTCACCATCCAACGTCTCATGGGCGAGTAAATTATCGACAATTGCTGCCAAGGCTGCCCAGTGATCCTCTCGATCCAACAGTCGATAGAGACGTACCGATGTTTGCTCTAAATAGAGCAGCCGCTTTCGTTCATTAGGGTAGTATGGGGTCGCATCACGCCATGCGAGCTTCCAATCGGCGGCCCACTCGGCGACAAATCCAGGGTGTAACGGTTCACCCCGGTGGATCATCTCGGCGACCGGTCCGGCCAGCGCAACCAGCACCGAATTCTCAGAGAGCTCGCGTTCTGTAAATCGGTCGAGCGGCCATTCGATTTTAATGTCGGCGTAACGCTCCGGACCTTCGTCCCGATCTGGGTCGATTGTCACCGAGCGAACACGGGCGCCCACGTAAAACGCGACGAAGGCATGCCCTGCCTCGTGGTAGGCCGATACTTCTAACAAATCAACGCTCCTCGAAGTCGATATTTGCTGGATTAGAACGGTCCCGGATAGGGCACCAATTCTCCACTCTCTTTGCTCGTCGGCATCTGTGCATTGACCTCGTCAAGATACTCTCCCAAGACGGCGGATAACCGTGCCAGCACCTCTGGCTGCATTTCTGACAAATTGACCTGCTCTCCGAGGTCATCCTTCAAATTGAACAGCTCATATTGCTGAGTCTGGTGGTAGTACACCAACTTCCAAGCTCCCAAGCGAACAGCACTGGAAGGACCGATCCCGGGGCCCTTGGGTCCCCAATGGTTAGGAAAATGCCACACCAAGGGACGATCATTGCGCTGCTCATCTCGCTCACCTCTCAACAGCTTGACGAAACTGCGACCATCGATAACGCCACCGATTTGTTGCACATCCTCAACCGACACTATTTCCAGGATCGTGGAAAAGAAATCTTCAACAATGACAGGCTGGTGACAAATCGAACCGGGCTGGGTGACCCCTGGCCAGGAAGCAATCATTGGCACACGGACCCCACCCTCGTGAGCCGAGCCTTTGCCACTTGAGAGTGGCTGGTTGTGTGTATGTCGTGTTCCACTTCGGCCTTGCGCACTCAGCCCACCGTTATCCGAAATAAACAAGATCACCGTATCATCTGCCACTCCTTGCCGTTCTAGATTCGCCACAATGTCACCCAACGATTTATCCATGCCTTCGATCATCGCCGCATACATCGCTTCTACATGATCGACCCCTTCATCGCGATACGCTTGGTAGAAACGGGAATCCACCGCGAATGGCACATGCACCGCGTAATGCGACATGTACAAAAAGAAGGGTAATTTCTCATCAATGGCCTGATTAACAGCCTTGTTCGCCTCGATTGTCAGCGCCTCGGTAAGAAAAACATCGCTCCCGTGATACTGTTCTAAATCGGGCACATCCCAAACCGGATCCCCCTTTCTCCATGCGGCACTAAAGTTCTGCTTTCCCAAAAAGCTGCCCGGCCCGCCTGCCGCATGACCAGCCACATTCACATCAAATCCAATTTTGAGCGGATCACTCCCAGGTGTTCCGATCGCTCCGAAATGAGCTTTACCAATGTGAATCGTTCGGTAGCCAGCTTGCTTTAGGAACGCAGGCAGAGCTTTCGCATGGACAGTACGTTCAATCCCAGCATCAGGACTGATTCCATTCACATTCCAAGCTGGGAACGTGAGCGTCGGGTGACGCCTGTCATTACTGGCATTTTTTCGCAAGGTCCAATTCGTCACGCGATGGCGAGCCGCGTTCAATCCTGTCATCAAGCTGACTCGACTTGGAGAGCACACACTACAGGCATACGCCTGCGTAAACTTCATCCCACGTTTGGCAAGCCGTTCCATGTTGGGCGTTTGGTAACGCATATTCCATCGCGTAAGCTGGGTGTGGAACGGCTCGGACGTATCCTGCCAACCCATATCGTCCACCAGAAACAGCACCACATTGGGCTGTTTTTGCCGCCCTTGTAAGTGGGTTGCTACAGCTTTGGCGATCGCAAGGTAGCCGTCAGCATTCGGATGGACACCATCACTCTGTGTTAGCAATTCTGGACGATTCGCCAAGACAGAATTGAGTTCGAGTAAGGAGACGTTCTGATCCGCATGCCGTTTTGTCAGCGTGCGAATCCGATCACACAGTTTGAGTAGACGTGGTTTCCGTTCCGACAAATCCGCCACCCGCTGCTTCGATAATCCGGGAGTCTCAAGAATCATCGAAGTTGGAGTGCAGACCACGATGCGTGGCTGCGTACCCAGCATCGCCAATCGCTGAATCAGCTCCGAATAATCCTCGTCGAATCGCTCGATCTGTTCCCAGTTTTTTCGATTGCCGCCCACCGTGTCGTTTGTGCCCAATGAGATGATCGCGACATGCGGCTGAAACTGCTCTACTGCCTCCATGATACGCCAAACATTTGGGCGGCCCGTTTTGATCAACGTCGCCCCCCCAATCCCGAAGTTCCGCACCACGAATTCGTTGCCTAGGAGCTGCTGCAAGCGAGCCGGATAAGACTCCGTTTTCGCGTCAACCCGCGCACCAACGGTAATACTGTCACCCAAGCATGCAACACGGATCGCTTCGCTTTCGGCGGCAAAAGATGGGTTAATCTCCGGCGACCCAATAATCGAGGTCACGCAAAGCAAAAACCAAAGGCGATGAAGGTGATTTATCATCTCACAAACTCATAAGTGCCGATTTTTGTTTCGTCTACGAGCTCGGAGTCCAAATCTACCGAATCATCGAGACACTCCTTGTCCAACGAATCATAGAGATCCATCAAACGTCAACCATTCCTTGAATTCCATCTTCACAACTTGACGACGTTTGACCAGACGTCGAGGTTACCATTGCCCTGAAAACTGATTCAAGAATTCCACCATGCAATCCCGACTCACGTGGCGAACGACTCCATAAGCAAAAAATTACAATAGCTTGAGTGAATCCCTCGTTGCATCCCAACACAGACCGAACAGAATCTGACAAGTTCCGTCACTAAGCAGGCGCAGTCTATCTCAGCCATGACGGAGCATCGAGCTATCGAACACTAACTACTTTCGCTCGATCGGGACCAAACCTGCGGTGTCCATTGATAACTTTCCCAGCCATCCTGTGTAGCACATTCTCGGACAAGAATCCTTTCTTTGCTGATTTCGAAATAAAAGAGCGCCTGCTTGCCGCCGTGAAAGTGTGCCGAGTTATCGACATTGAAGACCGAAATCCCTTGGTCACTGCGCGTTGAATCACCATCCCAACGAAGCACGTTCCGAGAATGCGTGTGCCCATGCAAAATTGCAACGACGTTGTAGTCGCAAATCGCATTGTAAAAACCACGAACGTCACAGGGATGCCATTCCCGATTCAGGTTGGCAGGATCATCCGCCTTGCAATTGCGACTGTAACGGGCCAAGTCGACATGATGCGTGATCACAACAGGGCGGCGACTGTCACCCACATGTTCTTTGAGATCATCCACCAGGAATTGAAGGCTATTCATCGTCGCATAACG
The DNA here is from genome assembly GCA_036339635.1 of Planctomycetota bacterium. Lineage (GTDB taxonomy): Bacteria > Planctomycetota > Planctomycetia > Pirellulales > Pirellulaceae > Rubripirellula. Next base: position 14,018 of record JAYZAR010000102.1, on the reverse strand, counting down.
CCGCCGCTGCGTCACTTCAGGGACCTGCCCAACAACGATTCCCAAGTTGACAAAATGAACTGGCCCCCAGTCCCATGAACAATGCAAACCACTTGCGGATCGGCCAGTCAGCCCTGTGCGTTTGCGATTCCTCGCGATAATACCATCAATTGCAATTCCCTTAGCTTGCGGACCATCGTGATTACCATGTACCTCAAACGTGGGATATCGCAATCGTCCTGTCGCCTCTGCGATTCCGAAATCACGCTCAAATGCTTGCCATTCTGTTTTTTGCATCGCCTCCCACAGTTGACCATTTTTATCACCACTATCAATCAGATCACCCGCATGAATTACTCCCCTCACCATAGCAACGGTGCCACCTCCTGCTGCCGCCGAAATCGTTGTTCCCGGCAAGGTATTAAGGGCATTGATCAATCCGGTGGTGATACGACGCGAGCGATCATCTAGCTGGCCGGGCTTCTCTTTGTTCGCGAAATAATGCGTATCCCCGACCAAAAAGAACGCCACAGGATCGCGCGGGGGCTCCTTCCCAAAACAATTCCCAGTGGTTGCGACGGCGGCAGCAGAAGCAGCCAATATGTCACGCCGAGAGACGTTAGGATCGCTGGCAGTGGGTAGATTGACAGGCAGGGACATCACTGGCGTCGAAACGCGTTTCATAGCAATAGTTCAGGTTTCTGGCATCGGATATCCGCACTCGCTGAGTCTAGATCAGCAGGCCCAAGGACGCAACTCGGAGCGTCTGACAAGCTAGACTCGAACCGCCTGACGAGCTAGCCGGGACCGCCCGAGGATGCTGGGTTGGAGTGTCAACCGAGTTCAGCCTGCAACTGCTACCAACGTGCGCTCGTTTCAGCCGGCGTTCAATCGCCAGATCGTAAAATTCAACAGTGAGGCAAAGCTAACCCACGACAAATAAGGCGCCATCAACCAGCAAGCAAGTTTTGAATGCTTGTGAAATGCGACCATCGTTCCCGCGATCGCGAGCCAAAGAATCAGAATCTCGGCGAAAGCTAACCCTGGTTGATGCCTACCAAAAAAATCCAAGACCAGCCAATGTTGAGTGTCAATTGAGTGAAGAACAACACAAGTGGAATCGCAACAGGTTGAAGTCCTCCCTTCTTCCAAACCAGCCAAGCGGCAATCGACATCATCACAAAGAGGGTTGCCCAAACAGGCCCGAACACCTCATTGGGCGGATTCCAAGTCGGTTTTTCGATCGTTTGGTACCAGCCATTGATTTCCGGTGTGGTCGCAATAGCACCTATTCCACCTGCACCGAGGCAAACGATCACAAAAATGGTCAACCCGATCCAACGAGTGCTCTCTTTCATCCGCTCATTCTCGATTTTGCAACGCCGGTGAATTGAAACCACAAACAAATTCCAATCGCGCGTTTATCGCACGTCACGTGTACGAGAACGCGAACCACTGCTGGCGCCAACTGCATCGCCATGATGAAGCAGTTCGCATGACGGCTAATCGCGTCTGAGAGGAACCAGGATCGACGCCGGTATGCGACATACCCCGGCTCAACTTGTAGTGAGTAATCAACGGCAATTCGCATGAACAGAAATCGACTTCGCATCAAACATCCCCACTCGATCAAAGGCTCACGCAGCGTCTTACCCGACGCACAAGATTTTACCCGGCGAACAAAAAACCAAAAGACAATCCCGCTTTGAATAAGCTTGCCAAGTTCGCGGGGACCAATGAACCCACCCTCGAAACTCTCGCACGATCCGGGGAGTCGAATGCCCATCCACAACACGAAAAGCAGTGCCAAGTAGGGAGAGAAGCGAAAAGACTGCGAGCGAGCATCCGCCCAAATTCGACCGATAAATGGATCCGTTTTGTGACCAGGAATGATTTCACCAGATACTCACTGAGCGAAACCCTGGTTTCCGTTAAGATTCTGAAATGGCCGATCTTCTGAAGCATCACATCGTTTATTTTCCATGACGCGTGACTGAATGAACCCACTGTTTGGTATACAGATCCCCGTCTGGATTTCGATCCTTGCGTGGTTCGTCGGGGCAGTTGCTCGAATCCTTGGGGGCGAAAAATCAGCACGCGTTTTTGCGTGGTCATGGTTGCATGGCAGCCTCGCCATGTGGCTACATATCCTCGGTAGCTACGCGATTGCCTATCACTGGAGTCATACCGAGGCACTCCTGGCGACAGCCGAAGAATCAGAGCGAGTGACAGGAATCAGTGCCGGCTGGGGAGTCTATGTCAATTTCTGCTTCGCATCAGCCTGGACGCTCTACTCCGCGCGATTGGCTCTTGGGGGCACATGGAATCGCGGCATCGATTGGCTGATCTTCGCATTCACCGCAGGAACCGTATCGATGGCGACCATTGTCTTCGAAACAGGCTTGGCTCGCGTTGCGAGTTGCCTGGGGTTCGCGATACTCGGATTGCTGATTTTGCAACGCATGCTGTCACGTCGCAAAACACTCTGTCGGTGAACCGCGAAAGCACAAAAGCTTGCAACGCTGCCCTTTATTCGCCTGCCGATATCCTAAAACGCTCGTTCATTAAAAAGTCAAGCAGCAACACACAACCAGTGCCGGGTGATTGCGACTTAAGCTCTTCCCTACGCGATGAATCTCGGCGGAGAACCAGAAGGTGAATACCGATCGCGTAATCTGATCAATCAGCTCTTGTTGAACCCGTTCAGCATCGTCATTCGACACATGGCAAGTGCCAGCCTTGTTCTGACCGCCGCCGCCATATTGCAGTATCAATTCATCAATCATTGTGTCACTGCTTTGATTGAAAATAGATTTGCCATCAGTAAATACAGTATTTTCCCGATTCAATCGCCACAGTACATGCATGGAGATATTGCACTGGAGAAACGAAGCGTAAATCATAAAACGGGCGTCGCAGTCAATGGTCTCGTCGCCTTGCAGATCGAGCACAACCAAGTTGTCGTGAACGACCGAACAACGTCGAACATGTTCGTCCATGAATTCGGTATGTTCCGAGTAAAAAATCAACCCATTCTTTGACATCCGGCAGCAACAGAATTTTGTCAATCGTGTGATCTTTGCAGTAATCGATCAGATCCAACATCAACTGGTCATAGGAAACAAGAAAGGTTCGAAAACGTCCCAGGCCTGTTCGTGCATCCAGTGAGAATGACATCAAATCCCAACCAGTAGGATGCCAAACATCCTCACGTTCAAATCGTGCCGCGTCCGCCTTATCGACGGCGGTCATCAGATCTTCGCTAATTCCCAGGAATCGCCCGGCGCCACCGAAATAGTCAAAAACAATTCGCGCCGCCGAATCCGTATCCGGTTGAAGAATGTAACGATCATCATGAGCACTGGAGTTGTGAAGCTTCACACTCGAATGATGATCAAAACAAAGGCAACAGCCCGGCGCGTAAGGAAGATTGGTCAGAATATCGTTCTCATTGACCCCAATCTTGCCATCCTGTACATCCTTGGGCACGACAAATTTGAGGTACCCCAATATGCCCAACCCCTTCTAGAGAATCGCGCACACGAGTCCGTCAAAGTCACAGCAAGTGATCAAGCGATATTTTTTTCCGTTGCCTGGGAGACCATGACAGCTCGATGTTTAAGACGGCCGGGAACAAGCCTGTTGAAAAGTAGCTCACTCTGATTGAGTGACCTCGCAGGGGCACCAAAAGCGGACTCATTGCGAATCCCCTCGCCCAAAAGACCCGAGAAAACGGCGCGGCCATCTCACCCAGACCAACGAAACGGGCCGCGGAGGAATCAAGCATCACGAAGCACACATCATGCCGCAGCACGCATCATGCTTCATGCGTCATGCCTCAGCACGCACGACACGAAAAAGAAGAATCAGGGCCTGCAAAGCAAACCTCAAATTAAACGATGAATCATGTCGATGCATCACCGCCGGTAAAGAGACTCGAATCTAACCGCAGGCGAGCGCGTGCATCGGCTACTTCATCATCCCGAGAACCGCATCGGCAAAAGCGACACCCTTCAAGTAGTAGGTTTTTCCTGAGCCGAGGTAGTGATAGGGGCGATCATTGCCAACTTTCTTCCACTCAGCCTTTTGCTCTTCGGTTCCTTTCCAGTAGTTCTTCTTGAACAACTCTTCGGCCGAGGTGTCGTAAAACTCCGCTGTTGGAACAAACGCGACATTACCAGCGTACTTAGCGGGCTTCGCCGCACTCGCTTGAGCCGCTTGAAAGTCACCGCGAGCCGGAATACCACCGGTGCTTAACTCGCCGATCACAAACGGCATCTCCGGAACCGCCAAGTCATTGCGTACATCCTCGATAAACGCGATCAACCACTTGGTATAGTCCGAATATTGCTTCTCACGTAAGTCGCGATTGACTTTGTCGTTGAAGCCTTGGTGCCAAATGAAACCCGCCACCTGAAGTGGCCGACCTTGAAGACGAGGGAACCGCTCGCCTGCTGCAGCCAGTTCCTCTTTCGCATGACGCAGCATTTCTCGGTAGTAAAACCCGTAGCGTTCTCGCACCTCCTCGGCAGTCGTTTCAGGCTTTCGTTTCCGCTGGCGTTCCAGCAATGCCTCCACCTCTGCGTCGGTAGGAGGCAGACTGGGCGGACGAAAATCAACGCCGAGTGATTTCCCGCCCCAAGCGATCTTGATCAGCAATACGGGCTCGTCCAGTGCGTTTCCAATCCTGTGCCCAAAACCGAATTCGGGTCCAATTGAATCTTCCCCTTTGGTCCCATAGCCGACACCCAATCCCCCATGCTTCGCACCTTTAGTCTTCGAGGGGTAGGTAATCCAAACGTCATCACGAACCCGCCAGTCTTGACCATCTTTCAAGCCAGCATAGGTCGATCGAATCAAAGGATCATTCTGATAAGTGTCTAGATGAATGGGGTTACCCTTGCCCTCCATATTGGACTGTCCAACGAGAAAGAAAACCTTAACTGGACCCTCTGCCAGGCTCGCGGAGGCAACGGCAAGTGCAAAACAAAACGATATCGAAAGTCGAAAGTAAATCATGGGGTCAATGCAAATGAGATTGGGCGAATCAATGGCCTTAATTTATACGCATTCAAAGTCTAGCGGGGCTGCATCATCCTCGACCGTAGCTCGCCGCCTCGACGAGGCAGTTTGCAGCATCCAGTCGCCAAAGATCGCCAAACTGCACATGTTCGAAGGTCGGAATCGAGCGAGGCGTACCCATTCTCGTTGCTAACCCAACCCGGCCGCACTATTCAGCGGCATCACTGACGACGATACAAACTTGAGGGCCGCGGGGGGGGGCTTTTGAAACAGCATTCCGCTGACAAGATCTCTCGATTGGACCCCTAAAGAGGTGCAGGCAAATCTCGACGGGAAAAGTGCCTTCCGCCGATGCCGTAGCAAATCATTCCCAAAGTGATCAACAGGAGTGGATAAACCAACGGCGGAAACGCACCATCGGGAATCGGCGTCGCCAAACTCCAGGGGGCACCCAGGCCTTCATTGGCGACCAGAGAGGTCATCTTCTGCGGCCGGTAACAGCTGAAAAAAGTCATTGAAAGCAACCATTCCAGTGACGCGGCAGCTTTCCCCAATCCAAACATCACCAGTTGCAAGATATAGACACCCACCACCGCTCCGACAGTCCGCCAACGATAACGATCAAAGGCACTGAACATCGAAGAGAGCCCGAGCAAGAAAAACCCGAACGCGAAAAGACTGAATGTGGAAGCAGCGTAAGTCGAAGAATTCACTCGCTGGCGTAGAGGAATCTCTTCAGTCACCGGTTCAGCCACCGTCAGCGGCACGTCGATATTGATCATCGGTATTCGGAAAGCGGGCGGATCAACTGTTTCGGTCACCGTCGTTGCCTCAATACCAACCGTGATCCCCCCCCAGACCATCAGGCACAACAATGCCAATCCTGCCACGGATACCGTGGCATGTGTCGCTAGTAGAGTGACCCGGCGAATCGGCTGGGCTAGCATCATTTCAAGTGTGCCACGATTGAGTTCACCACTAACAACATCACTACCACGGGAGATGCACCAGACGACCGTGCACAAAATCACAATCGGCTCATCGTAGGTCATCCCGACGCGTCCCGCATAGGTAAACAGGGCATCAAATTCGATCGGCGCAAATTTTTCGAATTCTCGAAACTGGTCCAAAATCGTTTTGAATTGGCCCATATCGAGCAGGCTCACGACCCAAACCCGAACCCATGCAAAAGCGAACAAGGTGGTCGCACAAGCAAGAAACAGCAACATTGATTGACCAATGTATTTTCGCATCAACACTCGATGAATCAAAGCTCGTCCTCCAACCCGCTGGTGTCTTCGCCGTGGTGGACCGAATCGTAAACCGCCCGCAAGCCGAGCGGCTCGATCCGTAAATTTGTCAGCTTCAGCGAATCGAGCCACGGCAATAACGGCGCCAAGTCACCGGCCGTTTCGATCTGAATTCGAGTACGGCCCTCTTCCGTGACCGTTTGTGATTGAACTCGCGTTCGCAATGCTTCGGGGATTTTGATCTGAATTTCCGGTGTGGGGCTGGATGCTTCGACTGCATTTTCGGGAGGGCCAGCAGTCACACGATGTCGCTGGAAAAGGTCTGCCATTGCCAATTCTTTGACGAGATGCCCGTGACGCAAAAACACAACCCTTTGGCAAGTGTCCTCGATTTCACCGAGGACGTGGGACGACAGCAAAACGGTACGGCCAGCCTGTCTCGCTTCCACGACTAGCTTTAACACTTCGGCTCGGATCGTAGGATCCAAATTAGCCGTCGGTTCGTCCAAGATGATGACTGGAGTTTGCAGCCCCAAGACGACCGACAAGGCAAGTTTTTGCCGCATTCCAGTCGACATCGAACCAACACGTCGCCGGGTATCGAGTTCTAATCGTTCGGCGACTTCGCGGCTTCTCGTTAAATCACCGACGGGATGCATCTCGGCAAAAAATTTCAAGACCCCCAATCCCCGCATGTGCCGCGGCACCCGCGCATCGCCTGGCAAGTAAGCAACCTGTTCACGCAGCCTGACGCTGCTACGACGGTTGTCATGACCAGCAATGATGCAGTGTCCTGAGGTCGGCTGTAAAAAACCGAGCATCGATCGGATGAGGGTTGTCTTGCCCGCGCCGTTCGGCCCTAACAGGCCGAAAACTTCTCCAGGCGATACCCGCATAGAACAGTTAACTAAAGCTTCAAAAGTGCCGAACCGCTTCGTCAGATTGATCGCTTCCACAATGCAGCCATCATCCGCCGTATCCAAAGGCCGATCCGTATACCGCTCGCAAGGAACGGTGTTGGCTCCGCGATCCGCCATGGAGGCGTCGTTGTGTGAGGTAGGCGTAGGCGGGACGGGCAGGTTCAAAATGCGGCTTTCTATGGTGATTTGCTGAGCTTGATGATCAACAATCGATCGGACACACTCGGCCTCAACGGCAACACAACACAGGCGAACCAAGCAGGGGGTGAAAGCCTCTTTGTTCGTCGTCGCTTCTTCAGCTGCGTCGAGATTGTCGATAATATTGTGAGTCTCCGTCAATGATAGCTACCAGGCCCTTCACCATTTAACGATTCGAGCGAGCATGTCATCCAATGTTGAGGTTAAGCCAGGCCAACGTTTACCTGCTGGATTCTCGTTCGCAGGAGTCGCATGCGGCATCAAATCGAGTGGAAAAAGGGATTTATCGTTGATTGTGATGGACTCGCCCGGAGTAGCAGCCGGCGTATACACTCAAAATCAGATCGTCGCAGCACCGGTGGTCCTTTGCCGCTCCCGGACTCCTGGCACTCACATCCACGCTGTGGTCACCAACAGCGGCAATGCCAACGCCTGCACTGGGCAACAAGGGATGGAAGATGCGGAGGCGATGTGCAGTCAAGTTGCCGCGTTGATCGGATGTACCGCCGAAGACGTTCTGGTGATGAGCACGGGCGTCATCGGACAAGTTCTGCCCATGAATCAAATCCAGCAGGGAATCGCTGCTGCTCATGCCCATCTGAGCCCTGATATCGATGCATTCCAAAACGCCGCTGACGCGATCTGCACAACCGATGATCGGCGAAAGATCGCAACCAGTCATTTTTCTTTCGCGGGAAAAGAGTATCAGGTTGCCGCGATGGCTAAAGGGGCCGGAATGATCTCACCCAATATGGCCACCATGCTTGCGGTTGTAATGACGGATGCCCCACTCTCAGAATTGCAGGCCCACCAGGTACTGCAGTCGGCAGCAAACCGGAGCTTTAACCGCGTGAGTGTCGATGGGCATACCAGCACCAATGACACAATGCTGTTGCTCTCCTCAGGGCAAGGCCACGACCTGCCACCGGAAGCGATCGCTGCTTTCCAGCAAGCCATCGACGAAATCTCGATTCGCGTTGCCAAAATGTTGGTCGCAGATGGCGAGGGCGCTTCACATGTGATTGCGATTCACATCGAGGGAGCCTCTTCGGATGGCGATGCTGAACGAATCGCCCGTACGGTCGCCGCTAGCCCCTTAGTCAAAACCGCGATCACCGGCGGCGACCCAAATTGGGGACGCATCGTATCTGCCGCCGGCTGCGCCGAAGTAAAAATCGATCCGTCAAGTGTATGCCTGTCCCTTTGTGGAACGGAAATCTACCGCAACGGAAGCCCAGTCGATTATGACGAAGCGAAGCTCAGCCAACAGATGCAACAGAGCAAAGAGGTGCCAGTCCAGCTAATCGTCGGTGACGGCCCAGGAGTCGCGGATTTTTGGGCGAGCGACCTGACAACCGAATACGTGAAATTCAACTCCGAGTACACGACTTAACTGATGTTCCAGCTTAATTGGTGTTTAAGAATTCAATTGACCACACGCTAACGCCTACGCAATTGCAGCCGAAACAGCGTCAGCTTGGTTTATCGCTTCAAACGCTCGTCGAGCTTCGCCTTGAGCTCTTTGACGAGCCCTTCGTTTTGCATCGCCAAGTTTTTGGTTTCCGCATCGCTCGTCGTGTGATCATACAATTCGACCTCGCCGGTGCGATGAACGACCAACCGATGGGTATTCGTTCGAATGGTCTCTGCACTCCGGTTGTACGACACGGCGTCATGCCCCGGAACCGAAGGGTCGGCCAAGATTGGCATTAGCGAAATACCATCAAGATTCTTGGGGAAGGGAAGTCCACTCAACTCACAGAGCGTGGGAAACACGTCAAGTGTTTCAACCATCGAGTTGGTCGCCTCGCCTGCCGCATCAATTCCTGGGTGATGAATGATCAATGGGGAGTGCAAAGACTCTTCAAAGAGCGCGTGTTTCCCCCAAATCTGATGTTCTCCCAAGTGCCACCCATGATCGCCCCACAACACAACAATCGTCTTGTCTTTGAGCTCGAGTTCGTCCAACCGCGTTAAGACGCGACCAACCAACGAATCAGCGTAGGTCACGCAGGCGGCATAATGACGCCGAACCTCCATGGCAAACTCCGCATCGGTATTGGGATTGCGTTTCCACCGGTTGTACTTCATGAACTCGCCCGATGCATGCCAAGTTGTTTTCCCGACAGGACGAAACGGATGCGGAATTGGAGGAAACGCAACCCCGTGATAGGGCTCCATCGATCTGGCGGGAGCCCCAAAGGGCAAGTGTGGCCGAATGATACCCACCGCCAGAAAGAAGGGCTTTTTATCAACAGCCAGTTGATCAAGCTGCTGCAGTGACTGATCAATCATTAATCCATCAGGATAGATCGAATCGGGTCCCTCTACCGACTGAAAGACATCCATCTTGCTGGCGTCTTGACGAATTTCTCCGTGGGCCAATCCGTGCATCGCGCCACGTGGGTGCTGCCAATCGCCAGCAGGCAACAAGTGACGGTCCCAGGAGTTTGGCATCTCAAGTTGCCTGTCATCATCCCAATCCTTGCCACCACGCCCTCCCGGATGATGTGACACCTTCCCAACCGAAACAGTACGATAACCATGCTCTCGAAACCAAGCCGGCATACTTGCGTCGACTGATTCTGCCCCGCTTTGAATCCGGGTCGCTCGCTTGAACAGCGCTCCGTTGTCCGCTGGACCGTACTGACCAGTCAGCAAGGTGTAACGAGACGCACCACAGGTCGGTGCTTGCACGTAATGCCGCGTGAAAATCCGACTCTGCGATCCAAGCCGATCAATGTTCGGAGAATGGATGTAGTCTTTTCCAAAACAACCCAATTCAGGACGCAAATCGTCCACGCAAATCAAGAGAACGTTCGGACGTTCCCAGCCCTGCACGAAACCGGCAGAAGACAACCAACCGCAGGCAAGAGCAAGTAACGTAAGGACACGTGACGACATCGATTTGCCTTTTTCGTTTGATTATCCAATCATCGCTGCTCGCATCCACGCAAAATCAAAGCGTAAAAAGACACCAGCGTATCAGTGCCACCTGCCTATCCGTGACACCAGCCTATCAGTCTTAAAGCATATCATTCGCGGCCGAGTTAATCGGACGCTCAGCAAGTCATCCACCGACCCGGTCGCTCACCTCCAGCGCGGAGAAAGCGGATTTATTCGATGTTTTCGAAATCCTCAAAGTCGTCGAGACCATCGGCTATTTCTTCAGTTCCACCAGCGGCACGCCTGCTTCCGAGACCAAACTCCTTGCTGACCGAGTCTTCGATCTCAATTTCGTAGTCATCTTCGAGTTCTTCCTCGAAGTCATCATCAAAGTTGTCATCGAAGTCATCTTCGTCAATGTCGTCGAACTCATCTGGATCGTCATCATCATCCAGATCATCTTGGAATCCACCCTCATCCCCTTCGACTCCATCACCCTCTTCCCCGAATCCATCGTCGAGGTCGTCATCATCATCAACCTCGTCATCTTCATCGGCCGCCAAAACCGGTGTCGGGGTTGCAAATGGATTTGGTGATGGAGCAACCACGGACAGGACGCCGCTGCTTGGAAAAAATGGCGGGATCACAGTGGGATCGCTAAGCGAAACAGGCATAGTCGGACTGCGAATGAGGCAAAGTTAAAGGATCTCGACACGACAATTTCGACGCGGGAGAAGAGTTTATCGGATCGAGTCGTCGTTCGCCCATCGCTCCGAAAGCAAATCTGCCGCCCAGATGAAACCGAATCACCCACCCTGGGAACTTACGCAATCGGGGCGAACTCGGCAGCGATCCTAGAGTTTGGTAACAAGCTTCCTTTTGTCAACGCTCAAGGCAGCAAATACCGATCATAAGAGGTGAGTGCGACTGGGATCACCACCAAACCACTCTGGCTCGCCATGCAAGTATTTTGCTAGGTCCCGACCAGCCGACAAGGGCACTGACCTCATCTGGAGCGATTCGACGTGAACTATTTTCGTTATTGCAGCCTCGCCACGATCTTCGCTGGCCTGACATTTGTCGGCTGTGCTAGCCACCGATACGGACATATTCTTGCCAAAGATGACAAAGATATGGTCGGTAGTCATGCGGCCGGCGCGGCGACTTGGAATCCTCTGGTCGATGAGGCAATGGCAAAATTGCTCAGCCAGTGCCCGCCAGCAAGCGATCCGACAACCCTCCAGCCCGCCAACTATCAACAAAATTTCCAATCTGAACCGGTGATTGGGTCGGCCTTAGCCACTGGGCAACCGGCGATGGGGCAACTGGCGATGGGGCCAGCCAATGTCTGTTTCATTGGGGTGGAAAACAAAAGTGCTGAAGAAGTCGGTGATTTCAAAGACCAGCTTTACGAGCGTATTGACTCACAAATCAACGCTGATGGCCCCTTCCGGTCAATCAGTCGTCGGATGGTCACTGCGGCCTTGCGAGAAACCCGCCTGCGCCCCGACTCGCTGTACCTGCCTCAAAATCGCGACATTTTTTCCGCCGCCTTGGGTCGGCAGGGAACCCCAATCGATTACCTTCTGTATGCCAACATCACCAGCGGAACCACCGAGCGCAATAAGACCAGCCAGCGGGATTACTTGCTGACGCTGGAACTCGTTAACGTCCACACCGGCGAAACCCTGAAAGAGTCCGCCAAGATCCGCAAAGGCTACAGCAAAAGCCGTGCAGGAAAATGGTGGAACTTCGGCTGGTTTGATCAGGCTGACGGTTAATCTTGAACGTGCCGATACGCCAGACCAACCGCTCCAAGACGCGACATCAACAAAGCGGTGAAAACGATTGGCCGATGCGGGTTCCGGAACCGGTAACCAACCGCTTGCAGAGTCGCAGGCTCATGTCACGGCCCGCAATGCCGAACTGCCTGTCGATAAACAGCCTGCCCACATTTAGCCTCCTGGTCTGCGGCTTACTGTTCGTCGGCTTGTCTGGGTGCGCGCGATCACGGGTAGCGCGAGAAGACATCAAGACTGCCCGCCAAGCCTTTGCCATTGGCGACCTGGAATCTGCTCGAAGCAAGCTTGAACCTCTGGCAACTGAAGCTGGGCCCTTCCAAGCACCGGCAGCCCTTGACCTGGCAATGGTGGAATTAGCGTCCGGCGATGCAGCAGCGGCCGAACGCCGCCTGCGTACACTCCGAGACCGGTTTGACGGCCAGCCGAAAATCGCCCTGACCACTGAAGCCGCTTCCCTGATGACCGATGATACACGTCGCATGTTTCGCCCTGCTGGTTACGAGACGGTAATGATCCGAGCGATGCTGGCCGTTTGCTCCTTAGCTGGCGACCAAATCGATGCAGAAAGTTACTCGCTGCAGGCGACAAATCGACAAGCGGAATTGGCTCGTGAAGCCGAAGAACGAGGCTTGCTAGCGGCGACCAAAGTTTACCAACCAATCGCAATGCCGCCCTACCTCAGAGGCCTACTTCGCGAAGCGACCCATCAAAATTATGACGACGCCCAGCGTGCTTACCAATTGGTTCGCCTAGCTCGCCCCCAATTCGCGCCTGCCGAAGCGGACATTGCCCGTGCGGTCAATGGCACTCATAGCCGGGCCGGCCATGGCGTGCTGTACCTGATTGCCTGTGTTGGACGCGGGCCGGTCCTCGAGGAAACGAACGCACCCACGACAAGCGAATCATTGTCAATCGCGTCAGCAATCCTCAACGCGAACGCCAACAAGACCGACAACAACGGACAAGAAGAGGGCGGGCTAGCGATTCCTAACATCGCGACCGTCAAAGTCCCCCAAATCGCATTACCTACCGATAGTATCGCCGCGATCGGCGTGGTCGTCGAAGGGAAATTGCGGGGCGCCACGCAAACATTGACCGACGTCGCCGAATTAGCTGGTCTTCAACTGCAAGCGGAGCAACCGTGGACGATCGCCAGAGCTGTCGTCCGACGTGCGACCAAAGAAGCCGCAGTCGCCAAGGCAAGCGATGCCCTTGGACTCGAAGGCAATGCAGGTTCACTGGTCCACTTCGCCGCCGCCTCCGCATGGAGCGGGATCGAACGAGCCGATACCCGCTGCTGGGGCATGCTCCCCAGAGAGGTTCAAGTGTTCCGAATCGAATTGCCGATCGGCACCCACCAGCTTGGCCTGCTGCCACTCTCGAACCTGGGGCAGCCGACCGCGCTAGGCCAACAAATGAGTATCGAAATTTTTGACGGCGCCAATACTTACCTAATTGCCGTCGCGCCCGATCAAGTCGTGCACGTCGTGAATCCCCAAATCAAATGAACGGCGTCAAATCAATCTTGGGCGAGTTAGGCAAGCACGCGGATTTTCCAAAGCTGCCCCAAGAGCACCCTCGGAAGTGCTGACCGGTATTCAACCGTAACCGGCTATCTCCTGAAAATGCTTGCCGGAAACAGGAAAAAGCTCGCGGAAAATCTAGGCACCAAGGCGAATTTTAAAAAAGCCAACTTTTCACCGCAGGCAGCCTCTATGGTTGGCAGGCATCTGGACTGGCGGGCGTCTGGACTGGCGGGCAAGTGTCTCCACCGGTGGTCCAGCTCATTCCGTTGCAAGCATTCGCAGCAGTTCGATCCCCTGATGCAACGTTTCATCAGGGGCAGCAAAGCTGATGCGAAAATGAGAGTCGCGGCGGCTAAAGATATTTCCGGGGATAATCAACAGCCCGTGTGAGATGGCTTTTTCAACGAATGCGGCACCGCTTGCGATCGGCGCTTT
>JAYZAR010000101.1:0-3337 GCA_036339635.1 Planctomycetota bacterium | reverse complement strand
GATTACTCACCTGCGTCACGCAGCCTGGGGCACGGAATTCGAAGTCAAACAATGGCTGCGAAAAAGACGCAGAACACCGCTCGAAACACTCGATTTTGGTTTGCCTTTGGACGCTGTCACTACGTCGGGCAGTTCGGGGGTTTGAGTTGTCAAGGTCGCAGTCAACCATCAGCTGATCCGCTCCACTTCATCGCGGCCAGTAATCACTTGCGACTGGAATCGATGGTTCACGCACCGGTTCGCCCACTCGCCCGTGCAAGCTTGATTGCTAATAAAGCAGGATTGCCAAATCGCTGGCTAGCATCGTCATCGCCAATTGGGTCCAAGCAGCGTGTTCTGCTGCGGTGAGCGACTCATTGCGCGGTGCGTCACCAATTTGAAGCAACTGTTCGGCATCGTTAGGGGCTTTGGCGTATCGCTGCTGCATTTGATTGACGAGGTTCATGCAGATATCTATTTCGGCGGGCTCTGCTTGTCGCCCAGCTAAAAGGTTGAACATCAGGTTAATTCGCGCGCGCGAATCCTTGGCTGACTTCATCAAGCGGGCGGCTAGCCCCCGGCCCATTTCAACCCGTTGCGTTTCGTTCAGAAGTCCTAAAGACTGCAAAGGTGTATTGGTTCGGCCACGTCGAACACAACTTGATTCGCGGTCAGGGGCGTCAAAGAGCGTCATCATCGGGTGTGGGCTCGTGCGTTTCCAATAGACGTACAGGCTGCGGCGATAGAGCCTTTTGCCTTGGTCTCGCTGGTAGCTCTTTGTATTGCTGGCGGGGTGGGCCAAGGCGGCCCACATTCCCGAGGGCTGATAAGGTTTACAGCCCTCTCCACCCATTTGTGAATCAAGCAATTCACTCGCCCAGAGTCCCAGGTCGCGAAGGACCTCGGCGTCCAAGCGGTAGCTGTTGCTGCGAGCCAGCCAAAGGTTTTCCGGATCATCCAAGTCATCACGCCAAGCAGAGCTTTGCTTGAACGCTCGACTAGTGACCATACCTCTCAACATTTTCTTTAAATCCCAGCCACTTTCGACCAATTCGACTGCGATCCAGTCGAGTAGTGCCGGATGCGTTGGTTGCTGGCCTTGCAGGCCGAATTCCTCGGGGGTTCGCACCAAGCCCGCACCGAAGGTGCGCTGCCAAATCCGGTTGACCAGGACTCTGGAAACGAGTGGATGGTTAGCGGCGGTTAGCCATCTCGCGAGCCCCAAGCGGTTTGGTGGAGCGTCTTCAGGAAAAGGCGACAAAACCTTTAAGACGTTTGGCTGCAGCGGATCTCCGATCGGCAAGTTATATTCGCCACGTTTTAAAACACGCGTCTCTCGCGGTTTGTCGAGTTCCTCGGCGACGAGACTCGTTGTGAAGTTATTTTCCAATTCAGCCATTGCCGCGTTCAATCGTGTCGCGTCGTCAGCTCTGCCGAGTTTGGCAAGTGGGCCATCGGCAGCGAGCATTCGGAGTTGTTGTCGCGTCGTGCATTGTTCCCATGCTTGAGATTCTGCGAGTCCATCCCAGGGGTTTTCGATGCGGACCTGCAGTTCGGCCAAACCGTCTTGCCCAAGCATTGCGATTTGAAGCTGATGTTCGCCGGCTGTGAGTGATAATGGGATACTCGCCACGCGGTCGGTTGTCGTCTTTTGGGCGACCGCGTCGGTCTGGCCGTCCAAGAAAACTTGCGATCCAGTTGCGCCGCTGAAAAAAAGCGTCAGCGTTTGGTTGGCTGGTACCGTGATCTTGCAACGCAACCAGATCAGTTGATTTTTTCCCGGCACCTTGCCTCTGGCCGCGCGGCCAGAGATCGCGCCTGGAAGTCCACCTTCCTTTGACCAGCCGAGACTATCTTCAGAATCCGCGATGGGTAAGATTGGGCCGGTGACGGTAGTTGGCTTGGTAATCTGCCACGTGTCCTGCTTCCATCCGGCTCGGTCGGTGGCATGCTGAAGCAGATTGTCGCGATCGATGCCTGCCGCATCGATCGATGCCACCAGATCTTCCGCTTGCAGCTTGGTTTGCTGCCAGCGGGTCCAGGCTGCCTGATCCGCCGGTACGCGAAGGACGGGGCCGTAGGTGTACGAATTGCCGTCCATCGCCGGTTCGGCCGTGTTGTTAAAGAACGCCAGTAATCGATAATACTCGGCTTGTTCCACGGGATCATATTTATGAGTATGGCAGCGAGCACAGGTGAGCGACATCCCCAAGAAGACCGTTCCGAGTGTTTCGACGCGATCGAAGTTGTTTTTCATTTGAAACTCCGCTGGGATCGCTCCGCCTTCCCCCGTACTCGGGTTGAGACGCACGAAACCCGTTGCCACGATTTGATCAAGCGTTGGATCTGGCATCAAATCCCCTGCCAGTTGCCATGTAATGAAATCATCGAGGGGAAGATTTTGGTTGAACGCTCTGACTACCCAATCACGATAAGGATAGATCCCTCGGCGGTTGTCTAAATGCAGGCCGTGAGTGTCCCCGTAACGGACTGCATCCAGCCAGTACCTCGCTTGATGTTCACCGAAGCTGGGGCTTGCTAACAAACGCCCGACCAACTTCTCATAGGCGTCCTCGTTGTCGTCTGCGAGAAAGATTTGTAATTCATCAGGTGCTAGCGGGAGACCTGTTAAAACCAATGCCGCACGGCGAGCAAGTGCTGCACGATTGGCGGGCGGGGCGAATTCAACCCCTTCGAGCTTGAGGCGTTGACCGACGAATGTGTCGATGGCACCGGCCAATGATTCAAACTCACCGAGTTTCTGCGGGGGAACGAATGCCCAGTGCTGTGCATATTTTCCGCCCTGCATGATCCATCTACGGAGAAGGCTTTTCTCTTGCTCGGTTAAAGGTTTTCCGGCGTCGGTGGGCGGCATTGGGTCGTCTTGATCGGCGATCCTGGCTAACAATTCACTGGCAGCTGGTTCGGACGGGTTGATGGCGTGATAGCCGCCAAGGTCGCTCGTCGCTGCGTCCCATGAATCGAGCCGTAAATCACTTTCGTTCTGTGAATCAGGGCCGTGGCAGACGAAGCACTTGTCCGACAAGATTGGCAGAATCTCCCGCGCGAAATCGATTGTGGATTCCTGGGCCAGGACGCCCCGAGTTAGAAGCACGGAGAAAAGAATCAGTAGCAGTGATGTCGTGTGTTGAGCTTTCATGGCCGAATTGTATCACTCCCGAACGGTTGATGCCCACGACCGTTTTACGGTCTAAACCTAGACCGGCAGTTGTCGACCCATTCGTTTCGTCCTGCATTTTGTATTAAGAGCTTGTTGCCGGCGTGATTCATGCCCCTGGGCTCCGAGATAGGTTGCATGTCGTGCCTCCGGGCAGGGAGCGACCGCTGGGCGGCGTCG
>JAYZAR010000100.1:0-9844 GCA_036339635.1 Planctomycetota bacterium | reverse complement strand
AAAGTGTTGGTGAACGAGCCGCTTGCGCGATCTCTCTGCTGATGGATTAGTTGTGTTTTTGCCGGGCTTCGATTCTTCAACGCAAAGACCGTAACCTCTTCCTTAATCGTTTCAAGTATTTTGATTTGATCGAGCTGATTGGGTTCAATGCGTGTTACGTCTTGGTCCAGAATCACGAGATCAGCGAGCTTTCCGACTTCGATTGAGCCCTTTGTCTTTTCTTCAAAGTGTTGTCACGCTGGCCAGATGGTCATCGCCTTGCTCGCCGTCATTACGTCGATCGACACGATCCTCGGGGCCAATGATGTCTCTCCCGAGCGTGATCGTCACATTACGGTGGCTTCCAAGACACATATTGAGTCAGGGAAGGCCAGCAAAGCGTCATGGTGGGTGGTAAATTTCATCCCGTATTTCACGCACCAGCCAGTTGGTGAAAAGTCATCGGCCGATCGTGGGCCGACGGTGTGTTCCCGATGCCAGTCACCCCAGTAATACCTGTGCATGGAAAACAAAAATGGCAGTACGCCAATGTCTTTGAATGCATCGATTTGATCTTCACGAAGGAATTGGCCATGGATCAGTAACGGTCGTCGATCGCCCCCACCATGCTTTCGGATGCTATCGCGGATAAATGCAATCAACTGATCCGATGCTGCTTCGCCGTTGGCATGCGTCAGGAATAGAATGTCATTTGCAAACGCCCAATCAATCGCATCAGCGACTTCTTGGGCCGACGCGGCCGGGTACCCAAAATAACCAGGTAATGAGTCTACTACCGGATCGAAATGCGGGCGATCACACCAAGCGGTGAAGCCTTGTGGCGAACCATCAATGGTTTCCTTGGCTCCAGCGACAGGAAAGCGATTTTGATAGGTTGAGCTGGTTTCCTGCTTGATTTCTTGGCGTGCGAGGAGGATGTCGGGGTAGGAAAACACGTCGATTTTCAAGCCGTCGTGAGTGGCAACTTCGTTAATCGTGAGTGGCAACTTCGTTAAATGATTGGAGCAGCCCTGGCATCGATCGGCCATCTTGAGTGGTGGTGTAACCGAATCTCGCCCACAGAACCGCACCAGCACGAATGAAGGTGGTGGCTCCCTCCTCACCGACTCGCCCAATCAGTTTTGCGAGTATTGGAAACGCGGCGGTTTTTTCAAGGACGCCATTTGGCTCTTGGTCGTCATTTTGTCGCCGGATCACTCCCCCGGGGGATCCTGTGTGCTCGCCGTGATTCTGCCAGTTTCTAATGCCTTGGAGTTAACCGAAATCAGATGGCCTGACTGGTGAACCAATATGATTGGAATTTCGGCATGATTGGATTTTCGGCGGAAACCGCATCGAGTTCCTCACGTAAAGGATGGCGAAGTTCCGTTAGTTGGGCGTTGTCATAACCGAAGCGAACTACCATTTGAATCTTGTCGACTGCTTTACGATTGTCCGAGATCCAATCGCGAAGCGTCTGCTGAAGTGAGGTGGTATCTTTGACCTCGCCATCGGGTGACACCAACAGGTTCGCTGAAAGCATTTGCAAGCCACGCCCCAATCACGTGTCCATGAGCGTCCACAAAACCGGGAAGCATGGTTCGGCCTTACAAGTCGATCAGCTTGGTCGCATCTCCTTTGGCTTGAAGCACCGTTTATTTTTCGGCGACGGCGAGAATTTTGCCATCCAGTACCGATAATGCCTCTGCTCTCGGTGCGACATCATTAGCAGTAATGATCGTTCAATTATGATAGATCGTGTCGGCCATCTGGGCTTTGGACTCTGAAATTCCGTTAAGTAGCAAAACCGCGAGTAGCGGTAATTGCTTTGGCTGAAAATTGAGCTGACGGATGCAAGTTGAGCGGACGAAAAACGCACTCATGTTTTATTCGGTAACTTTTTTGAGCCAGAGAAGAAGAACCGCGATTGGGTCATTTGTGGTTATACGGATTGATGATGCTGTTTCTTCGAGAAACGTACATGAGCGACGGACAATGAGCTTGCGGCATCATCTTGGTAACGGGTAACCGTGCGTGCACGGGGTCTCTTCTCTTCAGAATTATCGTTGTCAACATGATTGATTCGAGGAGTTTTTACACGGCGAGATCCCTTCGTCACGTGGATTGGGTTCTGGTGAAATAATGGTGTCGTCGGATGTTATCGATGGAACGGCAATTCAATGTCGCTTGGCATGCCGGTTGAGTTGGGAATGTGAGAAGCTTCACTCTTCGGCGTAGGAAACCCCGGTAGATCCATTGGAACGATCATCTCCAAGTGTCGCGGGCTGATTGCTAAGGTCGCAGTTGCAGGAATGGCTCACAGACCACGGTGTGTCGGCGTACGCGTCGTCCGTGAGCAAAGGCGATCGGACGACTGTCGTAAGATCAAGAGCGATGGAAATGAACGTGTTTCCACACTCCAGCCGTTTTTTCCCAAACCCGCGTCTCTTCGGTTGTGGAGGTTGCGCTGACGCCGTTGGTGATTCGTTGTGTCATTCGAACATAAGCAATGACGGCAACATTCCCCATCACTCGGATATGTGGGCTACTGATGGTTGTCGTCACGTTGGCGTAGGGAGATTGTCCTGCCATGTCGAAGTAGTGTTTGTGGAATGCCATGCCTTCGATCAGATGACCATTCGACTCTGGCTCTATCGCGGTTAAGTCCGCAGCGCAGAGCTCGGTGTAGGTCCCCCAGTCCGCAACAGTGATGGCTTGAAGTAATCGGGTGGTAAGCTCCAGGATTTTCGCTTGTTCATTCATAGCAAAACATAAGGTCAATAAGTGGCAATATTCAGTGAAGATATGCCAGGATAGTGACGTCAGGGAATCCGTAACAGTGAGCCGTTCGAAGGGGGCGAATCGGAGTGAGCGTTTGTAGGAACGGGAATGCTGGCTAGATTGCGCTGGTCTGTAGCTTTGTAACTGCGGCAATAACGCAAAAATAGTAGGCCGTACACCATAGCTGATTACGAAGATTGTGCGATTGAAGCCTCGCGCTCGTGCCATCGTTTCTCGCTGACTCCGACCAGTGTTTCGGTTGTCGGTGAGGGGAGGGCTGTGAGTCACGAATGACAGGGCTGTGAGTCACTAATGACGATGAGAGGTGCGCAGGAGGGGGAACCTCGCTGCTATGGGGCGATACATTTCAGCTGGTTCGGTTATCCGATCCTTCTGCCCTGAGGAGTTTGGATCTGTCTGCTTACGAAACCCCTGATTTGTTGGGGCGAGAATTCGCAATGCGATCTTCTTTTTGGATTTACAGAATTGTGATCCAGGTGACACGCCAAGTGATTCCAGCCTCGTCAGTTACCGATTCACTTGTGGGTGCTTAATTTCGTTGCGCATCGAAGTTTAGCGACCGAAATTGAGCTGTCGTGATGGCTTGTTACGGTGCGTATTGCCCCGATTCGCGACATTCTCACTATTTCGTTAATTCGTCTTTCAGACCATCCATTTTGCTGGCAGTTGCGCCCTTGGGGGCTTTCGGCCAAGGTGTTTCTCCTGGTGCCCAAGTAGTTGGTTGTTGAGCCCGGATTGCATCCACGTTTTCTTTTAGCCAATCCGGTACCTCGTCTTGTTCTTGCAGACCATAGACATACGGTAAGGGTGGGTCCATCAACAAAGGTTTGTCTCCCAGCGGTGGCCGCTCCCTCCCCGCTGCAGCGACGCGCGATCGCAAACCCGCAACAATTTTGGGGTGCCGGTCCGCAATATCCGTTTGCTCACTTGGATCCTTTGCAATGTTAAAAAGCATCTTGCCCATCAATTTAAAATCACCTCTTCGGATGGTCGGAAGCCTCACGCTGCCTTCAACATCGTAGATGATTTCCTGTCTTGGACTTTCCTCACCGCCGAATAGCATCGAGGTCATGTCAATGCCATCGATTGGACGAGGCTGATCAGTTTGGCCACCGGCCAAGCTGATAAAAGTCGGATAAAAGTCTGTAATGAACATCAAGCCATCTTTGGTTGTTCCTGGTTTCGTGTGGCCGGGCCAGCGAATGATTGCCGGTTGTCGGACACCACCCTCAAACGTCGTGTTTTTTGTACCCCGGAATGGTCTGCTCATTTCCTCCAAGACGGGGCCGTTGTCATTAGAAAATACGAACACCGTATTCTCACGGAATCCGTTTTCGTTGATCGACCGCATGATTCGCCCCAATGCGTCGTCCAGGCTCTTGAGCATCGCATCGCGAATCGCCAAGGGATCATCTGCGTTTCCACTGAATCCCGGCGGGGGATTCAGTGGTCCGTGAACCGCATTGAAGGCGACATAGATGAAGAATGGGCGGTCATCGCTTTTGCGTGCCTGGATAACCCGATCAGCTTCGGCTGCGATTAAGTCAGTGGCGTATCCCGGTTCTTGGATGGGCCGTTGATTGCGGTGCCAGTCATAAACGGCAAACCGAGCGGGTGCATTATGAACGATCGTCTTGTTGTAATAATCGATCCCCCAAGCGTAGTGCCCGTATTGGTGCTCAAACCCTTGTCCCATTGGTAGATTTTCAGGAAGCCATTCTCCCAAATGCCACTTGCCGATCAGGGATGTGAAGTATCCTGCAGCGCGAAGTGCTTCGGCAACCGTTCGCTCTTCGGTATCCAACGCGTGAATGCGACGTGTTGGTTCGCCTCGATCGTTATACGCGAGTTTCAGTCCCAGCTTTGCGAGATAACTTGGTTTCCCAAAATCTTCGGATCGCCAATCACTCCAAGTCCGAAAGGCGTAGCGTCCTGTTAAGAACGCGGCCCGAGTTGGTGCGCAAACGCTATGTGTGTAATATTCGTTCAATCGCATCCCCTCGGCGGCTAACGTGTCCATGTTAGGCGTCAAAGAAGCATTGCCCCCGTTGAATCCTGGCTGTGCCCAGCCCATATCATCTGCCAACACAAAGACAATATTCGGGCGTTCGCCCGATTGTGCGTGGAGTTCGCTGTTGTCCAAATGCAACACCATCGAGGTGGTTGCTAGGATAGCTAGTAAGACGAATCTAAATCGCATAACAATCGACTGAATTGATTGGAGGGTTCTGGGAAATGGCATTCTACCTACAGTTACCACCTGATGGGTAAACCAAGAGGCGACAGAAATTCTGGTCACACGATGGGATGTGTTCACCAGTCCAATTCTGTTCGCTTTAGAGGCGCGACTCTGTCGCGGGTCTGTTGCTGCTGTGAAATTCGGGTTTCATTGTCAGCAGGCCACGCGGGATTCGATTCGTGGGATTCCGATGAATTGCGGTTACTTGATTGCGACCAAGTGTTTGGTGGTTCGCATGTAGAGAACGCCGCCCGCGATAGCCGGACTTGCGAAACAGGGATTACCCATCTCGTTCTCCGCGATGATTTCAAATTCAGGCCCTGCCTTCAAGACATAGACCGTTCCGTTTTCCGATGGGCAAAAGACTTTGTTATCCGCAGCGACGAGAGACGAGATAATGGATGCTCCCGTGCCGAGTCGTTTCTCGGATATTAGTTCACCGGTGTTGGCGTGAAACCAACGGTTGACCCCGGTGGGGTTTCCGAGGTACAGGTACTCACCATAGACCACCGGGGTCGACATATAGGAACCACCCCGACGGGTGCTCCAGACGACCGAATCATTCGTCCCGGTTTCCTCTGGTGGTGAGATATCACCATTGGCGTCTGGCCGCACAACGAAAATGGGAGATTCTGCGCCGTGCGCACTGGTTATATAGATCCACCCGTTTGCCTCAAAAGGTGTGGGCACAGGATTGTCGCCACCGCCACGAATTTTCCAGATCGGCTCGCCGGTTGCAAAATCGTAGGAGACGACCCAGGGCCAGCCGTTGATCACGACTTGATCCTTGTCCGGGCTCGAGTGGATGAATGGCGTTCCCCAGCTTCGTTCGCAAATTCCTTGTCGTGATGTACGCCAGATTTCTTTTCCATCGGAAAGTTGAAGTGCGGCAACGAATGGATTGTCAGGGTCGTCGCAGACGATCGCAATGCGGCCATCCTCGATCGCTGGTGAGCTTGCAAAACCCCATCCGATGCCATACTTGCTAATGTTGATCAAGCCGAGGTCACGAGACCATTTTTTATTCCCCTGTTTATCAAAGCAGTGAATGCCCTCTGAACCGAAAAAAGCGACGACGTTGTCCCCCTCGATTGCGATGCTGGTATTTGCGTGCGTCGCTTTCGCGTGACGTGTCGCTTTCGGAATTCCATGTTGTGCGGTTTGTCGCCAAATTTCCTCGCCCGTGTTCCGGTCATAGCAAAGCACGACCCAGCTTTGTTCGCCTTGGTCGTCGGCAGCATCTGGTTTACCGCCGCGGCCAACACTTAAGGGAGCATCCCCTGCTGCTGCGATGGCCGTTGCCAAAAAAATTCGATCACCACTGATCACAGGGCTCGAATGTCCGAGTCCGGGGACTTGGGTTGACCAAAGCACACCGCTTAATTCCCCCGCTGTTTCGTCGGCATTCCAAGCTGTGCGAACGGGTGAGCCATCCGCCACGCCCTTGCCGCCACGTCCACGAAAGGAATCCCAGTCAGCCATCCCTTCTTCGACGCGTCCATCCGACTTAGTTGTTGAACCAACCGTATCGGCCTGTGTCACCGATGCCACAGTGTCAGGCCATTTCGTGGAGGCAATGGCATCAGGCTGTGTTGTGGGGTTGACGGGAGTTGCGTTCTCGTTGGGCACCGATATCCCAGGCGGTTGATGTTTCGCCGTTGGCGGGCCATCTTGCATTGATGGGCGAGCGACACCGGGCGGGGATCCGCGGCGGTTCAGAAAGACAAGGTTTTGTGATCCAGAATTGGCGACCACGATGTCTTGGAAGCCGTCGCCATCCACGTCACCGGTGTCCAATCCATAAGTTGCCGTGGATGGATCTCCAAACCGGACTTCGTTGTAACCTCTGCCATCGCCAAGATTCATGAAGACTGCATTCTGCTCGCCAACGTTTCCGACGACTAAATCAATGTCTTGATCGTTGTCCATGTCTTGGAGTGTCAGCGCGTAGGATCGGCCTGTTTCCAGTCCGAACGGAACGATTTCGAAGCCTCCTTTTCCATCAGCCAGGTAGACGTGGTTGGTCTGTCCAATATTGGCAACAACAATGTCGGGTAATGAATCTCCGTTGAGATCGGTGACAGCGACCGATCGTGTTTGATCGCGATTGCTGCCAAATGGAATCGCTTTGTCAAAATTCAGGTGGCCGTCGTTGATCAGAATCGCGTTCTGTTGGTCATCGCGGTTCGCGAGAATGAGGTCAAAATGTCCATCGCTGTTCCAGTCAGCGACCGCTACATCGATCGTGGAATCCTGCTCTGTGCCAAACGGGCGACTCGATACAAAGTTGCCTTGACCGTCATTCAGATAGATCTGATTCTCTCGGCGACGGCAAGTCGAGAGAATATCGATATCGCCATCGCCATCGATATCGGCAGTTTCAAGACTCCGGACACTCGATGGTTCGCCGAATACTGGCCCAGCGATGAAGTTGCCATTCCCGTCATTGAAGAAAACACGATTTGGGGCCATGTCATTGCCGACAGCGATGTCGAGATCGCCATCCCCATCGAGGTCGGCTGGTTCTGTGGCGTACGTGGTGCAGCGATCCGAGCCGAGTTGGCGCTGAATACTAAAGATTGCTCGCCCTTGGTTCATGAACAGATAGTTCTGCCCGGGCCAGTGGCGTCCATTCGCTACAACGATATCGCTTGTCTTGTTGCCATCGAAGTCCGCGACGCGAACCGATGCAGACAAATCACTTTCGACCCCGAGTTGCAGCCTTGAACCGCTTACGAATCGTCGTTCTTGCCCCAGTGCGATGCTCGAAAAGATGAGCGTGACGGTGATCGCGGTGTAATGTTTTGACATGATGAGTGCAACGGGTTTCCGATGAGTGCCGCCGCGATGCGGTCATTGGCGGCTATTGGTTATGCTGGAGTTTCAGGAATGCTGGAATCTCTGTAAAGCTGGGGCTTGAAAAAACAGCAGTTTATTTTGTTTGCCCGAAATTCAGCTTAGCGTTTTTTTTTCAACACGTACCAAGTTGTTTGCCAGCCAACAGGGTTGCGTTCACTGAAACGCCCTGATTCGATAAAGAGATAATTCTCATCCGCGATCGTCCTGGGCTCCATTTTTAATGCTTCGTAGCGGGTTAGGTCCATCAAGGTTGTGTTGGACCATAAACGGGTTGCATTGTCTGTTTCGCCATTGTCATGGAAGGTAATCTCAGCGAAGGCTGCGTTTCGTGGATTCAATCGTTTTTCGGCAGTGAATTCAGCGATTTTTTTCACGGTGCCGAGAGTTTTCCAGCTTCCCAGGATTTTGGAATTCTGTACAAACTTGCCGTCGTACACGAATTTGACTGCGGCTGTTTTTCGTTCACGATCATCGGGGTCTTGGGCGGCTTGCCAGTCGGACGAAAGCATCGCGACCACCGTGGCGGATTTACGAAGCAGGTCGTCACTCATCGGAGGTAACTTTTGTTCCTCAAGATGCAGGCTGATTTTTCCTTGCGGGACCGGTGCACTCGGTTTCACTTTGTATTTGTCGTTGTAACGTAGGAATGTTTTAACCGCGATCGTGCATTTGCCTTGCGTTAAATCTTCCCGGAATTCTTGAGTGATGTACGCACCTTTGGGCAGTCCGCCCGATCCACGGCCGTTGCAAGTTTTGGATTCAATTAGCGGTTTTCCGTTGATATAAATGAGGTATCCCCCTCCCGAACCGACATGGTTCCCATCGTTGACGCGAATGCGGTAACGATGGCCATCGCGAAGAGGCGGTAGATTGAACGTGCCCCGCATCAACAAAACTTCATTCTCCCAGAGAGAATTTACTTTCGTTGCACCATAGCAGCCAGGGCCGGTGCAGTTGGCATCGCACTTGTGAATCGGCTGCGATGGTATTTCACCTTTGTAATTGCCAAATGGACTCTTGGCATTTTTCCAGCCAGCGCTTTCCGGTTCGAATTTGGGCGCGTACCAATTCTCCATTCCTTTGGGCAAAGTAACTTCGCGGTATCGAGTGATCAGTTGATCCCAGGGAATCCGTTCAGCAGGAATTGGGTCGAAGCTGTGATAAAACCAGGTGGCGTTTCGCAAGTCAGCAAACATCTGCCAGTCGTAACCTTCGTATCCAGCTCGAGAATAGAGTGCGGTTAGCCCATTGATAGGGTATCTCTCGCCACCCGGCTTGTCGGATTGGACCTTGGAGTCAGCAAATTCTCGCAAGCGTTCGCGATTGCGTCCAATGAATTCAGGGATCAGCTCTTTGGTTATGATCGGCTTGATGGCGCGTTTAAGCTTGGGGCCAAACTGAGACGCATCAGCGTTCAAGAAGAATTCTTTGTATGGCAGGATTTCCTGAGGTTGACGTTCTCGAGCGATGTCGTAGAGCAGGTCGAGTCCACCAGGGACATCGGCGAGCGAAGCGGCGATGAATTCAAGGTGGGAATCGTAAGTGCTGGAAATGTCTTGGCCGCCAGCAGCCGTTTTGACGCCTGCATATTCTGCGTAAGTTTCAGTGAGAGTCTCACCGGCGAGTTTATGAACGTCAGGGCTGCCCCGTTTGATTTGCTCTCGGATGCTGCCCATCAATCCTAACGTCAGTGCTGAACGTTGGTTGGTTCGAATGAGTTCACCGATGGGCGGCAAAACTTTTCGATAACATCTTTCGTCAGCGACGATCGGAGTCAGTGCGGTGAGTGCCGCATTTTGGAGCCACCAGTCTTCGTGGTTTAAATACGGAAGCAACTGGTCCACATACGGCACGACCCAATCCGATGATGCGCTACCGATGACGTGTAATGCAGCGTCTTTGACCCACCAAGATTCGGATTCGCTGGTGATCGCTTGGATCGCCGCGTCAAACACTTCTTTGGTG
>JAYZAR010000099.1:0-3860 GCA_036339635.1 Planctomycetota bacterium | reverse complement strand
GAACGATTTAAGCCAGCCGACCTTCGAAGGGTTGCAATCGAAGCTCAGCAGGTGACTGCCGCCCTCCTGGTTAGACGCCATTTAGCTTTGAAAACACTTCGCAGACAAGGTGGAGAATCGCTGGAGGTGATGATCCAGCGGCAAATCGATGGCGTTGCTGGGGAAGCTTCGCGAAGAGGAAGCAGTTTGGCTGAGCAGGCCCGTTTGCGAATGGCGGATGAGAACTCACTAAAAGCTCACTTGGCTTGGCGAATCGCATGGGCTCAGTACCTAAAGAGCAAATTGACCGAGGCGAACTTGCGACGCTTCTTTGAGCAGCGACGCATTCAATATGCTGGACATCGGTGGGAAGTGTCTCAGATCTTTTTGAAAATGGATCAAACGGATGCTGCCGCGATCGCCAATGCTAAGCAGAGCCTAGCCGATCTCGCGGGTGAGATCAGCGCAGCAAATGAGCCCGAACAAGCTTTCGCCACTGCAGCGCAACAACACAGTGACGCTGGGTCGGCTGGCAACGGGGGCATGGTGGGTTGGGTAAACAATGATGGGGACTTGCCCAGCAGTGTGATGGCTGTCATTCGTAAAACCAGCGATGGGAAAATCGGTGGGCCGGTACGGAGCCCTCTTGGACTGCATCTGATTTACGTTCACCAGTCGGAGCCTGGTGAACTGGAATTTGAGCAGATGACCGATCAGACGCAACTGCGGCGTGATGCCATTGATGCTCTCTTTTCAGCATTGATCAATCAGCAAAGTGAAGCCAACATTCAATGGTTCATTCCCGCGCTCAAGCCTCCTTCCGAAGTTGCTATCTTTCCGGAACCCTGATCCCAACGTTTTTCGGTCCGCCGTTGATAGTATGTGGTTGTTGGGTTCGCCGATCTGTTTCACAAGTTCTGAACTCCGTGACTCGGCCCAATGAATTGGGGCGATCTCAGATTTAGTGGCGATCTCGGGTCCCGTAACCGTGGCGTCTAAACCCTCGGGGTCGCGCAATCTTGGTGTGCAGGTCCTGATCAGGGCAGATCGATGGGCCGATTTTGTTTCTCGGTGATACGGTTTATCAGCCCCGTTTTTCCTCGCCGTGCGGCAGACAGTCTTGTGAGCGGTTTTCAGCGTTTTATTAAGAGGGTGGTGTTTGGTACGTACGTCGAGGGTCCGGGGAACGAACCTGCGAGCCTGGTGTAAATCAATGAAGAAAACCACCGCTTCCTCGGTTCAAGAGGAGTATGGCACTTCCCCGGTGTTTCACACATTCGATTTTGCTTTTAATCGCGCGCTGTGTCGGTGTGTCCATCTTTGCCGCGTCAGTGGGGGCTGCAGATGATATGAATCAACCTGTGGCGGTAGCATCCAATGCTGGTGAACCGACTGCTCCAGGTCTCAATCCGGCCGTTTGCGAGCAAGATGCCAGTCTCGAATCGCTGCAGTCCACCGATCCGGTCGATGGTCCTGGTGCTCCGATCCTGCCGGTGGCATTTCAAGCTTCGGTTTCGTCAGCGGATGGATTGGTAGCTCCAAATGATCTGCAAAATATTTCCAATCTATCACGATTCTCAGAACCCCATGAGAGTCGTGGGGATTTACGACAAGTTGGTGTTGATCTTTATTCACCGCCAGAATTCGATGATGGCTTGCTGATATTTGGTGATGACATTGCGATAAAGATCGGCGGTTATGTTGAAGCTGACTTCATCTACGATTTTGATCCGATCGAATCGACTGATACGTTCGACACGACAACGATCCCCGTGCAGGCTCCGCCTCGGGCCAACGCTCGATTTCACACGCGTCAAACGCGGCTGAGTTTTGATACCCGCTGGGATAGCCAGGACACCGAGGTTCGTATTTACGTCGAAGCTGATTTTTCAGTGAAGGGAATCGCTTTCGTCTTCGCCAAGCTTACGGTGAACGCCGTCGGTTTCTGGTTGGTCAAACTTGGACCACGTTTACCGATGTCGCCACTGCACCAGCAACGCTCGACTTCGAAGGGTCTGTATCGGCCGTGAATCGACGGCAAGCACAATTTCGGCTGACAGGCGAACTCAGTCCTCGGATCAATTATGCATTTTCGATCGAGGATACGCGATTCACCATTGAGCCGCCGATAGGTGTCGAGGGAAAGGCTCGCTCACCGACGCCTGATTTTGTTGGCAGACTGCGGTGGAATAATGATTGGGGGCGATTTCAAGTCGTCTATCTCTATCGAACGTTGGGTTTCTAGCCTGCCGGCGAGAGGGTTTTGACGTCGCATGGGTGGGGTATCAACACCAGCGGCGTGGTGCTCCTAACTGATACCTGCAAAGCGTATTCGCAAGTCGTTTTTGGCGAAGGGATTGGTAGTTATCGAGATTTGCCCGATGCCGCACCAGCATTGGATGGCGACGCAAGGTCGTTGGGGCTACTCGGGTGGCTGGTTGGCTTTACCAGGGATTGGACCGAGACCTGGCGTTCGACCTTCACGTATGCAGAAAATGCCCTCGATAATGCACTAGGACAGCGTTTGGATGAGGTTTCCAAAACGACCTATTTCGCCGCGAACCTGCTTGCTCAAACGCTCGATCGTGTCACGGTCGGTATTGAATTTTTGCACGGTCTGCGGCAAAACAACGACGGAAACTCTGGCGAGGCAAACCGTGTCTAGTTCTCGCTGATCTTTGATTTGCCGTAGGTTTTTGAGAGTTGACAAGTTTTCTCGCATCTCCACTCCGTAGGGCGATCGCAGATACCTTGCCTGCTGGAGGTGGCGGTGAAGTGTGCTGCCCGCGTCATTGCGTTCAAGAAAAGAAGCGGTATCACAACTCCACCTGCTAGTTTTTCCGCTAGCAGCGGACTAAGGAATACTTTCTCACCGGGCGATTCGCTGGACCCGGTGATGGCCTACCAGTGGATGTGATGTTCTACTCGCAAAGTGTTTGCGACAAACCCGTCTGACCAAGGCCATTGCAACTTGAGTTCGTCAGCAGCGAGCTACTCTGCATCGATCCAGGTGGTCGCTTCATCGAGCTTCGTGTGATCGAAATACTTTACCTTCGCCGTCGTGAAGGGTTTGCAGAAGACCGCCATGCCAGCTTCCCACTTCGTTTCCCCTACGATGGCAAGACGCTCAATATCTTTCCAGTGTTTGAGATCAAATTTCAAATCTTCCCAGATCGCACCGGCTGTCCAGCCGTGGAAGTCGTGCATTTCGAACAAAATGCGAATCTTCCCGTGGTTCGACATCTGTTCATCAATAACCGGTGTAAACGATTCGTAGGATTCTTTGGTCAGCTTGCCAGTCACTTTGATATGGAGGGTTTTGCCAGCTGAGACAATGTCGATTGCTTGGTCCATGTTTTGACCCTTTCGATGGAGATACCGGTGTTTTATTGCTCTAAACGATTAAATTGGCGTCGCAATGATCACGAATGAACTCGCGAAGTTCGAACGAGATTCATGCGATGCCAAATCTCGGTTCTTTGCAGCACCCGATACACTCTCCGTTCTCGCAGATATGACTGCGTTTGGCGAGCCCCCGGGACCTTTCGGCGGGGCCCAAAATTCAGGGCGTCTGGCACTGCATCTGGTTATGACGGTTCCATGGCTGAGGCAAATTGGCCGCCTAGTCGCTTTTGAATTGGACCCGATTGTAGGGACGGGATGCTACCGCTTTTTGATTGCAAACGCTCGTTGGTACGAAATAATCGCGAGCGGGCAGGGTTGTCGAGTCTTCGTAAGGTTGCGAGGAGATGGGGTTTCATCGTCGGCCGCGATTTAAAGCCGAGTGTTGTCAGCACGCCGTTGGATGTCCCCTCGTCTATATGGCTGCCTGTTGGTGCGGCGATAGGGAGAGAATTAATGCGGATTCACTACCGCGCGTC
>JAYZAR010000098.1:0-7314 GCA_036339635.1 Planctomycetota bacterium | reverse complement strand
CGCCAAGTGATCCGGAATCACGCCCACTTTTCCTCGATGCAATTGACGTCCCGTCCAGTCGACCAACTGCACGTAGGTACTCAGCGAGATCGATAAGAAACCCTTCCAACTCGCTCGCCTTCGGTCACTACTGGGATCAGGTCCGGTCGGATCTTTGCATTCGTTGATTTCGATCGGACTCAGCCAACCACTGTGGACACGGCGACGATTCCGTTCCCACTGGTGGTCGCTAATCCGCGCTCGATCACTGCGTGTCTTGAGGTCATCGATGCGATCTTTGACGCCGGTGAACTGGCTCGTCTCAGGCGAGGCTGCCAACGCCGCGCGGATCGGATTCAAGTCAACGTAAGCCGCACAGGCCAGCAAGCCAGATTCGTCCAGAATCACCTGCGAACGATATCGCCCCTCCCAGAAATGGCCCGTGCATTCATCTTCCCGGTTACTTTGCCGCGCGATGTTCTCAGCCGTGCAGCGCATCCACCAACTGAGGTCACTGAGACGTCGACGGATTTCCTCCAGCAGCTCGGGTTGGCTGACGATCATCTCGATCTCTGGATTGGCCGGTTCAGGCGGTCCCTCGCTGCTTCGCCGTTTGGGAAATAGACGCAGCCAGCGGCGGGCGACTTCCTGGTCGCTCCAGGAAGCCACGACATCGGGACGACTGCGCAGGACCAGATGCAGGTGATTATTCATCACGCAGTAGGTCAAGCAATCGATCCCAAAGATGCCGGCTAAAAACTCCAGACGCTGGCGAATCCAGACGCGACGATGTTCATAGCACCGGCCCGAATAAGGATCGGTCCCGCAGAGAAAAGCTCGCCGGACGCAACGATGAATACAGTGCACGATTTGCACTTGAGCGGGGTCGATGCACTCGCCCCTTGCTAGTCTTGCCATCCCATTGCCCCCATGGAAACGCAAGTGAAAGAAACTGCCCTCAGACGCTGAGAATGCTAAAGCACAACGAAAATCTGTCAAGCATTCAATGCATGTCCCCGTTCTGCCTCGTTCTGCCCCTCCCCGTTCTGCCCCGTTCTTCTCCCCGTTCTTCTCGTGAGTCGCTTCCATCCTTCGTCTGCTCATCTCTTTGGACGTTTGAAGTTATACGAGTAAGTTGTGTCCCATCCTTCACCAAATGATTCTCCATTGACCATTTCCCAACCATCAGCACCCATTACATTCAACCAGTCACGCCTGAGATAGCCTTCTTTTTTTATTTCTATCGTTGTGCGAAACTGACCATCACCCATGCGGATCAGACTAGGAAGCCAAGTACCCATGCCAGATCCGGTTTCAACTCGGGATTCGTGCACAATCATATACTCCCATTGCTGCGACCTAGGAGCCATAACAGCCGCTATCGAAAAGACGATGAAAAATCCGAATACAACGAAAGCGAATATCTGTTGTGTGCGAGACAGTTTCATCGCTGGGTTCCCGATAGACAGAGTTAATGGATAAAAGACCGTCGGTCAGCATAACAAAAACCACCCGCTCGCCACTTCCATTTGCCTCGCTCGGTTAGATCCCAGCAAGTGACCTGTGAAAACCTGTATTCTCCCCCTTCTGTGCATACATGATTGAGTTCAACGACATCAAACGAGTCTGCTGGGGCCGATAGGCTGGGGCCAATGCCTGGGAGTGTTGAAATCAGTAACGGGAGCGTCCAATTATCTTCCTTGCATGTACGATAGTATACGGAGGCTCAGTAGAAGGCTGCGTATTGTCCCACAGTTGTCTTGGAATGGTCTGTAAGGGATGAGATTGCCCCATTTCAACTCGGGGCTAGGTCGACCGACCGGAGTATTGCCGTCAGCACACAACAAACGGCCCCACGGGATATATTTTCTGGCGGCTGTATGCATTAGACCGAGCTCCTATTGCTGTGGAGGTTCTAGTCCCTACGTAGCCCCACTTTAGCCCCGTTTTGGTCCCTCTTAAAAACAACCAAAAACCCCAGTGACTCTTATAAGAGAAAGTGTTTTTTTATATTCATCAGTAGGTTCCAGTGACTGCCCCTCAGTCTTTGCACCAGGTTAAGTGATAGGATTGGGTTTGGTTAAGCGGCTGGGTTCTGGAGGCTGAGGCGTAGCCGAAGCCGTAAGAACACAGCCTGCCGCATAGGCGGCAGGGGTTTGATAATCCAATGAACTGTGGATGCGATGATGGTTGTATTCCAGTCGCCAGCGATTATTCACCCAACAAGCTTCATCGAAGCTCAAGAAGATTTCACGGTTTAGCAGCTCATCGCGAAATGTGCCATTGAACGGTTCGACAAAGCTGTTCTCCCAAGGGCTACCCTTGACGATGAACAATGTTTTGACATCAGCTTCTTTCAGCCAACGGCAAATTACCGTGGATACGAACTCTGGGCCGTTGTCACTGCGAATGTGTTCGGGGGTGCCGCGGATGGCGAACAGGTACTGCAACACACCTATCACATCTTGAGCCGTAAACGAACGGCCCACTTCGATCGCAAAGCATTCTCGCGTGTACTCGTCGATCACCACCAGCAACCGAAGTTGCCGACCATCTTCGGTCCGATCTGTCACAAAGTCGTAAGACCACACATGATTCTTGTAGCGGGCACGGTTGCGATGTTGTTTTCGTGGGACTTGCATATGCTCTCGCTTCCAAAGACGTTGGACACGTTTCTCGTTCACCGTCCAACCTCGCTGGGTTAACAACCGATGAATACGGCCAGATCCGAAAGGAGGACGTTGCCGGGCAAGTAAACGCATCTCACGGAGCAGACGCGGTTCATCGTCCACCCGACGCGACTCATAACGCTGGGTGTTGCGTGGCTGTCCAAAAACGCAGCAGGCACGAGGCTCCGAGACTCTTTCTGGCCCCAAACGGCTACGTACATTCGATACCGTACGTCGACGACGTTCAGGGCTTACCAGCATCCCTTGGCCGCCTCCTTGAGGATCTCCATATCGAGAGCTTGCTCAGCGACCATCTTCTTCAGCCTTGTGTTCTCTTTTTCCAGAGCTTTCAGCTGCTTGTCCATCTCCGGCTTCATGCCATCATACTTCTGCCGCCACCGGTAATATGTTTGTTCGGTGACTTCTAGCAGCTTGCAAATTTCGGGCACTTTTTTACGCTTACCAAGTTCAACATCGGCTTTACGTAGCTTAGCAACGATCTGATCCACTGGGTGACGCTTCTGAGACATTCTGAAATGTCCTTTTTGGGCGGTACGCCCGAGCAAGATTCTCTCACTCACAATGGTGCAATTTTATGGGGGGAGATCAAACGTTACAGCGTTTGCAGATCGTCAAAGATCAATGCTGTAGCCCGCCAGTGCCTCATGTTGAGCTTCAACGCATCGCAAAGAACTGTAGCACCAAAGGTGCGTTGCGTGTTGATTCAGCCGCGTCAATCGCTAGTGGTGCTATCCCCGAAATTATCATCGAGGATGTCGGTAACGATGCTGACCAAAGGATCGACGATTGTTCGAAGATACCCTAGAAGTAATGGCGCGATAGTGGATTCATCGAGGAGTGTACCGAGTGGTGGCACAAGCGATACCGCAAGATCGAGCCTGAGCTTACTTTGTCTGGAGTGCTTGTTTTATGTCGAAGCTGTTTTCGGATCGCTATCGAGATGATTCGGAGTTTAGCACCGCGCCAAATCTCTATCTTCTGACCATTGCAAGTAGCGGAAGCGGAAAGAGTACGGGGATCGACTTCGTTAATGAAGCGGTCTTACACATGAAGTTTGAAAATAAGCTCTCGGAACTACGGAATGGGGAGCAATTCATGGCGAATATTACAAGTCGAGTTGCCTTTTGCTTGGAGTTTGAACGCAATCGAACTGCATCATTGCAGCGCGATGAAGCATCCGAGTTTCTTGGCTCGACAACCGGCAATGGACGCAACCCATGCAATGTTGATTTGGTCGCATTCTTGAAGGAAAACTTCACGATGCATAAGAATCCAGAGTACCTTATTTATCGCAGCAAAGAGAGCGAGATCACGCTACGAAATCCATCGCCAACCGTTTTGTTTTACACAACGAACGGGATGATTCAGCAGAATGTTGATATCAGCATGATCGAGGGCGGGCTTATGGGTAGGTTCCTGATCTTCAAAGGATGGGGATCCGACGAGAATCGCAGGCAGCTTGATGATGCCAAGAACAAAGGCGGTCTACCAAGCAGAGTCAAGAAATGGATCGGCGATGTGGATCGCTCTTTGTTCGACAGTATGCTTGACGATGACGGCGTGCTTCGAGGGTCATCAAACCAAGATCTCAAGCTCGCATCGCAACTTGACGATGAACCCGAAATCCTATGTCGGTCGGACGAGGTAGTGCGTGAATTCAATGCTTGCCTAGATGTCTGGGACAAATGGAAGGTCGATGCCCCGATCCTCCAAGAGGCTATGTGGGCTAGAGCGGCTGAAAAGGTATCCAAGCTGGCGATCCTGTTCGCATGTTCAAGAGCCTAAAGGGGAGTGCCGTATCAAGCGCGATGAGATCAATGGGGACGATATGCGCCGCGCCATCGCGTTGGTCGAATTCTTGGTTAAAAGAAGCATCCACTGCCTTGATAAGGTTACCACTAAGGCAGATCAAAACCTGAATCACGGGATGAAGGTTATCCGCGAGAACAATGGCCGCATCAAAGCTAGCGACTTTAGACAGAAGCTACGGAAGCGAGTCGGCAATGTTGATGAGGTTGATAAGCAAGTGATCCAGCCATTAACCAAACTTGGCAAGATCGTCGTTGAGAAGGTCCAGAACAAGCAAGGGCGATTTATAGACGTGATCTCGTTGGCAAAGGATTAGGTCCGACATCCTGCCATTGATCACGCAGAGGAGTCCCATGAAAACTGAGCTGCTTTTTTTCAATTCATGCTGTGTTTTGCTTGACTTTCGAAAGTGGAGCTGAGGAGATTCGAACTCCCGACCTCTGCATTGCGAACGCAGCGCTCTCCCAACTGAGCTACAACCCCGTTTGAACTTGCAAAATACGCTGGTTTCCACCGAGCACTCCATGCTATCACTGAGAGTCCTTGTTGCAAGTAGTGGCGTACTATGCACCTGCGTGCAGAGCGTGCAAAACTGACGATAGGTAGTGGCGGAATCTCACCCCAACTGATTTTCGGGAATGGATCACAACGCAGGAATGGCGTAATCGGATGTCATAAAAGAAGTGAACAATTTTCGGCGAAAAATCCCATCAATCACCGCAGGAGATCTAAAACCTCTGCGACAGATTCAAACGCAATGACTGGTAAAAGAACGCACCTGAAGACGCGTCGTCGCGAAGCGGAGGTGGTTGCCTTCGATGGTGATTGCCGCTGATGTGCCGCAAGACGATAATAACGCAGCGGAATGCACAACGCTGTTTTGATGGTCGGACGGCAGATTCAGGGAGCGGCAGATTCAGGGACAGTCACTTTTCGATTTCTTTCCGATTTGCAATCAATCATTTCTAGACCAAGCTTAGCCTGTCCCCAGATTCCCGGTCCGCCCAGATTCCCGGTCCAAAGATTCCGCGATCAAAACTCGTCTGTTCCCAAACTCCGACCCACGTAGGTACCGTAACCGTGCAAGGCGGCGACATATCGTTCTAACAAACTCATGCTTTTTCTCCCGGTAGTGTTGCTGGATTAAATGTGAGCGAGCATGTCCCCTAAAAGGCGAAGAAGGCTCCCAGGACATGCTGCCCACCACCGGGCCCGCATGAACCAGCGTTCTCCGATTCATTAGGCAATCGTGATTTTGCGCAGGACTTCTGGATTGACCACTTGGACATTGAAGCGGCTGGTCGCACGGATGCCGATTTGGTCAGCGTCTGCGCAACACTCAGTCAACAACTTAAAGTTGACAGCTCGGCGATTAACGTAGTCGGCACCCATGCTGAGGTCACCACAAACTGCAGCCGAACCGTCTGAAGCTGGAGTCGATGACATTGCAGGAACCAAGATGACTGGTAGGCTGCACATTCGAGGGTTTGGGATGTCTTCGCTGAGGGTTACGACATCGTTTCCACCGGCTGTACACAGAAACGGTTGAACATTTCCGCCCCCGACAGACTCGTTGAAGTACCATTTTTTACGGACTCCACGCTTGCTGTTGCTGATGTTAACACGCCAGATGGAGTGTCCATGTCCAAGGCTGAAAGGTCTGCGACATCGAGATCCGCAACATCCGCGTTTGCTTGAATGTCGCTACCAACTGTTGCTCCAACAAACAGGCACTCGTCCTCGAACTCAGCAATGCAGCAAGCGATATCGGACGGCAATAAGTCGACCATGTTAAGAATCGAGTCCTCGAGGACCTCTCAGCTGGCGCAGAACTATAATGCGATCCTAGCTGTCGGTTTCGACAAGGGTAGTTTGTCTTGATTGAACTGAGTTTTGTATCGCGCACTAAGTTGTATATCGGTCCAAGCAATGACGAGTTTCGACTGTTGATTGATGGTGTCGTGACCAAACAGAAATGGTGTCGTCACCAAACAGAATCGATTATTGAGTTCATCCGTAGAGGCTGAGATTGCAATCTAGATTTCGTTCGAGAGTCGCCCCAAGGTGACGCCATCGCCGCTGACATGCGCGCGTTTGAGATTCTCAAAAAGGCTGATGAGGCGGGATGTTTGGAGTTTTAGGGTTGGCAAGCGTTTTGCCACCGATGTTTGGCTGAGCATCTTTTCAATTTGCCATTCAAATCGCGAGATGCATTCATTACCGCGACTGCAAAATTCGAATCGCCGTGTTCGGTAAGCATTGTCAGTGAGCTAACATCCAAAACACTTGTAACTTTTGCCATTCCCTTCGTGCGCAGGGCAAGAGCGAGACAACGATCCAGGCGTATCGCGATCACATCATGGCTGTGCTGAATTGGGCGGAACAGATTGAGGTGGTGAAGGCCCGGCTTAAGCCCCAGCTGTTACATGTATTCTTTTGGCTTCCAGAGGTCGACCGCTCTCTCTTGAGGAATTTGAGAAAAGGTGCAGTTGCCTTCCGGCTGTTCTTGATGAGAACTCTGATCCGCGGAAATGAAAGCTGAAATCCCTGTGGATGAGTGGTTTTCGGCTTGGTGATGCCTCCTGCCCGCATCGGGAGCAATAAATTGAAGGCCATTATCTGATTGGCATTGATGATCACAGGCCGAAGATGTTCATCAACCGGAACAATGAGGCATTTCATAATCGAGTACTGCCTCTGACCCCTAACTTTGCGCACTCCTGCGAATCTTCGGCATGGAACCGTGTGCGGAAGTGTCTCTTGCGCTGCGGATTCACAACGAGTGGCGAAGCAGTCAGAAAACGCATTTCTGAGCTTGGCCGTCTGTCGTAAAAAA
>JAYZAR010000097.1:0-4728 GCA_036339635.1 Planctomycetota bacterium | reverse complement strand
CGTCTGTTTATTCCT
Source organism: Planctomycetota bacterium (assembly GCA_036339635.1). GTDB lineage: Bacteria > Planctomycetota > Planctomycetia > Pirellulales > Pirellulaceae > Rubripirellula. Next base: position 4,713 of record JAYZAR010000097.1, on the reverse strand, counting down.
GGGGACGTGGACATTGCGCCAGTCTGGCTGAGGTCTACGAGAGAATAATCGGAACCGCCTCATCCGTTTATGGGTTCTGAACCTTGGGCACTTTTGCTCGAGGCGAACAAACAGTTTCAATCCGTGTTGGCCGGACAGCCTTATCCAGGCCAACGAGGCGAATTCACCTTAAGGAACATTTCCGTGAGCATGGCCCTAAACCTTTCCCGAAGTTTAAGATTTTCGATCGCTGCCTTGGCGTTAGCTAGTTTGGCGATTGCCCCTGTTTGCCGAGCCGCTGATGACGGCGAGGCGAATGCAATTCAAGCTGACTTGTTTGACGCGATGGACGCGGGGCAAGTGGATGTGAAGTTCATTCCGCAAAACGCGGCGAAAGCCAATGTTCTGATTAAGAATTTGACGGATCAGCCATTGGAACTGCGTTTGCCTGAAGCCTTTGCTGGCGTGCCCATTCTCGGTCAGATGATGGGTGGCATGGGCGGCATGGGTGGCGGCGGCATGGGCGGCATGGGTGGCGGCGGCATGGGCGGCGGTGGCCAAGGCATGGGCGGCGGCATGGGCGGCATGGGCGGCGGCGGCATGGGCGGCATGGGCGGCGGCGGTATGGGTGGCATGGGCGCTGGCGGCTTCATGCGAGTTGCCCCCGAACGAGTCCGAAAAGTCGCGGTGACCACGGTATGCCTCGAACATGGCAAACCTGACCCAAACCCGAAGATGGCATACAAAATGATTCCCCTGAGCGAGTTCACCAGCAACGCAGAGGTGCGTGTGGTTTGCGAAGCCTTGGGTCATGGTCAGATCACGCAAAACACCGCGCAAGCGGCCGCTTGGCACCTCATGGACAACATGTCATGGCGTGAGTTGGCGGCTAAGAACCGCGTGGAGAGCAAATACACCGGTAATGTTCGCTGGTTTTCTCCCATCGAACTGCAAACCGCTGTGGCTGTGGTTCGCGAAGCAGGCCGGATTGTTGAGCGACGCGAAAACGAAACCAGCGACAGTGAGAGCGAGTACGACACAAGCTACGGTAGCTGAATCTCTGCTATACCGAATTTGAGTCTCGGTAAACGTCCTCGGTATCTCCGGGGACGTTTTTCTTTTGCCCAATTGGTGGTTTTTGCCGAGTTTTTGAAGCTCTTTTGATCCTCCCAGCTTGATTTATTCGCGATTGGCCATTTGCGTGATTTCGAGTCGTCCGATCTAATCAAGGCCGTAGCGTTTGGTTTTGCCATATCGACCTTGGGTTGATAGAGGGTTGCCGAGCACTCTGGACCACGGTTGCTTCCGAGTCGAATGCCGAAGGCGTCCCGCCGGATTGCCATCTTTGGTCATCGTTCGACTCGGTTAAATTCTCACGCTTTCGGTTCGTCCGCAAACGGGTTCCCCTTTGAAACAAAGCACACTTCCGATCATTTCCGACGTCGCGACAACTTCGAGTGCCGCTGCACCCGACCACTCAGGCGAGACTGCTCGTGGCCGCTATGCCGTCATCAGCCTCGGTTGTCCTAAAAATCTGGTCGATACCGAGCAGATGCTCGGCCGCTTGGACGAGGATGGTTATCGCATGGTCGACTCAGTCGACGGCGCTGACTTCGTCGTCGTCAATACTTGTGGGTTCATTGATTCTGCCCGCGACGAATCGCTGGGTGCGATCGATGAGATGCTGGAACTGAAACGGCAGGGGAAAATCCGCGGGGTCGTTGTTACTGGGTGCTTGGCCGAGCGTCAGCAGGGAAAACTCCTGGAATCGCGTCCCGAAATCGATGCGATGGTCGGTGTGTTCGGACGGAACGAAATTGTGGGGGTGGTAGATCGGTTGCAGGCCGGTGTCGAGGAGCAACAGCAGTTATTTCGGCCCGCGGCTATCCGCCCTCTCTCCGACGCAGTCCGCACTCCGGTAACCCCCAGGCACTTCGCCTATCTGAAAATCAGTGAGGGCTGTGATCGCTTGTGCACATTTTGTGCAATTCCCAAAATGCGGGGAAAGCATTACAGAAAGCCGATCGAACAGGTCATCGATGAGGCAAAGCGACTTGGTGACAGTGGTGTACGCGAGGTGGTCGTGGTCGCTCAAGACACGACCTACTATGGCAAAGATTTATACGACAAGCCTCGTCTTAATGACCTGTTGATCGAGTTGGACCGAATCGAGTCGCTCGATTGGATTCGTTTGATGTACTTCTATCCGATGTATATCGATGATGCTTTGATCGACACATTGGCCGGCAGCAAGCGTATCGTCCCCTATATCGACATGCCTCTTCAGCATGCGAGTGATACCATGTTGAAGCGAATGGCCCGCAAGACGACACGTTCGAGTCAAGAAGCCATCTTGTCTCGGCTGCGCGAGCGGATCGATGGTTTGGCAATGAGAACCACGATGATCACCGGATTTCCCGGTGAGACAGATGAAGATTTCGCGGAATTGGTTGATTTCGTCAAGCAACAGCGTTTCGAGCACCTCGGGGTGTTCACTTATTCGGTTGAAGAAGATACGCCTGCCGCAAGACTTCCCAATCGTGTTTCTACGGAGGTCATGCAGCGCCGCAATAATCAACTGATGGCGGTCCAGCAGGAGATTGCATTCGAATGGACGTCAAGCCGGGTCGGAACGGTTGAGCGTGTCCTGCTCGATGCGCCGCTGCCTGACCAGCCAGGGGTTTGGATCGGACGGAGTCGCTGGGAGGCCCCTGACATTGACGGAATCATTTATGTCTCGGGTTTCGAATCGGATCCCGAAGTCGGCAACATGGTTGATTGTGAAATCGTCACCGCTGACGGCTATGACCTGGTGGCAGCTCCCCTGTAAATGGTCACGACAGGGCCACGTCTGAAACCTGCCGGAAATTTGGCGATAGCTTGTCCAGTTCTCGTAACGCAGCATCCGAAACGCGGAGCATCCCGGCGTATCGTGTTCGCGAGCATGGGCTCTCCAAAACAAGTTTCAACAAAACCAATTTGAGACGTTGGGTGATCTTTTCGCCGAAGAAGTCGACGGTGGCGGGACGGATCGTCAGGTGGTTTGTTGGGAAATTAGCTGCCTGGTGAGCTGTCGAGTCGACGGTTTAAGTGGTTGGTTCACAAACCAGACGACTCCCCTTGCAGCGTTTATCTGGGTAAACTCCCATTTATTCGGATAAATCAGGCCGATCGCTAGTTTTGGTGGGCTCTTGGTAAGGGATGACATCAGTGGATGGCATCATTGGTTATCCGTATTTCCGCTGGTTCTTTTGAAACCCATGAGCAACGCGAAGTCCATTTACAACGTCCCTAACGGTTTGACTCTGGCTCGGTTCGCCTTGGCAATCGCCGTGATGGCGTTGATCCCAATTTGCGAATACTGGTGGGGGTTGATCCTATTTGCCATCGCTGCGTCGACCGATTGGATGGACGGTTATTGGGCGAGGAAATATGGGCAAGTCACGAAGCTAGGACGGATCTTCGACCCGTTCGTCGATAAAATCATTATCTGCGGAACATTTATTGCATTGGTCGAAGTGCCAGATTCGGGGGTCGCTTCCTGGATGGCGACCATCGTGGTCGGTCGGGAATTGCTGGTCACAAGTCTGCGCGGGATGATCGAAGGTTCTGGTGGTGATTTCTCGGCGCGACAATTGGGCAAATGGAAAATGGTGCTGCAATGTGCCGCTGTGATCGCCGTCTTATTGTTCCTGATTTACCCAAACGCAAAATGGTTGTCGTGGACCAGTTTGTCTCTGCTTTGGGCCGCGATTTTGTTGACCGTTTACTCCGGTTTCGAATACACCTTGATTGCTGCTAAAGCAATGCAAGATGAACCGGCCCTAAGCGACGACGATTAATGATTCAGTTGCTGCTCCTGTTGGTCAACTTGTTGATGATCGTGGCCGTGATCGCAAGCGGTATTTGCTGGGCGAAAATGCTTCGGCGGCGACGAGGCATGCCACTCCGCGAGAAAGTCGAGTCACTGCTGCCCGCCCGTGTGCAGGAACGTCCCTACCGCGGTAACACCGATGGTTTAGCGATCTTCGTAACAGCTTCGATCATGTTGTGCACGATGGCCGTGAGTCAACAAATGATTTCCAACGAATTCGTCCAGCGGGGATGGATTCAAACGGTGAAGTCAGATTCGGATTCGCTTGCCGAGGCGGAATCGCGGCAGGTTAACGAATCGAACCAGGCCAGCGATTCGGCGACCAAATTAGAATCCGGTCCAACGGATTCCTCTGCAGCCGGTGCGACCGCCGCGGGCGCCAGCAGGCATCGTACCGAACGCAGTTTCATCGCGTCGATTTTGGCGAATGCTGCAGCAGGCGTGCTAAGCATTTTGATTTCAGTTGGATGGCTAGGGCTTTTTTTCCGTCAACCGTTGCTAGTGCTCGGCCTTTGGCCACGAATCGAGGATCTGGTCATCGGATTGAAAGCGGCATTGTTGATCATCCCGCCGGTGCTTCTAATCAACGCAGCTGCGTCCTTGTTAATCGCTTATGAGCATCAGGTGTTGAATTCTTTGGCAGCCTTTGCGACCCCTCGCGTTTTCATGACAACGATGCTGGGGACTGCATTGGTCACACCGGTGGTCGAAGAACTCATGTTGCGAGGCTTGTTGCAGGGAGGACTTCAGCGACTTGGAGACCCGCCACCAATCGCGCGATCGGAAGCAGCGGATGGGGAACAAGCGGATGGCTGGCGGCCGGTATCCTTTTGGCCTGTATTTGCCGCCAGTGGACTTTT
>JAYZAR010000096.1:0-18454 GCA_036339635.1 Planctomycetota bacterium | reverse complement strand
CAGATTGGCTCTCAAGTTCGTGTCTGTCCCTTCGTCTGTCTTTGTCCTTACGGGAAACGAATTCGGGCGGCAAATTGGGGACAGGCACGCACGTGTCGATTTATATGTCTAAACATCACCACTGTTTAAGATAGATCAAATACGCTCGTGATCCCCCAAAGTAAGGACATCAAAAAAGGGGTGGAGACGGGGATAAACGGCTGGAGTCTGTCTCTGCGTCATCTGCAAACGCTTCATATGGAGGGAAATGACCTTGCCTCCTTATCCGGGTCCAACCGTGGAGTGAGTTTTCGACGTGTTGGACGCTTTGGAAATGAGAGTCAATCAGGAAAAAACGATCGGCCTGCGCAGATCATTCACAAACTTCGGGGTGCTGAAGATTGCGAAGGGTACGCCGTCCACGAGAGTGTTTTTCCAGCAGGATGTACTCTTGGTGTCAATGCTCACAGCACATTGGCAACTACCTCCATTTGTGGATTTTGTTCACGGGTAAAAGGTATCGCGAAAGCGACGATACGACTTTCCCACAGAATCGCACTGGTCGCGGGAACCTACGGTGGCTGCCGTTGCCGATGGGCAAGATTGGACAGGTATCAATAAGATCCACGTTGGTCACAAAAGCGTCATCTGATGCCCTTTGCAAGGATCCCGCGAACGAATCTTGAATCGATTAAAATCTCAACCACCAGAGTATGACAACCCTCCAAGTGGAAGACCCGATGTCCAGTGACAAGTTTCAAAATGATGATGGCGAGGCTGAGCAGCCTGCAGGCATGATTTATAGGTTTCTGAATTTCATTGAAGTAGCCGGGAACAAACTTCCAGATCCGGCCATCCTATTTCTGCTTCTGATGCTGTTGGTCTGGTTTTTGTCGTGGCCATTGTCACTGATCCAGTTTGATGCGCTCCATCCAGTGACGCAGGATTCGATTGCGGTTGTCAACCAAGTCAACGGTGAAGGAATTGCTCTTTTGCTGACTTCGATGGTCGACACCTTTGTCAACTTTGCGCCTTTGGGGGTTGTTCTTGTCTCTTTACTGGGGATCGGTGTTGCTGAGCACACAGGTTTGATTGGGGCAGTAATCAAGACGATCCTAAGTGTCGTGCCTCGGTTTCTGTTGACTCCCGCAGTCATACTCGTCGGGATTGGCTCTCATTACGCGGTGGACGCTGGTTACGTGCTGGTTATCCCGATCGGGGGTGTAGTGTTTTACGCCGCAGGCCGACATCCACTGGCAGGTATTGCAGCAGCATTCGCAGGGGTGTCCGGCGGTTTTTCAGCGAATTTCTGGGTCCCGAGCGGGTTGGATCCTCTACTACAAGGATTCACGCTTGCGGCCGCTCAGCTTTATGATCCCAATGCTCAAGTCAGTATTGTCAACAATAATGTGTTCACCGCAGCATCCACTCTATTGATCGTGTGTGCGGGCTGGTTCATCACCGATCGAATCATTGAACCAAGGGTCCAGTCAATGACAGTGGATGGTGATCCGGATCAGATGCCCAAATTCGATGACGTAACACCCGCAGAGCGGCGAGGAATGATCGCCGCCCTGATCACCGTGGCACTGGGAATCGTGACCATGATTTGGTGGGGCTGGAGCCAGGATTCCGCACTCCGATACGAGGGGAGCCTGCTCAATTTCAGATCGCCATTGATGCAATCCATTGTCCCCTTGATCTTCCTATTTGCCATCGTCCCAGCAATCGTTCATGGCTACGTATCTGGAACTGTCAAGTCCCATAAGGATGTGGTCAAAGGAATGACCACTGCCATGGAATCGATGGCGTACTACCTGGTTTTGGCATTCTTTTGTTCCTTGTTTATCTGGACATTTAGTCAGACAAATATTGGACTACTTTTAGCAATCGAAGGCGCGGGTTTTTTGAAGGCGATGAATTTACCAGGGGGTTTGACGATCTTTGGGATTGTCATCTTGGTTGGATTTGTCAATCTACTGGTTGGATCCGCGTCAGCGAAATGGGCGCTGATTTCAGCAGTATTTGTTCCCATGTTAATGGACCTCGGAATCTCACCCGACCTGACGCAAGCTGCTTATCGAGTCGGTGATTCATCGACCAACATCATCACCCCTTTGATGCCGTTTTTCCCACTGGTCGTTGTTTTTTGCCAACGGTATGTCCGCGACACCGGCATTGGCACGCTTGTTTCCTTGATGCTGCCGTACAGCCTTACGTTTCTTGTGCTCTGGTCAACACTCTTGGTTGTGTTTTGGACGCTGGGGCTTCCTTTGGGAACTGATTCCAGTTACGCATACCCGGCCGGTGGTTGAGTCCAAGAGACCTTGCATCATGCCCTGGGCATCGCTGCTGGCGAATTCTCGAGCGTGGTGAATTCGGTCAGGTGACATTAACCGGGGCTTTCGATCCGGCAACGTGCATTTGCTTCATTAAGAGCCTTTCATTCACTCATTATCTTCACCGGAATTTTTGAGTGAATGGAGTTTGATTGGCCCAAAATCGACTGTCATTGCAGCCTTAGATTCGCAGATCATTTCTCGCACTTGGCTGTGCAGAAAGTCACGAAGGACCTCGCCGGTTTAAGAAGAAGAAACGTGCCCGAGTAATTTCAAAAAACGAATCTCATTCTCAATTGTCTCCCCGTCGGGAGGCAGCTGCCGCAAGTGGCAAAAACAGAAAGAAGTGCAGTTATTGGGTTTAGGCTTTATCTGAGGTAATTTTCGGCTTTATCTGAGGTAATTAGTGTGGATCGGTTCAGCTTCGGTAATGAGCGATGGCTCTGTGCCGGCGGTCGGTCGTTTGTTTTAAGAAAACTTAAAATTGGCCATCGTTTTACATGGTTACCAGGCCGCTAAAAAAAGCGTTGAAACATTGCTCACAGTATCAGCTGACTGATGAATTTAAATCTGTGGTCGGGAAGTCTGGCCTGCAAAATCACTTACGCAACAAGAAACGAAGGGATCGCAATGCGAATTAGGATTACCGGTGTCTTTCTGTTGATCATGCTGCTGGTGTGCTCGACGTCCTATGCCCAAAAACTAACACCTGAGCAACAGCAACCGTGGGCAGTTCTGGAAACCCAGGTCAAGTTGGATATGGACCAAGACTATGAAGCCATGAAGCAGTACACGCATCCGGAAGGCACTTTTTGGGGCGACCGCTTACCGAATCCTGTATCGAACCGCAACTATAAGTATTACATTGCGGGGCGTACTGGCGAAGATGAAATTGTCGCCCACCCTCGGCCAGCATGCCCTTCTCGCCGTTGAGCGGATCGTTCAGTGAACCATCCCAACCAGGGCCGCCGCCGGGTGCGTCAAGCTTGTGAATTTTCAGCGGAGCTCCATTGTCACCGACGTAGAAAATCAGCGTCTTCTCAGTCAGCTGATGCTTCGCCAACGTCTGCATGATGAGTCCGACACCGTCGTCCACAGCGGCTAACATCGCCAATGCCTTCCGACGCCGCTCGGGCATCTTTCCTGGAAATCGATCGAGATAATTCCTCGGGGCGTCGAGTGGCACATGAGGCGCGCGGAATGCGATATACAAAAACAGCGTTTGATCTTTGCAACGCTCAATGATCTAGGAAGCCGCTTTACTGCATCCATCAATGTGGTACCTCGTTGGCTTGACCGTCTGCATCTTCTGATCGCTGCCATCCAGCGTGATGTTCACCGCAAAATTGCCTCCGCTGTTCTGCGCATAAACGTGCCTGAAACCGTGGTCGGTGATCTTCGGCGATGGCCCAAGGTGCCATTTGCCAAACTGCGCTGTAACGTAGCCTACCTTTTGCAGACGCTCGGCAATGGTTTGTTCGCTGTTAAAGCCAGCCAGTGAGTTGCCATTCGTTTCAACGCCGAATCGAGATTGAAATCTCCCAACCATCAATCCGGCACGCGACGGAACACGCTGAGGAGCGGTGCTGTAGCCGTGTGGCGCCAGCACGCCGCGATTGGCAAGAGCGTCGACATCCGGCGTCCTAATGTCATCCACTACACCTTGGCAAGACAGATCAGCGTGACTGTAGTCGTCTGTGTAGAAAACGATGATATTGGGGCGATCATCCGCCTTGCCAGCCCTCGTCACAAGCAGCAAAATCAATATAGAGATCGGTCGAGTAAGATGCCACGTTGTTGGATGCCTGAGTTGATGACTTCCACTGTTAGATCCGGCCACAGGTTCAATGGTGCGTATGCGATTTAGAATTTCCATCGATAAACCTCACTGCCATCCGCACCGATCAGCTGGATTTGAGAGATCGTAATTTCCCCGGCCGCGTTTGAAGGATCGATCCGCACGCCGACAACCGGATTCTTTGCGGACCAGGAAACGCGGTACTCGTGTGGTTCACCGTCATGCTGAACCTTGAAACCACGACTGCGGTCGCGAAAGAACGCCGGGGTCACGCCTTTCTCCTGCCAGAAAACCTGCCCGAGACCGCTGGAATTGGACGCCATGGTCACGATCAACACCAATTTCTCCTGAGTCAGTTCAGTCGGAAGCTTGAAGCTCATGTGTGGATCTCGCCCGCTGCTGGTGACGATCAACGAACCCTCCTTCAATTCGAGCCTGCAGGTGCCACCCGACTGCCAACCCGCGACCGGCTCGTTATTCCGCTGCGGCTTTCTTGATCCTGAACCACCTGGCCTGCGTGTCGACTTCGGGATTGCCTTGCCGATCATCTTCGGATCGTATTGGGTGGGATCGAATCGCGGATTCGGCAACGGAACGACGGCACTCGTTTCTGCCAGAAACTGAATGATCAACCTATCGAGGTCCTCAACTCGCTCGGGATTCTCACCCGCGAGGTTGGTCTGTTCGCCAATGTCGCTTTTAAGATTGAAAAGCCGGTAGCTGTGCCTGCCAGGCGATTCGCCATGGAAGACACGAATCAATTTCCAGTCTCCGGCATGAACGCTTACTGAAGGTGGCAGCCAATCCGGCACGCGAGTTTGGTGTGGGAAGTAAGTAAAGATGGCTTTCCGATGCAGCGTTCTGCCTTGAAGAGCCGGAAGGATGCTAATGCCATCGAACGATTGCTGAGTCTCAATGTCGAGCAGGTGCAGCAGGGTCGGGTAGAAATCGCAGCTCTGAATGATTTCATCGCTGCGACTGCCAGCCTGAACATGTTCGGGATAGACGACAATCGCCGGAACACGAACACCGCCTTCCCACATCGTCGCTTTTCCTCCGCGTAACGGCACATTGCTGGTGGGTGTTGTCCCGTCGACCTCGTTATACATGTTTCCGCCGTTATCGGAAGCGAACATGATGATGGTTTCGTCGGAAAGCTTGAGTCGGTCAAGTGTGTCAAGCAGCGTGCCGACTGCGTCGTCCATGCTGCCGATCATGGCGGCATACGTTGGGCTGCGCTGTGGGTTCTTCTGATCAACCTGTTTGCGGTACTTGTCGATCAAAGTTCGCTTCGCATCGAACGGAGCGTGAACACTGAACATCCAATAATTCAGAAAGAATGGTTCATCGCGATGTTTTTCCATAAACGCAATCGCTTCCTGGGCCATCCGATCTTCAATGTGTTCATCGGGAATGTCCGGATCGTGATCAAAGTCTTTGAACTTCCACGGCGCAACGTAACTTCCTGCGGGGCCGGGCCCGGGATGATGCGGCACGTCGACATCAAATCCATGCTGTAGAGGAGAATAAGATTCCGCACCGAGGTGCCATTTTCCAAAATGGCCGGTTGCGTAGCCATTGTCTTTCAAGGTTTCCGCCAGTGTGTAGTACTTTGTATCGAGCCTTGACACCGATGTAAGAACAGTTGCCTTGGCGTCTGGCGGACCACTCGTTTTGGGCGTCGCTTTCAAGATAACCGCTGGCAGATGACAACTTGGCGAAGTAATACCATGCCGCGCCGGACTCAGCCCGGTCAGCACGCTGGCCCGCGTTGGTGAACAGAGCGGACTGGCTGAATACGCTCGCGTGAACGTCATCCCCCGTGCCGCGAGACGTTTGATATTCGGCGTTTGATAAAGTCGCGTCGTACCAAAAAGCGTTGTGTCACTCCAACCAAGATCGTCGGCAAGTATCAGCACGACATTGGCTCTGCGAGCCGGTTCGGCCCGAATCGCGGTTTTCGCCGACAACGAAATCGCAAATAAAACGATTAGTGAGATTGATACCCGTCGTGTGTTCATAGACTTTCGTCGCCTTGATTAGCGTCTGAGATGGATCGCCAGGCGACTGGCGACACCAACTCGGCTACGTCGCGTTCCCGCGGATCTCCCTTTGAATTCCCGATGATTGCCGCCGCTGAATCGAGATTCTCCCTGTTTATTGTATTGCCGCAGCGTTACTGGAACAGAATGGGTTCGCTAATCCTCACCTATTGATGAGGACATGAAGCCGCGTAAATCCTCGTAACGAGTGCGCGTTACTCCCTGCTTGCGGAGTGCCTTATCCGAGGTTTTGAATTTTTTGCTGGCACGACGCGTGGCACTTGCGAGCGGATGACCATCCTATTCCGTGAACAAAATGCATCTAGCGGAGCGCTCTTTTTAAAAACCTTCATCGCCCCGGACTTCACCTACTTAAATGCCCGCAATGCGAAGCTTTGTAGAATTCAATCTATCAAGGGTGATGCCATGTAACGAATCAAGTTCAAAAGCAGCGGTCCCTCCGTCAGTATTCTGGGGCAAGCAAACGTCATGATGGCGACCACAAACGGAGTTGACAGACCGCCCTGCTGCGGTGCAAATGGTTGCTTGAAAACGTTACGGTGCCCCCCGCCACCACCATCGAACTTTCCAGCCGTTGACCCAGACACCTCCGGTGCGACATCAATCCGCGAACCGCTGTCCCGTCATCAGGCAAATGCGTCCTGTGATCAACGCCATCGCTATCTCGACCCACTGGAACTTGCCTTGGAAAACTTTGATCCCGTGGGACTTTGGCGGGACTTTAATCCGGTCGATGAAAGACAGCAAGATGGGAACGTTGTGACGCGCCCTGGAGCGAAGGTTGACGCAAGCGCAATCCTTCCCGACGGAACAAGGCGTCGCGACATTGCAGATCTAAAATCACACGTCGTCGGGCGAATCGAACGGTTTTCTAAATGCCTGCGTCAAAAGTCTCTGTATCATCGAATTGGCAGAGAAATGAATTACGCGGACAAACATATTTTGAAGGAAGTTGCTTCAAACGTCCGCGAACAAGGAAACGGATTCCAAGATTTGATCATCACCGTCGCTTTTTCGGCATCTTTCCGCACGAGGTAGGGGTCCGAAATTTACCGCGCCCTCAAGCTATTCATGCTTATAGATTGCGGCGGCAGATTGATGCCGATCTTACGTGGTCAAAAAATTGCATCGATCAGTTCTCCCCTCTGACCTGGTGCAAAGACTGGGGGGTAGTCAGGAGTACTTATCCATTTTCCTAAGGGCAGGCTTAATCCCTGGCAAATTCGAAATTTCTTGGATCAGGCCTACGTTACCTTGACGGCAATAATCACTCCTTTGTCACGAGCCGCATCAGGTCTGAATGGAGTAAACTCCACGGCGATTTAGGCTTCAGCAATCGTTGTGTTTTCCGTCAGATCGTCGTCCAATGGGCTCATTAGCACAAAGCGATGCAGGCCACTTGAAATCCCAATGGTCCGTCTTGGCAATTTGGGCATCCGTTCTGCGAGACTCCCGTTTTGAAAAAAACCTCATCCCAAAGCCCAGCTTCCCCCGAGACACACCATGTCTATCACACTAGTCAGACCAGATGCTGTGGGACCCTCCAGATGCTCACACGATGATTGAACGGGCACATTTCACCACACGACACCACGCTCTAACCTCGTTGCTTTTATATAATTCCAGGGCGGCATTGATAGAATCTAATGTAACGGCACACGATTAACACCACCCACCCCAATAAGGTTCATGACTCAACGATCTCATCGCGTGCGATATTCCACACCCCATGCAACCAACGACCTTTCTCGCGATGCTGTGCGACGAATCCGTTTGTCAGTTTTACTTTGGGCAACGTCGTTTTTGCTAATCATGGCTACCTCCGCCACAGCAATTGAATTAACAGCGGGGCGCGCGGTCGAGGTTGATGTCAACCCTGAGGCACTGCATCGGGCTGCATCACTGATCGAAGAAGCGGTAGTGGAGGACACAATACCCGGCGCTGTAATTTTGGTAGCGCGGAGAGGTAAAATAATCCTCCATCAGGCTTATGGCCATCGCAATTTGCAACGCACCAGTCCGATGCAGGCGGACTCATTGTTTCGCATGGCCTCGAACAGTAAAGCGGTCACAGCAGCCGGAATCATGTTACTGACTGAAGATGGAAAACTGGACTTGGACAAGTCGGTAGGCACCTATTTAAAAGCCTTTCAAAATGAAAGGTGGAACGAGATTACACTTCGCCACCTTCTGACGCACACCAGTGGCATCCGCATCAAGCCACTATTTTTTACTCCCTTACTACAGAAGTCAGCTACTTATCCTCAGGCACCAGACCTTCGCCTGGAAGTCAATCGATTTGCTGCCAAGTCGCCGCTGGAACCTGCGGGAAAAACCTATTCCTATAACAACGCCTGCTACAACACGTTGGCTGCCGTCATCGAAGAAGTCACAGGTTCCTACAAGCAACATCTTAACGAACGAATCTACCAACCATTGGGCATGCTTGACAGTTGTAATCACGAGTCGGATGCAGACCACAACCGCATGTCTACCGTATTCAGACGCCAGCGAGATGGCGCATGGAGCGCGGGTTGGAAACCGGGTGACGCGCCCGACTGGCCATTTCCACGCGGTTCAGGAGGCATGGTTTCAAGTGCACGTGACTACGCCTTGTTTTGCCAGATGCTCCTCAACGAGGGACGTTACGGAAACAAGCAGATCCTGCAAAGTGATTCGGTCACGGAAATGACCAACCCTCAGTCGAAATACTGTGAAGCTGCTATCAACTATGGGCTTGGATGGACAGTGAGTGAGCGAGGCAGCACTTTCTCTCACAGTGGTTCAGACGGGACTTACGTCTGGGTGGACCCGAATCGTGACTTGATTGGCATGCTTCTCACACAATGTAACGGAACCACGCCACCGCGAAGTGAATTCCGGGAACTCGTTGAATCAGCTTGCGTTTCGCCATCCCCAAGTGTGGACAAGATTGACGGCAAGTGATCATCAGCAGCACCCAAAAGACATTGAACATGATGCATCCCATGCCCTCAGCCGTTTGGATGAAGAGGTGTTGTCTCCGCACTTTCGATCGCAACTTCCCGCAAAGATCCCGTGCTTGTTCCAGGCCAGATCGGTAGTTGTCAGATCAGAGCTTGCCACCGAGGGCGTTCAGGCAGACGTTTCACAGAAGAACTGATCGTTGACGTTATCGCTGATGCCATCACCGTGTCTATAATCCGCGTGTGGATCATGTGGTGGTTCAGTTGAAACGCCTCATTTGCGGTTTGCTACTTTGATGTCCCGTTAATCCGCACCCAGACGACAGAAAACGTACTGTTGATGGTGTGCGTTACAATTGTGAAGCGTGCACTTGACGTACCAGGAGGGAAACCGGCTAATCCTGGACTGAACAAGGAGGTGCCTTTTCCGGCTTCAACGAGGACTCGCCACAAGTGACCATCAACCTGACTCTCAACGGCTTGCACCGTTGAGAGTCGTTTCGCCAGGTTAGGCTGGTCTCTTTCCGGTAACGATCAATCGTTTGAGGAACTTCGATTGTTCACGACCAGACGGAAGTCACCTTCGCCGCCGCTGTACTCAGCCACTTCGATGGTATAGACCTCTCCTTCGATGGCGGTGAAGTTGACGCGACTGTTGAGGCCACGTCCGTAGTCGTCATTGGCCCCAACAACATTGCCGCTGGAATCAAGCACTCTCATCACGGTATCAACACCTTCGGTCAAGGCGACGGTCCGGACAGTCGTGCGGCCGGAATTGACAGCCTCGAAGCTCAGGAAAGTGATTTGAGAATCACGAAGTGATGCCTCAACGCGTCCACGTCCCTTGGCGTTCAAGTCGACAATGATGGGATTATTTTCCTGACCGTCGGCAATTGCTTCTACATTGACCGTGGCTGTGTAATTGCCAATTTCTGCATCATTGTATCCGGCTGCGCTGAATGCATAGGTGCCGGCCTGCAACTCAATATTGACATTACTGTTCAGAGTACCGCCGAAGTCGTCATTCTCTGCGATCAGATTTCCGTTGGCATCATACAGTCGCAAATAAGTGTCCACCTCTGCTTCGTTGCTCTTGAGGGCGATGGCGACATCGCTGAGTTCATCTATCTCAAAGATAAACATGTCGCGATCTCCATTTTCCTCCAAGACGGCGTCGACAGCGGCGGCCCCGCTTCCATTAAGCAATAACTCTGTGGCAGTTGCGAGACTATCGCCGTGATCGTCTGTGACGCCACCTTGATCTCCTCCCCCAGCATCGCCAACGATTGAGTCAATCCAGTCTGTGTAAGCATCAACGCGTACGTCTCCGCTTTGATCACCGAAAGCAGCGCTGTAGCTCGTTCCATAGGAGGTGACGCCCGCTAGCAGACGTTGTCCATCAACCGTGATAAAGCCCGGGCCACCGCTGTCACCAGGTGCGGTGTTGCTCTCGCCCGGATCAAAGGTCCATTGTATTTCCGTGGAAGTGACTTGCTCGATAACCGTTTCGCCGACGCGTTTGATTCCATAGTCGCCGTTGTGGCCCGTTTCACCTGTGCCACCACCGCCGAATCCGACAATGGTCAACTTCTGGCCGACAACCGGCGCTAGCCGGCTGATCATTTCGGGCGTGACCCCGATGACCGGTTCGCTCAGCTGAAAAATGGCAAGATCATTGGCTAACGTCCAGCCATCGTAGTCAGGGTGCAAGAACACACGGGATGTCTGGTAAACGCGACCGTTGACCTCGAACGTGCCAGCTGTATCTGCCATTGCGTTCCCCTCGCCGTCCACAGCACAATGTCCTGCAGTCAGCACATGGATGGGGCTGATGAGTGTTCCAGAGCAATAACGGCCACTGAGATCCCCTACCATACCAACTGCGGGAAAGTCGGTTGTAATCTCGCCGTCAACGATGCGGGCAACCGGTCCGCCGCCAGCTTGCATTTGCTCCATGGAGTTGCCTGCAGGTGACAGCTCCCCCACTTGTACTGGCCCATAAAACGGCAGGTCATCGCAGAAGTCAATGGTTGGAATCCCAGATGCAATCATCAGACGACGGTCTTCAAGTTGCTGCAGGCCACGGTTGCGGTTGAGCTGGTAGGACCGTTTGGTTTTCGAAGTGTTTCCCATGGTTTCTCTCGACAAGATGTTGGTTGAAAAGGACCGACAACAGCATCGGTTCGCGAGAGTTACGCTTGCTGTCTGGGGATTCTTGCACGAGATTTCGATAAAACTGCAAAAATATGCTCGGCGTTTCGCTCGCATCGTTTCTTGGCCTGAGCCGGGCAGGTAATGTCGCTTCTAAACGGATCCTGTGGGAAACTTGGTGGAGGCTGCCCTTGGTGGGGTGTTGGTGACAGACAGCGACGCTAAATCAAGGTATCTTTTGGCGTCGCATTGTTTTCAGCATGGAGGAATCCGTGGCTTCACTCGACCCCTTCGCTACAAGTCCAACCCTGATCGGCCGTCTTGCTCTTGATCCCTCCAGTGAGGCATGGGGTGAGTTTGTCGATAAATATGCTCCTACGGTGTTCACTTGGGCTTGGCAGTCCGGGCTGCAGGATTCTGATGCCGCCGATGTGACACAAGAAGTGCTAATGAAGCTCCTGGAGAAAATGAAGGTCTTTCAATACGACCCCAAACGCGGCAGTTTTCGTGGCTGGCTAAAAACGATCACAGTCAATTCGGCACGCGATTGCGGAAGGCGGCTTGCACGAAACCTGGCCGGCTCCGATCGTCTCAGTTCTGTCGGCGATCCAGCGAGCTGGGATGAACTCGGCCGCAGGATCGAGGAGGAATATCAACACCAGTTGTTGGCTCAGGCAGAATCGGTGGTGAAAGGAATCGTCAAAACGAAGACATGGCGGGTGTATGAAATGCTGGTCAAAAAAGGCATGGGCGCAACAGTGGTAGCGGCATCATTGGACTTAAAGATTGCGGAGGTCTATGTCGCCAAGAGCAGAGTCCTCAAACGCCTCAAAGAGGTCGTCCAGCAAATAGAAGATTGTGACAGTCAAGCCTCACGTCTTATCAGTGGTGAACAGCACAGAGGAGCACGCACATGAAGCCTTGCGATAAAGACTCTTGCCCTGCCATCGAGGATTTGAGGCTCTTGCTTAGCGAGAAGCTAGATCTCGAACAGACGGAAGCCATCGCCAAACATGTGGAAGCATGTGCTACATGCCAAGAACGTCTGGAGCTTTTGTCTGATGAGGTGATGATCAATACAGATATTCTGACCGAGTCAACAGGACACGAGTCAAGTCGCTACCAGCGTCAGTCAGTCATTGGGGATATTGATGATGCTTCCAGCGAGGGCGGTAAAGTAAGGGGAGACGGTGCATCCATTCTTCCGGAGGAAGTCAACGAAGTATTAAGCCAGGTTGTCGATAACCTTCGTAATGGTGGAGCGATGCGAAACTTGACGCCCCATGACACCAGAGATTTTGGTTCCTCGACGGGAGTTGGCCATTCGCGCGAAGAAAATTCCCGTCCATCCGATGACAAGGGAGCAAATTTCGGTAGCAACACCAACCATTCTTTGGAAAACCCTCGCCGCACTGCAGATCACCGATTGTCTTACAGGCTGACCTTCCCTGATCCACCAATGACCGACCGCGGGATTGGAGCCATCGGCCGGTACGAAGTGTTACGACGCATTGCTAGTGGAGCCAGTGGCGTACTCTACGAGGCTTGGGATAGTGAACTTGATCGGCCAGTGGCACTGAAGATTTTACGAGATCTCGCAGATCCCACATCTGATTCATATCAGCGTATGACACGTGAAGCTCGCACCACATCTTCGTTGCGTCATGAAAACATTGTGCCTGTGTACGAATTTGTTTCTCGGGATGATTTTCCGCCGCTTTTGGTGATGAAATTATTGAGTGGGAAAACGGTCAATCATTTTGCCAACTCACAACAGTCAATAGGTGCAAAAGAGGCCGCCACATTGGTCAAACAGGCTGCCAAGGGCCTTGAATCTGCACACCGCGCTGGTCTCGTGCATCGGGATGTGAAGCCATCGAATCTTTTGATTGATGAATCTACAGATCCAGTGACGGTGTTGGTCGCTGATTTCGGTTTGGTTCATGAGATAAGCAGCCAATCTGATCTCACCCGTACTGGCGACCTTGCGGGCACTCCCGCGTACATGAGCCCCGAGCAAATTGACAATCTGAAAGGAATTGATGCCAGAAGCGACATTTATTCGCTTGGCTGTGTCTTGTATCAGCTTTTAACAGGACACCCACCATTCACGGGCACGGTCCGGATGGTGTTGTGGCAAATCATCAACGAGGACCCGATTGCGCCGCGTCGAATGGACGAACGTATTCCCCCTGCGTTGGAAAACATTTGTCTCAAGGCGATGTCCAAAGATCGTCGGACCAGGTATTCAACCGCTTTGGCCTTTGCAAACGATCTGGAAGCATTTCTTCAAGGGCAGCGTACGATTGCAAAGCCGATAAGTTTTTTGGCTCGCACAGCACGCGTCATGAAACGCCACCGTGTCGCGGCTACGGCACTTGTCGTTACATGCGTCTCCTTATTAACGATCGCTGGCATCGCCTCGTTTGCGGCGTTGCGGCTAAAAGTGGCAGAGACCGAGGTTCGATTACAAGCAGTTCGTGCAGCGGAAGACCGCGATATCGCACTCAAAGCGATGGAAGCAATTGTGTTTCGGGCTTATGACGAGCTGGACAAAGAGGTCTACGACTCTGACGAGGTGCAAATCAATCTTCTAAAATCTGCGGCTGAAGGCTTGGCACGAATGAACAAAGGACCTGGCGAGCAGGTACTCATCCACCAAGCTGAAATGCATTCGCGTTTGGGACAGGCGCTATTTCGCATGAATCGGTTTGACCGTGCATTGGTTGAGCTGGATAAGGCTGAACAGTGCATCGCAAATATGAACTCGCTGCAAAACGCATCAAAGGAGACTCGCTTCCTGCAACTGAGAACCCGTGCCACCAAGGGACGGGTGCTATTCCAGATGGATAATGATACCGATTTATGGCCGACCCTCATGGCCACTTTGCCGCTTGCAGATGACTTGATGGTTGAGTACCCAGCCGATCGAGATTTATTGCTTGAAGTTGCTCGGATCCATCAGGATTATGCTTATGCGGTGGCGACCAGTGAGAGCGAGTCTGCCGGTTTTCAAGAGTACACGAAAGCACTTGACTTGCATCTGCGTGCCGGCCCAATCGAAACACTTTCATTCAATGAACGTCTCGAACGCTTACAGATGCATATGGATGTTGCGGTTTCATTGTACGATGCAGAGGACGCTGATGCGGCGATGCGACAGTATCAAAGGCTGGAAAAACAGGCCGAGAAGTGCGTACAGCTTGACGAGCAATCCGAGTTCCCTGAAATGGCGCTCGCATCAAAGCCGTATGTGTTGCAAGCAATGTCTGGCAGGGCGTTATGCCTCTTGCTACAAAGCAAGCCGAGTGCCGCTTTGCGCGTTTGCGAGGAGGCCTGGACGCTTACCGGTCGTTTCCTACGTTTGCACCCAGAGAATCAGGACCTACTGGAGTTTGCAGAAACCTTGACAACGGATGCGATGTTCATCGTCCAATCGACAAGTAGTCCAAGGCCGGAAAAACCATGGGCCACCCGAGCAAGGGAATTAGCGGAAGGTCGTTTGGATGACGCATGGCCAAAAAGCGATGATTGAAACTCAGAGGTGACCTAGTTACTGGGCCTATTCTCGCTGATTGCCGCAAGATTAAGGAGTTTTACGCTCCTTGCGTAAACCGAGAATGCAGTTCAAGCAAGGATTTAGCGTTATCAGGGAGTACCAATGATGCGTTAGCTCGGATGTAAGTCTCACGGTAGCTTGAGAGTGGATCGGGCGGACACTGGCGCTTCAAGAAGTGATTAAGCTGATCGATAAAAAGAAATCGCGGAAAGATACTGCGAAAAAGCTGTGGAATTACCAGCGATTTGCGTGACCAGACGTCACACCTTCATACTCGCTGATCGACCGGGCGCAACGAACCAACACCGAAGGCAACCTCCGGGTAGATCCAAGCCGCCTTCGCGCACCCAGCTAGTAAATAAAAAGTTGCTACTCCGTAAAAAAGCACTGCAACATAGAGATTTTATTCGCGGCTGTATTCAGGGTCTGCAGGATGCCCTTTCAATTACCCTCAAAAGCTGTAGCGGGTGTATAAATCGTGGTAACACCCGAGAGGCCTTCGTCCTGGCATTGGCCGAATCTGGCTGGGGCATCGGTAGCACAATTCTGGCAAACTCGTTATCAGCTGGATGTCGAAAGAGCCGGGTGATTCAATCGCGTGGTCCGGTCGAACGCCAAACGATGGACGCGAAGTTCGCGTCGCCGGCAACACGACGATCCACCATGTCGAGAGCAAAGAATGAGTTAATCATCTAAATGGTATTTCGAGAGGAAATTCCACAAGACTTGATTGGGGTGAACGCCGTCCAGATTGTCACTGAACCAGACATGACCACCCGGTTTGCCGTGCTCACGTTTGATGGTGTATAGAGCGACAGCCGATTTTCCGTCGGGCGTGCGGTAGGAATCGAAAGTCGCTCTGCCATCATTTAGTATTTTTCGTTGGAGATTGGCTTTGGGAATCCCATGATGTTTTCGCCAGCTATCAACCAAATCAGGTACGGATTGGTAATGCTCGTTGCCGCCGTATGGTAAAACTTGATCTTGCGCGCCATGTAAATGAATTATGGGGGTGAGCGATTTTACATCTGCACCAGGTTTCCCCAGCATCGTCCCGGACATGACCCCAATGGCTGCAATGAATTTTTCGTCCACGCATGCAAGATCGTATGCCATCATTCCACCATTGGAATAACCAACAGCGTAAACCCTGTTCAGGTCAACGTTGTAACTCTTATCGATATCCGCAATTAGTTGTTTGGTGAAGTGAACATCGTTGGTGAGAGTATTGTCAGTACTGTTACCGGCTGGTTCCCAATATCGAGCCCCTTTCTCACGAAACGCAGCCTGTGGATATACGACCAGAAAATTGTTTTCTTTCGCAGTGGAGTTAAATCCCAATACCTCGCCGATATTCTCCGCGTAGTCCGAGGCACAGTCTCCAAAACCGTGGAAATTGATTACCAGTGGGTGAGGCCGCTTTCGATCATAGGAACTTGGGACATGGAGTAGGTACTCACGTTGTTGGCTGTTTTCGACGAGTTTTCGGAATCCCTTTTCACTGGAGTTGTCACACCCCCCTTTTTCAGAACTCGCGTTCGGTCGGCTTTTCTTTCTCCCGGAAGCCTCATTCTCTTTCAGGTACGCGATGATTTCTGCCTTGCTAGTGTCACCATTTTGCAACTTTCTGCGTGCACCCGGATCGGATTCGAGGAACTGCTTGTACTTTTGCTCCCAGTCAATATCATCCTGCTTCTGACTCTTGTTCTCGTGTGAGCCTTTTGACTTCAGCCATTGGATAATTTCTTTTTTAGTTGCATAACCATCTTCCACTTTCTGCCGAACGGCTGGATCGGAGAGTAGGAGTTTTTCGTATTTGCTTTCCCACTCATCCATCTTTGTTTCCTGCCCCGTGGCAAAACCAACTGAAGCAAATAGGCCAAGAAAAATCAGTTTTGAATAATGCATGATGGTGCCTTTCGGGCATTGTTGTGGTTATAAGTTTTGGATGGGAAACGCGACTCTTTTGCTTCGTCCACCTGCCGGCATGTCCCAGCTTAAGTGATCACGGGGTCGCAGGATCCAAAAAACACGAACGAGTTTTCAGGCAGCGCCATGATTGCGAATATCCGCGAGCCATCACTCGTATTACGGTAATAATAAAGCCCGCGACCGGTGTGAACTCGCTGACAGGAGGGATTAAATCGCGCACATTTTACGTCCTGCATGCACACCTGTTTTGAATACTAATGATATCGGTAGGTGTCTAGCAAACTGTACTTTTAACGGTCTTCTATGTTTTCTCGAATTTTTTGGCACCAGTTTATCAGACTGCCCCGATCCGTGGCGGTGACTGCTTGGCCTGATGCATCAATCAACGTGGCTTGAAATGTAAAATGATCAGCGTATTGAGGGTAGTCAGCATACTCAAAAGCCTTTGCGTATTGCTTCCAATCATGCACCATTGCGTCTTCCTGATGGTGTGCCTTTCGTGCTGTTTCGCCAACCTGAGTTCCAACAGGCAACCCTGACGCGATTGGCAGGATCTGCTGTGCCTTTCAGGGCTGGGCTAGCACGATCACAACGGAGGCTAACCAAAACAGCTGACAACAAACTTTCATAGTCTCATCCTTTTTGGTCTACAGCTAAAGAAGAATTTATGCGGGAATCGGTTGGATACACGTGTCCATCAAATTTCGCCAGAACGCCTGTGCTAAAGTGCCCTCACCGCCGGTTGTTGAGAACGTCAGCCATGCGGACGATTCATTTGCGTCCCTGGGGCACCACGGCTCGTTAGGTATGCCAACGCGAGCGATGTTTGAGCATATGCGTTTCCCTGTTCAATGGCATTCCAGAGCCTGAGATTTTTACCGTAACTGCAATCAATAATCTGTCCCGACATCGATGGATTGATGTGCAGAAATTCATTGCATTTTGGCCATTTGACATTTATATCGTGTTGGTGCTCAATAAACGGCGAGTTGATGCCGAGCACAGGGCTGCCCAGTAAACGCTCGCGTGACTATGACGGATTTGACGGTTGGCTTTATCCGGACTGGAAATCACGGGGCTGGATAATGTTCGTAAACGATTTTACGAAGCCCTATCGGTATCTCCCAATTAAAAGGACGGGCTCGAGACATGAAGAGACCAAACATTTCGTTTTGCGGATCGATCCAAAAATGCGTATTGTGGTATCCTGCCCATCCATAGATCCCCTTGGGAACATTCGTCTCTTTCTTGGAGGGATCTTCGAGAACGAATAGCGAGAATCCATTGTAATGGCCCTGAAGCTCCGCATACGCATTCGGCTCTTCAGGGTAACCAGCTGACCATTTTTGGGTCATGGTCGAGATGCTCTCCGAAGAGATAATCTCGTTTCCTCGGAAATTCCCCCCACTTACGAGCATCTCGCAGAACCGACTGTAGTCGGCCATGGTGGATAACAACCCCGCGTCCCCAAAATGGGCGCGAGAGCCGGGGGTGTACGTCATTTGATCTAACAGGTACGTAAATCCTTTGAGAGATCCTGTGTTGATGAAGAGAGGGTGAAAACGATTTCTTTGTTCGGGACTCATGGAGAAACCGGTATCCACCATTCCCAGTGGCTCAAAGATTCGATCTCGTAGAAACTCCTCTAGGGGTAGCCCCGAAACAACCTCTATCAACCGACCTTGAAT
>JAYZAR010000095.1:0-10255 GCA_036339635.1 Planctomycetota bacterium | reverse complement strand
TCTCGTCCCCAACCCGCTGAACATGCTGAACGATCTTGAAAGACTCGGCTTCGATCGAGTGCTCACATCCGGACAACAGACGACTGCCCTCGCTGGATACCAATTGATCCGGAAACTGACGGAACAGGCCGATTCAGTCGAAATTTTGGCGGGCGCCGGAATCACTGCAGAAAATGCGTTAGAGCTCGTTGAGAAAACTGGAGTTCGAGAAATCCATGCCAGTGCGGGCATTCTCGCCGAAAATCGACAACCACACGGAAACGTCTCTTTCGGTGCCGGCCGAAAAGTCACCTGCTCCAATCAAGTGCGAGCGATCAAAAACGCCGTCACAATATGTTGATCCCGATTAAGGAAACGTTCTTCGCTAATCCAGGCCCAGAGTAATGACTCTTCCATGGGGTTGCTTGTCGCTCTCGAACCAGTGATTGCTCGCTGGCCTTTAATGCCGCCATACAAATGCCTCGCCAATCGACAAACTGTCACAAGATTACACCCGTCTGAATCGATGGCGACAACCCTGTGATGAAAACGCGCAGATGGCCAATAAAATCAGTAGTCTGCAGCAATCTTAGGTTGGTACCAGCTTAATATCCGGGTCACCTCGAGACGGTGGCGGCCGAGGCAACGCGTACGCCAATAATGCTTCTCCTTTTCGGTGATGGATCAATCGGTTTTCATCTGGCAATAAAGCAACATCCTGCAATTCAATATCGGCCTCTCCGAACCGAAGGGACGCCGAATCGCAATCAGCATCGATACGGTAGAACAGACGGCCGTGGGATTGAATTTGGAACTGATCTGTCGCTGGCAAATACTCAAGCCACTGGATTCTATAGGGCGACCGAAACTTTACTTGATGGGAGCGCCAGTGACGAAAGCTCGCATCAAATTCGACGATGTGATCCTCGTGATCATCATCGAAGAATGACTCCGCTACAAAAAAATGTCCACCGCGATAAGCGATTCCGCCGGCACACACCGTAGAGAGTTGGCCAATATCGTGGGACGCGAGCAACTTCAATGATTCGCAATCATAGACCTTGATCCATTGCCGCTTGGTACCCACCTTCTTACATTCGCTGACGGCGCAGTAGATTTTGCCGTCATGCACGGTAATCCCGCCGTGGTGACCAGAGAGCTTTTCACCAATAGCAGCCCGCTCACCATCCAAATCATATTTCACCAAGCGGTTGGTGGTTTGCACGTACAAGAACTCTCCATCCGCGCCGATCCCCTGCTGAACTGACTCGGTTAGCATCGGGATTCTTCGGATCACCTCAAAACGGAGCGTGTCCTAATCTTTTGAGATTTTCGAAACACCGGTGTCCATCGCATAAGGCAATTCGAATTGATGCGCGTTCGCATCTGGAACAATCTTTGTACCAAGAGTGAGACGCTCAAGCATCGGATTCCAGGTTCGGACTTCGATCCGCTGCTCATCCGGACAAAACCGCATCAGGCGAAGTCCATTGGCCCCGTAGTCCGAAAGAACCTCATGCACAGTGTTTCCATGATCGCCGACCGAGGCCTGGTGCATCGCTTGCGTCCGACTCTGATCACCGCAACAAATCAGAAACAGATTACGATGCTTGCGAAAGCACTTTTCCCACATTTGCTGTGGCGAATTCCCCTGCTCGCCGTGACACTTCTTCCAGGTCATACGTCCTTTCGGTAAATCAAAATAACCATCTGCGGTCTTAGGGCGTTCCCGTGGCCCAAGCCCCATATGAGTCGTCACAATCGCTCGCCGTTCTTGATGCACTTGGAGCACCTGATCTGCCCAGGCCAATACGTCGTCCGGCGCATTGCACTCCAAATGCAAAATCAGAAATTTCATCCCGTGCGATGCAAACAACTGAAAGCTGTTGGCATTGTTTCCCGAGGCAACAGGAGTTCCAGGCAGACCTGACTGAAAAGAACCACCATACCAGGAAAATGACTCGTACCGAGACTTCGGAAACATCTGCTGAAACAGCGAGGAGTCGCCATCCGACGTCATATCATGATTCCCGACCGAGATTCCATAAGGTACGCGACCGTGCAAGCGGTCCATACATTCACGCGCAACCTGCCACTGCCCTAACTCATTACGGTCAACGATATCACCGACATGGGTAACGAACACAATTTTTTGTCGATTGAGGTTGTCGACAATCCAACGGGTGTACGACTGAAAGACTTCATTGCGCCATGATGAGCCCGCTGATTCGACAGGGCGGTATTGCTGCGTATCAGGGATCACCACCAAGCTGAAACTCTGGCCGGGGGCGTCCGCCAAGTCATCTCCAAGGAGTGTCCGACACAGCAAAATGCAAACAAACACAATGGCGATAACTGATTGATAAAGGGGATCAAACATGACTGTCAAAAGGAATCAGGCTAGAAGGCATGAAAACCGCTTGGAAAGGATTTTCGCATGAAAGCTTACATTTTAGTTGCTAGTTTTCTTTCAGTTGGCCATATACGCCGTTGCGACATCCAGCTCGACAAATTTGATAAACCGTGCTGACAAGGATTCGATGAATTCGCCACGTTCAACACGATCCACCACAACACTCCGATTGGGACCTGATTCTGAAATAGAATAAAGGTCTCTTGGTTTCGAAATCTTCAAGTGAAACGGACGAGCCCTGAATGTCACCGCTCACACTTTTTTATCAATGCACGCTGTCATTATTAATCGTCCAGTCGGTGGCGGCAGCCGATCCTAAAAGCAAAATCCAACGCTACGGCGATAGCTTTACCGACTCCGTGGTCATCGTGAATGGTGTGGATCTCGCGCACACGCATCAACTTTTGCCAACGGAACGCGACTTGCCAGCAACAGAGCAGATCGCGGATGTCTTTCAACGACTGAAGAACATGATCCACGACTCGGGTTCATCCGCTGATGATTTGATTCAGGTCAACTTGTATGTGGCCAGTCCAGAAGTCACTTTAGCTGCGCACGATTACCTTACCCACTGGATTCCAGCAAACTCTCGCCCGGCCGTGACAACAGTGGAAACGCTTCTACCGCAAGACGCATCATTCGGCATGGACGCGATTTATGCGGTTCGTCGATCAAATCAACTTTCAAAAAATTCGAGGACACCACAATCTGATCAGAAGCCCAACTCCTCATTTCTGAATTCGCAAGTTCGGATCCTACCTCAAGGCGATGTCATTTATGTCTCTGGACAAGCGAAGCCCGGAAATTTGGCAATGGCAACGCGGGTGACCCTCGAGGGACTGCAGCAAACACTCGATCATCTCAAGCTTCGACGAACAGACATCGTTCGTGTCAAATGCTTTCTGCAACCGATGAATGAGGTCGAAGTGGTCAATCTTGAATTGGCCCGCTTTTTCGCAAGTGATGCCTTACCGGCGATCTCCCATGTTGAATGGCTTGGTAATGATTCACGGCCGATTGAGATTGAATTGGTGGTTGCGGCATCCGCACTCAAAACCTCAGCGACGGTATCCTATGAAACTCCCCCAGGGATGGAGGCGTCACCTGTTTTCAGCCGAGTTGCGAGAATCCATGGCAACCATCGCATCTACATATCGGCGTTGATCTCTGATTCAGACGGCGGGGTAACGGAGCAGGTCCAGTCGATTTTCGAACAATTGATTCAGCGACTGAAACCTGCTCGCTCTAATCTTCGCCATCTGGCAAAAGCGGAGTATTACGTGACCTCCGCATCCAGCAGTCGCGCATTAAATGAAATTCGTCCACTCTATTACGATCCTGCTAGGCCACCGGCTGCATCCAAAGCAATGGTCCGTGGAATAGGTCATTCGGACCGCGCGATTTCGATCGCCATGATTGGATCGATCGAAGAACGTCCTGTTTCTATCCTGCAATCCATGGCGAAAGAACTGCATCCCAATCAACAACTTCTCTACAAGACGGTCGGACAGCAAAAACTTTTTCTCCACACGTTTGAACCACCGGAGTATCAACCTAGCGACCGCCGTGCGGTGTTTTTGGCAATCCATGGAGGTGGCTGGACGGGTGGGCGTACCGAGGATTTCTATCCTATCGCCGCAAACTTTGCCGCGCAGGGAATGCTCGGAATCAGCCTGGAATATCGCCTCGCCAACTCCGGCCAGGGAACGACCGTTTTCGATTGCGTACAGGACGCCCGAAGTTCAGTCCGCTGGATCCGTGAAAATGCAAATCGCTTGGGCATCGACCCAGCAAAAATCGTAGTGATGGGAGGCTCGGCCGGGGGTCACCTCGCCCTCTCGACCGTGCTCTTCGAAGAGATCAACGACGCCAGAGACAATCTTGCGTTTTCCGCTACACCGAATTGCTTGATCATGATGTACCCTGTGATCGACACATCGGCCGACGGTTACGGGCAATCAAAGATTGGTAAGCGATGGCAAGAACTTTCACCCTTGCATCGCGTTCGAGCGAACCTGCCACCTGCCCTCTTTTTCCACGGAACAGCTGATTCAGTGACACCATTCCGAGGGATGCAAATGTTTCAGAAAAAATCCCTCGATGCCGGCAACCAAAGCAAGCTTATCATCCACCCTGGTGGACGACATGGATACATCATCTTCAATCGTGCGGAATATGATTCAGCACTTGAGCAGATGTGGCAATTCATGACCGAACAGGCAATGATTGTCAAACAATGAAGCGTGCCGACCCAACTGAACCTCTCCGCCCCTCCGTTGATTCAAGATCGCCATGATGAATGGAACAACTTGGCCAGCGACAAATCCCTGGCCAACGTCAAAGAAGCATTGGGAAAGACATTTCCATAAATCAATGCCGACCCTGCCAAAAGGACTTGTCGTCACACGCAAGCGACCAAGCGGCAACCGGCGCAAGAACACAACCGCCCTCCTCATTCTCACTATTTATATGAAGATCTCTTGGCGAATTCTCGCGACCATTCTAATCCTATCCTCGAGTGCGCCCGCCGTCGAAACACCAAACGTCGTGATCATCTACGGCGACGACGTTGGCTACGCCGACGTTGGTGTTTACGGCTCAAAACTTATTCCCACACCGAACATCGACAAACTAGCCAATGAAGGGCTGATGTTCACTGACGGTCATTGCTCCGCGGCGACCTGCACCCCATCACGATTCTCAATGTTGACCGGCATCCATAGCTTTCGGCACGGCGTTCGTGTGCTTGCACCAAACGCCCCCTCCAAAATAAAGCCTGGCATGTTCACCTTGCCTCAACTGTTTAAGAAAGCAGGCTACCAAACGGCAGTGGTCGGAAAGTGGCACCTAGGGATCGGCGATGGCAAGACACCCGTTGATTGGAACGGTGAGGTCAAACCGGGTCCGCTCGAAGTTGGCTTTGACTATTCGTTCTTGCTACCTTCGACAAATGACCGCGTGCCGTGTGTCTACGTTGAAAACCACCGCGTGGTAAATCTAGATTCAAATGACCCGCTCTTCGTCGGCAAGAAACCTGACGGAGTCATCTGTACGGAATATCCCGATGGCAAGAAAAATCTCGAAGCAATGACCTACTACCAGAGCAGCCGTGGGCATAATAATTCTGTGATCAATGGCATCGGACGAATCGGCCGACAGTTTGGTGGTAAAGCCGCCTTATGGAATGACGAAACAATGGCCGACGTATTTGTCGAAAAGACAAAGGCATTTCTTAGCGGGCAACGGCCAGACAGGCCATTCTTCCTCTACTTCTCATCGCAGGATATCCATGTGCCCCGGGCGCCCCACCCACGATTCAAAGGAAAGTCGCAACTGAGCTACCGAGGCGACGCAATGGTTCAACTCGACTGGGCGACCGGCGAGATCATTCAAGCACTCGAAGCAAATCATCTTACGGAAAATACCCTCGTTATTTTCTCCAGCGACAATGGACCTGTTTACGACGATGGATACGAGGATGGAACAACCGTACGAACATCCACGAAAGAAGTCGACCGCGGGCACGACGCATCAGGCCCATATCGAGGTGGGAAATATCAGATTTACGAAGGCGGGACGCGGGTCCCATTCATTGTGAAATGGCCAGGCCATATCCACCCCGGCAAGTCAGACGCAATGGTCAGCCAGATCGACCTCATTGCATCCTTCGCCAGCTTGCTCGACATTCCCTTGAAAACGGATCAAGCCGTCGATAGCCGAAATTGCTTACCAGCACTGCTTGGGAAGAGCGAAACGGGCCATGAATTCATCATCGAAGAAGCATTGCGCAGCGTGGCGTTGAGGCAAGGAAGCTGGAAATACATCCAGAAAAAGGGACGCAATCCAAATCAAAACAAACCCGCGGGCGAGCTCTACAACCTGGCAATCGATATCGGTGAACAAAACAATGTGGCTGCGGCGGATCCATCCAGGGCCACGCGTATGCAAAATAAACTGAAGATGCTTATTGATGCCAAGAACGGAATTCGGAGTCTAAGCCTAAAGTGAATGAAAACGGACATCAAAAAGCGAGCGATTCGAATCTTCCATTGCCGTAAGGATTCTTTCCATCAAGGATCGCCTCGCGAAGCATCTTCCTGGCGGATTAATTTGCCGCGCCAACAGATTCAGTCGTCTCGATGCCGTTCGTTTTAACAGCTTGTTCACCGCAAACGGGTTCGTAGATTCCTGGGATGGATGAACGCAAAATAACGACTCGCAAAAGGTAGATCGCCACGGGCACTCCAAGTAGCAATCCCCACATCCCAAAGAAATGCTCAGCGACTAATAGGATCACAACGACAACGACCGGATTCAGGCTCCCCAATTTGCCAATGATTCGAGGTGCCAAAACCATCGCTTCAAGAAAGTGGATCAAAACGATGGCTAAAATCACCTGCAACGCCATCAGCAAGGAACCCTCTGGTTGGAGGATGGCGATGGTACAAATTGGGATTCCACTTAATACCACACCCACAACCGGGATGAAGCTGGAAACAAAAACGAACAATGTCAAAACGAATTTGTACTCGACGCCGATAACCCACAATGCGATGAGAACCAAAATCGCGTTGACGATCGAAATAATCACCTGTCCCTGAAATGATCGACCGATCAGTTTCCCCAAAGCAACGATTCCCGGCGCGACTTCGTCAACGATTGGCTGGACTCGCGTGCTGCGCAATTCCGCGATGCCAGTGGTCAATCCGTGCCACTCCACGAGAATTAGAAAGGCGAGTAGTAGAGCAGTCACGATTTGTACGGGAATTCGAATGAGGTACCCACCCCACTCATCCAGTCGTTGAAGCACCGCCTCCATCACCCTGGGGCCATCGTCGACAGCATGATCACGCACCCAATCGGCGATGTGACTTGTTGCCCACCACTGCCGCCCCAAATCAGCACGCGTGGCCGACTCGAAATCGAATTGCTGGTGAATGGCATTCCCATTTGCCTCCTCTTCATGCTGACGAACGGCTTCTGTGAACGCTCGGATCCCCAGTGGATAGACGGCCGCCAACTTCTCGTAGTACTCGTAGTCGACGGGCACATTCCGCGGCTCTTCCAGATGCTTTGTTTCAAAAAACTTTTTGAATTCGGTTTTGTAGCTTGGGGAGTTTCGGAAATTTTCCCAGGCCCGCAAAGATAAGACACGAGTCCACTGGTTGTTCAGATCGGATAACAGCACGGGATCGGCACGAATGTCTTCCCAAATTCGCTCGCGAATCTGGGCGTCACGCCGAGATTCAAAATCAGCGAGTCCCTTCAACTTAGCAAACTCTTCTGCTTTTTCGGGGGCAGAGTACTCTGCTTCCCAGCGTGAGAGGTAGTATTCGCTCTTGTCATGAAATAGCTCCGGTGCTTTGACAACCAAGAACCATTGCTTCAATGAATCTTCGGCCGCGGTGCCAGTCGGATCAGCGAATTGCAGATGGTGCGCACGGGCCTGCTCGTAGTTCGCTTCAAACTCCGCTTGCAACCTTGAGGTAAGTTTGGGGAATTCCTGATACAAACCCTCACCATACCGGCCCGATTCCTGAAATTCCTGTTGGGCTTTCTGATACCGCTCGTCATCCGGACCGCCGTACTCACGCTCGAACTTCCAAGCACCAACGGTGTTGGCCAATAACGTATTGAGAACCTGCTCTGAACTAGAATCTTGCACCTGCGCCAACAACGCATTGCCTTGACGGACCAGTTGCGGCACAAAGTATCGTCCGAGTCCATACAGCACCATAACGAAGCCCAGCAAAACCGCTAAAGTAAGCGACAGATCGAGCCACCGCGAATCACCCTCAGGGGAATAACGACAAATGAACCGGTGAACGATGCTGCGCACGATAAAGCAGATCAGAAAGGTCAAAAAACAAATCAGAAAGAATTCTCGCAGCGCCACCAAAAGTAGCAGCAGTGTTCCCCAGATCAATGGCTTTTGCCACCATGTCCGTCCCGAGAGAGATCCGGCAGACTCGACAAGAGAACGGGCTGAGTCAATGGTCATAACGCCCCCATCGGCGTGAACGAAAATGAAGGCCGAGACCCAAGCAAGTGACTCGGTCTCGGAACTACTCGGTTTCGAAATCAATCTGTTATTAAGGAATGGCTACTTTCGCCGCTTCGCCTTGAAACGGAAAAAGAGAATCGCCGCTAATGCGACACCAAGCATGATGCCCCACAATGCAATCTCGTATTGTTCTAGCAAGGCGATCGCAATCAACATGATCGTCAGAACACCCCCGAGAAGCAACATCTGCCAATCCAAGTGTACGCCCGCCATAAAACAGCTCAACGCCAACAGCATCAATGCAAAAGAAGAGGCTGACTGGCGGTCAACCACTTGACGCTGCTCAAGAAAAAATAGAACACCCAGGAAACTGACCAAGGTTCCCCAATGAGAGATCTCTCGGACAACACCTTGACGAACCGAGCGACCGGCATGCCTGGCACTACGAACCGCTTTCCAGGCACCAATACTGGCGTAAACCAAAACGACAAACAACCAGTATTCCCATGCCCCCGATTCGAGAGATTGGGTCAGACCCATCCCGCCCAAAGCCAAAAGCAGCATCAGGACGAATAACGCAAATTGGATCTGCCCGCTGCTGATCGAACTTGACTGGTCAAACGCATCCATATCGTCGACGAATACTGAATCACGAGCATCGCTGGAAACCTCTTTGGTTTCGTCACCCGTTGAATGTTTCGCAGATTCGCTCATTTTCGATCCTCGTTAACAAAACTATTTTCGCTGTTCAACCAACTCCATCCTGTCCGCAACTCAATGTGAGTCGGCAGAACCAATCGACAGACGGATTCACACCCCCCACACACTGCGACCGCTGCGGTGTATCAGCCCGAAGACGGTTGTGGATGTTACCCAACTATCTGGCGAACCCACCCGGCGTTGGAATGCCTTCCGTGCCGAGAGTTTTGCAACAGCCTTCAAGCCGGCGAAACCGCGGACCCATCTGAGTGCTAAGCATTCAGCGAAAAAGCCCCAGCAGGACCAAGAGCCGCAGTCGCCACTGCCCGGACGCGAGTTTATCAGCAACCCTCTCGATTGTCAGCAACCGACTCGATCGACCGCAACCCGGCGACCGTCAGACCTGAAACAGGAATACGATGCCTCCACCAGAACTGCTGCTCACCAAGCAATCGCAAATTGATGAGTTGAGGGCCGGTGTTCTTAAGAGAGCAGGATAAACCTGGAACCTCATCGGTCCGCAACGGTCATCGATGCTGTCGAAGCCCAAAAGAAGCGAGGCAACTGCCATTGAAAAATGTTTATCTCTGCTTCCCATTTGATCCGACAAATGTCATCCGGAAATTACGAACCGCAAGCTCACCGTGTGCAAAAGTCAGCATGACCATATTTTTGCCCCGCGCGAGTGCTGCGTGATCAATTTCGGACTGGAAATTACCGATGGTTAATACCGCGTGGTTCCCTCTCACAACGATCTTTAGCGGCACCCATTTCTGGTTGATCATCGACAAATCGGGCATCCCCTTAGGCTTGATTGTATCTCCCTTATTCTGCTTTGATGACTTGGAATCCCAGGCGATCAAACGAGTGGGAACCTTGGAGGCACCGGCAGGTGCATCCGGCCTCTCATCGGCGAGCGTAACTCGAAAAATGTGTCCCTCGCCATTCAGCGTGAAGACAACGCGTTGACAATCTATAGCTTTGAATTCGAACTCAATAGTGGCGTCACTGAATTCGCGTGGCCATTTTAATATTGGGCCGTGGTTCCGGAATTTTTTGTAGAGCTCTGGATCGGCAACACAACTTGCGATTCCGTTTTCATATTGCCACGCGCCACGCTCTGCCTGCCGCTCTTCAAGCTTACTATTGCTGAAATCATC
>JAYZAR010000094.1:0-7300 GCA_036339635.1 Planctomycetota bacterium | reverse complement strand
CTAATGATCCGCTCAGTTCAGAATGCAACGCTGGTGCTCTCAAGTTTTTTGGCAAGTGCGAGATGCGACAGCTGTGCCGCGGAGATTGAACAGAAGCCAAATGTCGTGATTTTGTTCACCGATGATCAGGGGACTCTAGATATTAATTGCTACGGCTCGACTGATCTGAAGACTCCGAATCTAGACAAATTAGCAGCAACGGGAATTCGATTCACGCAAGCCTATGCCCATATTGTTTGCTGCCCTTCGAGAGCTGCCTTGTTAACGGGACGATATCCACAACGCGGCCGCGTCAATAATTGGACTCAAGGTGATCGTAACGGCAGCGATCAAAGCAACTCGAATATGTCGACCGCGGAGGTAACGCTTGGAGAGAAGCTTGGTTCAGCCGGTTATCACACTGCCTATTTTGGCAAGTGGCATCTCGGGGCAAAATTGGGGCATGGGCCATTGGATCAAGGGTTTCAGGTTTACTTTGGGCATTTGTCCGGGTTCATTGATAATTACCGGCACTATTTTCTGCACGGGCGTGGATATCACGACCTTTACGACGGCAATGAGGAGATCTTTCGTCCGGAGGAATACTATCCTGACATGATGATCGAAAAGGTGATTGATTACATCGAAGCGGATCGTGAGGAACCGTTCTTTGTAACGGTCGCCTTCAATTTGCCGCATTATCCCGAGCAGCCAATTGGTAAATTCAAAGATTCTTACGCCGACATGGCGATGCCGCGTCAATCGTACGCTCGGGTCGTTTCTTCGGTCGATCATCATATTGGGCGGGTTCTCGATGCCTTGGTTCGAAGTGGAAAACGAAACAATACGATTGTCATCATGATGAGTGATAATGGTCACTCAGCGGAAAACTCGCAGGGCATCCGTATCAAGGATCACACGAGCGGTTATCCGGCGGGGCATTACTACCTCGCCAACGGTGGCGGGGGAAACACGGGCAAGTGGATTGGCCACAAAGGTCAATTCTTGGAGGGAGGCATTCGAGTTCCCGCAATCATTAGTTTTCCGGGCCGAATACCGGCAGGGGAAACGCGAGATCAAATCATTACCGTGATGGATTGGTTTCCCACGATTCTTGATCTTTGTGAACTGGAAACGACGGCGGATGAGCCGACACTTGACGGTCAAAGCTTAATTTCAGTGATCGAGAGCAAGACGGCGAAGACTCCTCATCAAGTCCTCCATTTTGCCTGGGCAAACGGTTGGGCGGTCCGAAAAGGTGATTGGAAGTTGATTCGACCGAAAGGAGGCTCAAACGCGATCACGCTTCGACGACTTAGCGACGATCAGCCCGAGGTCAAGGATTACATTCGCGAACAGCCTGAGGTGGTCGCTGAACTCACCGCGCTGCACCAAACCTGGCAAGACGAGGTGCAACCTAAATGATTGGTAGGGGGGCAGTGGAATCGCATCCAAAGGGCGCACATCCACGCGGCGAGTCCACTGATCGGTTAATTGCGTAGACAGTTGCCTTGGCGATGTTGGGGCTCTCTAAACGGACTGCAGCGTCGCTCGGCTAGGACGCTACTTTCTGGCCTCTTCAGGACGATCATTGATGGCATTCGCACCTGATGCATGGGAAACCGCGGCAATGCTGATCTCTGAAAATCTGGCGTGTGTATTGACGACCCGTAAACCGAAACGGCCACGCGAAAAAGTTCCATCGTGATGCTGTATCTTGGGTTCGCCGTTGTGTGAGATGGTGATTTTCTCACCCACCATCTCAACGGTCAACTTCTGTTGTTCATTGACGTCGATGGACGTTTTGGCCCGCGCGAGTTCTTTCCACTTGGTCCCATCGGTTAAACCGAGGATGACTAAATTAGTACGGGGGATTAAGCCGGCAAAGTAACCGCGCTGAGCGTCATACCCAACTGACGGTCCCGTTGTGCGGAATAAAATTCCGGCATCACGCGCCTGCTTGATACCAAGAAAACCGATCATGGTATGGGCGACAAAGTCGCGTGGTACCGAACCAGAAAATACAATCTTTTCACCTGAGCGAAAATCATTCACAGGGTTTTCAGGGATGCGTCCCAAGCCAATCCCAGTCGGTAGAGATTCAATGAATTGGTGGTGCCCAAAATAATCATAGCTCTGGATTGAAAAGTTCTCCGCCTGCGTTTTACTCCCGGTTGGTTTTTCCAACACGACACCTGAGTCGACGGGTTCGCCAAAAATGGGCAATCCCCGTTTGCCGACTCGCATGGGCTGAGCAAATAGTGCTCTCCGCCATCCGGGCTGCCGATCACGCTTCGCATGGAAAATGTGCCACCATTGCCGGCCATCCATCGATTTAACAAAACTGGAATGGCCTACGCCATAGGCGGTCTCGGTTGAGGCGAAGACTGGCTTTGGGCGTTTGGTCCATGACTTGGGATTCAGTGGATCATCACCCGTAAGCTCCAGAAGGCCTAATTTATAGGTTGGCAACCATGATGCCCCGCAGGAGTAAACAACCGCGGTTCGCCCCTTCGCCTGAAAGATCTGCGGGCCTTCGTGCAAACCGCGTTGCGATGAATCGGGTTCGATACGTTCCCAGAGGTAATCATCATTTTCACAAAGCTTGATGCGTGGGCCAACGAGTTTGATTGGTGATTCCATTGCAGCAATGTATAGGTATTGCTGATCCGAGTTCG
This sequence comes from Planctomycetota bacterium, assembly GCA_036339635.1. Taxonomy (GTDB): domain Bacteria; phylum Planctomycetota; class Planctomycetia; order Pirellulales; family Pirellulaceae; genus Rubripirellula. Next base: position 4,643 of record JAYZAR010000094.1, on the reverse strand, counting down.
GCTGGTCCCATCCGGACCAAATCGCATATCGCTTTCCACCGCTTTTCATTACGGTCATATCGATGGCCCAGTTATTGGGTGTCACGCGATCCTCGCCATCACCTGTCGCTAAAGGGCCATAAAGCTCGTATTCTCCGAGTGGATCACGCGTTTTGGATTTGAGCACCCAGGTCAAATGGTTTTCGTTCTTACCATCGGATGCAGCGAAATAGATGTACCATCGCTCATCGAGAAAATGCAGCTCGGGTGCCCAAATTTGCTTCGAGTAGGGACCCGCCGCAGGGGCTTTCCATACGACATGTTTTTGTCCTAGCGATGTCACGGTCGAACTGGTGTAAATCGCAATTCCACGGTTCCCCTCGGACAGGCACCAAAGGTAACGTGGCTGATTCGGATCACGTACGATCCACGGATCAGCTCCTTCGCCGATCGGATTTACAAATTTGCCAGCTGGTAAAGCACCTAGTACCTCTGTCGACGTCCAGTTCGGGTGTCCGGCGTCTTGGGGCAATTGTTGATTCCATTGAACAAGAGCGTTGTCCAAACGTCGCACAACTTCAGGTTTTGATGCCGCAAGATTCTTGGTTTCCGAGCGATCGACTTTCAAGTCAAAAAGTTGCGGTTGCGTTCCGTCGTAATTTACAAGGTACTTCCAACGCCCGTCTCGGACTGCCAGATCTGGATTGTCTTGACCGGCGGTCCCAGGTCGGTCAGGTGGTCGCCGCCAAAAGATTGGTTTTCGGCGACCTGCCGTGGATTCACCGAGTAACGTTCGTAAAAGGTCCTGTCCATCGAGCTGAACGTCCTTTTCCGGTTCAATTCCAGAAAAATAATAGAGTGACCGATTAATATCTCGCGCGAATAGATTGGCTTTTTCGTTCGTCATACCCTTCTTCTTGTCAGCCAAAAACGACGGGCCCCAAACAATCAAGGGCGATCGGATGCCACCTTCATACAACCTATTTTTTGCCCCTCGCAACGGATAAGACGATCCGGCACCCTCCTCGTGGCCGTTATCACTCATCACCAGGATTAGAGTGTTGCTCCGAAGCGCGGGATCATCTCGAACCCGGTCGAATAACTTGCCTAATTGCTGGTCCATTGCATCGAGGACCGCGTAATAAAGTTCCCGTTTACTTTCATCCGTTTCAGACCGAAGCACTTTGGGCGGAAAAAAGGGGGAGTGGACGTCATCCGGCCAAATATTGATAAAAAATGGCTGCGCCGTAACCTCGGCGTGATCGATGAACCGCAACGCTTCATCCACGAACGTGGTGGTTATTCGACTGCGGTCTTCCCATCGGATCGATCCGCGGCCCAAGGTGGCCGAGCCCAAATCGTGCTTTTGGGGATGCTGACCGTCGTATGCGTCTTTCAACGGTAAAACGCGAGGTCCAAGACCTTCGAAATTCGTCAAACTTCGATCAAACCCATAATCGCGAATCAACGGGGCATTCCCGACATCTCGCTGCCCACCCATATGCCACTTGCCAAAATGCCCGGTTTTATAACCCGCGCGTTGCAAACTTCTTGCGAGCGTGGGGGCGTTGGGGTCAAGCCACTGCGCTATCCCTCGCAATCGGTTTTGATTTCGATTGGACAAATAGGATGTGATTCGATGCCGTTGCGGATATTGGCCGGTCGTTAGTGCCACTCGCGAAGGCGAACAGATTGGCGAATTGACATAGAAATTGGTGAACCGCAATCCTTCGTTCGCGAGTCGGTCGATATTTTCTGTCGTCGTTCCTTTCCCACCAAAGCACGATAAATCGGACCAACCCATATCATCAATAAAGACCGTGATGATGTTCGGTTTGTTCTTTGCCGCATGGAATTGTGGTTTGCCAAACACCGTCTGCGCATCGCCGGTCGTCGTCAGCCAAGTATCAACCCGCCCACGCAGTGTTTGCAATCGCTCCCGCTGGTTACGATCCTCTACTAAGTTCGTTTGCTCATACGGGTCGGTCTTCGTGTCGTACAGTTCTTCGGCAGGTCTGTTCTGATAACGATTCACGATTGCACGAGCGGCTCGATCCTGTATCGACGCATCCAACCAGCTGCCCCAATAACCTCGTGCTACTTCGGTCTCGGTAACATGACTCCTGAAGCGAAATTCGGGGTACAGGTTGCGAATGTATTTCCAGCCATCAGCCGTTCGAATCGAGCGAATTGGAAACACATTGTGGTTCCCATCCCCGCTATGCGTGGTGAAAATTGCATCACGATGCTTCGTCGATTTTCCTTCGAGCACTTTCCGGAACGAACGACCATCTAAATCCGGATCGGATTGTTCGCTGACAACATCGAGTAGGGTCGGGAGAATGTCAATCCAAGAAACCAAAGCTGCGGTGCGTTGTCCCTTCGCAATCTTTCCAGGCCAACTTACGATTAAAGGCGTTCGGATGCCATCGTCATAAAGATTCCATTTTCCGAATGGCCATTGTGCTCCATGATCACTCGAATGCAAAAAGAAGACATCAACACCAAGTTTTCGACGCGCCGCATCGTAAACTTTGCCTAATTCGTCATCCATCATGCGGATCGCAGCGACATACTTGGCTCGCCAGTCGCGAGACACCTTCGTATCGACGTGATTCGGTGGCACGCGGATTGAATCCAGGTCCACCACGCTGACGTCTTCCGGCCAAGGTACGTGCGGCCAATTGGTGCCAACCAACAAACAAAGTGGCTGAGATGATTGCCGCTCTTCCAGCCATTCAACCGCCGCGTCGATTGCGACGTCGTCGTGGTATTCGAAGTGACGAGCGACATCGAAGCCGTACTCGGGCGTGTGGCGATAGTGGGCCACCTTTCCAAAGGCAGCGACTTCGTAACCGAGTTCCTGTAGATATGACGGGAGCTTCCTAACATCCGTTCGGGGCCGCGAATGATTCGGTTCGGCCCCATTCTTAGACGGGTAGAGTCCTGTGAGGAAAGCGGCACGGCTTGGAGCGCATGAGGGGGATGCCACAAAAGCATTGTCAAACGTCATCCCCGCGTCAGCGATCCGCTGCATGTTGGGGGTTGGGATATCTGACGAACCGTAGACCGATGAATCTCGCCACGTATGATCATCCGATAGAAAGATCACCATGTCGGGGCGCACGGTTTCCCTGGCCTCAGCCTCATGAAAAAAAATCTGATTCGATACCGCGTGCAAAGTCAACAAACAGAGCGAAATTAGCTGTTTTTGATTCATTGGATCTTGCCAAACGGCGGGAGAATGAATTTTTCCATGCGTTGCAATTTGGAATTGCCTAGTTAGGTTGAGCAATCGGTCAGGTGCAGACGGAAAACGAACCACAAACTAAAAGGTTGGAATTCGCCGAGCCAGCCCAAGTTCAGCCAAAGAGGTTTCGCGTTGCTGAGCCGTAAATTGGTCACGATAAATTCGATCACCCACAAACGCCCTCTTGCTGGCGTTTGCGACTCACACTTGTCGGTTGGTGGGTCACTCTGGCTTTGTGAGCGTGATTGTTGCTTCAGCAGAAAATAGCATTGCTGGATCACCACGCTCTGCAAGTGTTTTGGCGAGGTTCGTGATGTTTCGGTCAACGCGTCCTGCAAAAAGGGATTTGCCGGCGTTGCTGATCGAAATTGGGGAATCCAGATCCACGAATTCATCGCACATCCGAATCGTTAAACGGTCGACATCACTTGATTGAATCTCAAATGATTGACCTTTCAGTTTTGCACGGACCTCCGCGCGGCTCCGGATGTCTTTGGGGTCGATTGCCAACCAGTAGAAGCGATCATGGACGACGTCATCCTGCTTCCAGACAATGTTGTTGGGAAAGGTTCGCCGCTCATATTTTGCCATCCAGCCGATGGCGACAGCATCCTGCCGGTCCATCCAATGTCCCTTGCCCTTGTGTAGGATCACTTTGTGGGGATAACCGTCCGAATCGTTTTTCGCTAATTCGTCAAGCTGCTCTCCCCAGCGGCGAGCCACTGCATTTCGCTTATAAGCAGCATCTAGCTCACCCATGTGAATGGTGAAGGGAAGATTCCTCAAACCGAGCGGTGAGGTTTCGTTGGGGTGACCTGCCATCATCGCCGCCGCCGCAAGTTGGTCCGCCATCCGCGGCGCTAATTGGTAAACTCCGTCTCCGCCAGCCGAGTAGCCCATGATGTAGACACGATTTGGATTGACATTCTCAAAGACAATCATGTTCTCGATCAATCGCTCAAAAAACTGATCGATATGACCTTGATGCCATAAATTCCAAGTGTCCGTTGGTGCTCTGGGAGCGACGTAAATCCCCTCCTCAAGTCGGTACAGACGCTTCTGGTTTTCCCACTGCTGATCGTTGACGCGTTTTGGCGCACCGCCACCACCGTGCATGGAAATGTATAAGCTGCGGCCAGATTCTGGTGCATTACCAAAACGCTGGAAAGCGAATGGCATTTTTAAATCGCCAATTTTGAGCTCGAGCGACTTCATTTCCCCAGCACGCTCCTTGCGAATTCGAGCAACGTATTCGCTCCACAACATCGATTTCGCTAGTTCTGCTTCGCGGCGACTTAACGGGGTGTTTGCAAAGGGCTGATCAGCGATCGTTCCCCGGACGGTGACAGGTTGGGATAGGTAGGATTTCAGTGCTGAAATACTTTGTCGCCCAGTTTGCTTGCTGGATGCAGGC
>JAYZAR010000093.1:0-8664 GCA_036339635.1 Planctomycetota bacterium | reverse complement strand
TTGGCTGTGATGTTGGTCTTGCTATTGTCCGAGTGGGGTTTGGCCTTTTTGGTGGTCAATCTGATTTTGTTCGGCAACCCACTTTCAACGGGGATGATGTTTTACATCGTGACGTCTGCTCTGATGTTCGCTTTATCGATTGGGCATTTGCTGCTGACCGCCACAGCTGCGCAGTTGACGCCCGAAAGTGAGAATCGATCGACGTACTTACGGGTCTCGATGTTGCTTTTTAGTACCGTGATTGTGGGATTGGGAGCGCTCGCGATTCAGATGTTCGAGCTTGCTGCTGTTGATATCCTGTTGATTTACGGCATCGTGGCGGGCGTCTTTTGGTTGATCTGTGGAAGCATGATTGCGGCTGAACGGGAAGTGGTGACGCCGCGCGTTCGACGTGAATTGCCCAGCAGTCTGTTTGCCCGATGTTTGCTCACTTGGTTAACACCGGGTCCGGTCACTGGATTGGTATTTGCAGTGGTCAATGTGGTGGCACTCGCGCTGGCTGGTCACATTGCTTTTCGCTATTTTTTTGATCAAGCGGCAACGCCGGCCATTCCGAACCCGGTTAATCTCCTTATCCTGGGGGTAGCCAGTTACACGGTCGTTTTTTTGGTTAGCGTTCGGCTTGTGATTGGCGGCCTGCGGATCAAGAATAATCCGCGGGTTGAGGTGGGGCTCGCGGCTTTAATTGCGGTGTCTGTTCTGGGTGCGTTGGTGCCATATTCGCTCGGATTGCACTTCAACGATTACCGCGAATACAGCTACTCCGGATGGCAAATCAGCAATTGGGCATGGACACTGCTTGAGATTTTCCGCGGGCGTGATCTGGAACGCGAAGTGGTGGTGGTCGCGTTCACTGGGCTCGTTGCTTTCCTAGGGTGCATTTTGGCGAGGCCTCAAGTCGTGTTGCCACGGAGAACCGCGACCCCCTTACGTGTTAAGCGCGAGCGGGCCGAGACGGGAACGTAGCGGCTTTCGCGAGGGTGAGCTCTGCTCGACGATTCCGGTTAATTCAGGGGGACGCAAGTCAGATGGCGTTGTCAGGACGGGACTTCCTTTGCAGAATACAGTCTGTTCGGTTCCTATAGCTCTCCCCTTGCAGTCTACGATACGCATGTCAACGGATCCCACACCCTCACCGGCCGAACGTCCCGATCCCAACGAGGGAAATCCCGCTTTGCGTGCTCGGGTGCCAGATCACGTCGCCGATGGTTGTTTCAGCACGGGGGCGATCGTAATGACTGGCCCGAGCGAGTTCATTGTCGATTTTTTTCAAACGGTTGGTCGTCCCCATCGAGTTGCACGACGTGTTGTAATTCCGCACCCGGTCATGCCACAGTTCATTGATGCGCTCAATGCAAATCTGGAGCTTTACAAGAATCGTTTTGGCGAGCCTCCAACACCAAACGTCCCCAATCAAAATCAGGCGAGGCAGCCGACTCCGCAAGAGATCTATGATGATTTGAAAATGCCGGACGAAGTGCTCAGCGGCGTCTATGCCAATGGGGTCATGATTGGTCACGGGGCGAATGAGTTTGGATTGGATTTTCTGACCAGCTTTTTTCCTCAGTCGGCTGTCAGTGCTCGTGTGTTCGTCGCTGCAGGACAGGTTCCACGTTTGATCGAGTCGCTGCGGGGTGCGGTTCGGCAGTTAGAAGTGCGCCGACAAGGGCAATTGCAATCACCATCGACCGGCAACGACCCACCCACTGGCAACGACCCACCCACTGGCGACGACCCATCTGCTGGCGACGACCCATCTGCTGGCGACGACCCATCTGCTGGTGATCAGTCGGTTTGAGCCTTGATGCCTTGAAAAACGACGACGTTGTGACAAGAGGTAAGTTGGAGCGATGCAGTTTTCGGATGACTTACCGCTGATGCAAGATTTACCATGTGGTGCGTTGCCGACCAACGAACCGTTCATTCTGGCCAGTGGGTCGCCGCGTCGGGCTCAATTGTTGCTTGCCGCTGGTTATCAGTTCGAGGTGATCTTGGCCGCCGATTCAGCGGAATGTGGAGTCTGCAGTCGAGAAACGGCCCCAGAACTAGTCGCCCGATATGCTTATCGGAAAGCGGCAGATGTGGCTTCGCGTCTCGAAAGTGGTTTGGTGTTGGCTGCTGATACAGTGGCATCTTGTTTGGGGCAAATTCTTGGTAAGCCGCGGGATCAGCAGCATGCCGAGGTCATTCTTCGGACCCTGAGTGGGCGTCGCCATGATGTTTACACCGGGGTCTGTTTGTGGTCGGTCACCCACCGCAAATGCTTGGTCGATGTGGTGAGAACGGAATTGGAGATGGCGGCTTTAAGTGAGGCGATGCTCGAGGATTACCTCGATTCCATGCTCTGGGAAGGAAAAGCGGGGGCCTTTGGCTACCAAGATGGGAATGATTGGCTTCGGGTCCTCGGTGACGGCAGTGAAAGCAACGTAGTTGGTTTGCCAATGGAGCGTTTGGCGGAATTATTGGAAAAATTCGATCAAACAGCCGAAACCCTACCTATGGGTACCACTTCGTGGATCGATGACCGCTAGTTGTTTGCTAGCGTGACTTACCGCGTGGGGGTGCTTTCCTTTTCACCTGGTAGGGAATGATGGCGATTCTTGATCGGCGAACAGTGGTCAATTCGGTTTTCGCGATTGGCCTGTTATTGCCAGTCTTGGCAAGCGAAGCATCCGCTCAGCAATGGGCGGATAACATGTTTTCTGTCAAGGAACATGATTTTCGCATCGTTGGTCGTGGAACAAAGAATGAATTCCACTTTGAATTCACCAACCTGTATGAGGAGGATCTGCACGTTCAAGCCGTGAGGACGAGTTGTGGATGCACGACTCCAACGCTGACGAAGCAGTCGTTGCAAACTTACGAAAAAGGTGCTGTCGTTGCGGCATTTAATACCAATGCATTCATTGGGCAAAAATCAGCAACGATTACGGTCGTGTTTGATCGACCAAGTTATTCGGAAGTGCAACAGAAAGTCAGTGGATTCATTCGCACTGATATCAGCTTTGATCCACCGGAAATCAACTATGGCGAGATCGCCGCGGGGCAATCTCGAGAGCAAGAGGTGACGATTACTCACACCGGCCATAGTAACTGGGAGATCACCGATGTTCGCAGTCACTGTGCAAACTTGCAGGTTCGTCTGAATCCGCCGGAGCGAACCGGTGGTCAAGTGCGTTATCGGATGCGGGTTCGAGTTGACGGGGAACTGCCCGAAGGTGAGATTCGGGAAAGACTGACATTGATCAGCAATGATCGTCAATTCCCCACCACCGAGATGGCGATCTCTGGCCGAGTTCGGCCGGTGGTCAGCGTGTCACCAGCATCGGTCAGCCTTGGAATAACTCGCCGCGAGGGGACCGTCGAGCGTCGCTTAGTGGTTCGTGGTGATGAACCATTTGAGATCCTGGATGTGCAGTGTGTTGACCAGCGCTTTGAATTCGAAGTCCCTGTGGGCAAAAAGAAAGTGCACTTTGTAAGGTTGCGTTTTACTGGTGATGGTACCGGTCAATCGATCACGCAGAAACTGCGAATCGTGACCGATTTGCCAGGCAACCGATCGGCATCCTGCATCATCACCGGAACCGTCGAGTAAATGACTTGGCAGCCAGTCAGAATGCAGAGCCAGTTTGGGCCCAGAGAGTTAGTTTGATCCAATCAGCTACTGTGCACATCCCAGTCCCAGCGTCGCGCCTGTCGACGGTTTCGCCGCGTCTCGGCTGGTTGCCGCAATCGAGGATCAGGATAGCCTCGCAGCCGAAGCCGTCGCGAAGTCAGCTTTGACAATCGCTGCTAGGTTGATTCTGAGGGTCGTTCGGCACACCACCGTGACGACTTTGTGAGGTCTATGTAAACTTCGGGAAGTACTTGCTGTTCCCGTTGGTTAAAGGCCGACCCATGAGTGTGAATCCGATTGATCTGTCCGAGTACGGGCTCTCTGTTGATGAGGTGATCCACAACGCGACTCCTGCAAGGCTGTACGAGTTCGCGATCATCGATGGTGACGCGGTGATCTCGGCATCAGGTGCCTTGGCGACGCGGAGTGGCGACAAGACGGGACGCAGCCCGAATGACAAGCGGATCGTCGTGGATGCGGCTTCCTCGGAGGACATTTGGTGGGGCGATGTCAATATTCGGCTGACTGAGCGTTCGTTTGCAATCAATCGACAGCGGGCGATCGATTATCTCAACACTCGATCCCGAATCTTCGTTTTCGACGGCTATGCTGGCTGGGATCCCAAGCACCAGATTAAGGTTCGGGTGATTGCTGAGAGCGCTTATCATGCCTTGTTCATGCATAACATGCTGATCCGACCAGATGCGGATGAGTTGGTTGAATTTGGTGAGCCCGATGTTGTCATCTTCAATGCGGGATCGTTCCCGGCGAATCCTTACACAGCACAGATGACTAGTAAGACCAGCATTGATTTGTCGATCGAGCAAGGCGAGCTGGTGATCTTGGGGACTCAGTATGCCGGTGAGATGAAAAAAGGCGTCTTCACGGTGATGAACTACCTAATGCCAAAACGCGGTGTGTTGAGTATGCATTGCAGTGCCAATATGTCGGATCAAAAAGAGGTGTCACTGTTCTTTGGCTTGTCGGGCACAGGCAAAACGACTTTGTCAACTGACCCGCGACGCAACTTGATCGGCGATGATGAGCATTGCTGGACGGACACTGGGATTTTTAATATCGAGGGGGGATGCTATGCAAAAGTGATTCACTTGAATCCCGAAAGCGAACCCGAAATATACAACGCCGTCCAATATGGGGCGGTGCTGGAAAATGTGGTGTTCGACGAAACGACTCATGAAGTCAATTACGATGATGCCTCGATTACCGAGAATACGCGTGTCGCATACCCGATCGAGTTTATCGAGCACGCACAAATTCCGTGTATCGGATCCCATCCCACCAATATCATTTTCTTAACCTGCGATGCTTTCGGAGTGCTGCCGCCTGTATCGAAATTGACGGCTGAGCAAGCGATGTACCACTTCGTGAGTGGTTACACGGCCAAAGTAGCGGGCACCGAAATGAACGTGAACGAACCCACGGCAACGTTCAGTGCTTGTTTTGGTGCGGCGTTCCTAGTATGGCATCCGGCCAAATATGCGGAACTTCTTGCCGAGCAGATGCGCCGACATGGTAGTCGAGCTTGGTTGATCAACACCGGTTGGACGGGGGGTGGCTACGGAGTCGGCAAGCGGATGAGTCTGCCACACACCAGAGCGATGATCGATGCCATCCACGATGGATCACTGGTCAATGAACAGACTCGCAAGGACCCATTGTTCGGCTTTGAAGTCCCCACCCAGTGCAATGGGGTGCCAGCTGAGATTTTGTGGCCTCGGGATGCCTGGCCAGATGCCGAAGAATATGACAGTTGCGCCCGGCGTCTGGCTGATTTGTTTCAGCAAAATTTTCAGCGATTTTCCGCCGGAGCGAGTGAGGCAATTTTGGCGGCTGGGCCCAAGGTCATCACGTAGGCTGAGCAACTCACTCACGGGATGCCGGATCGTCAATTTGCCAGCCAAGAAACTTGCCGTTCTTGAAATCAAACTGTTCTTTGAATCAAGCTGGGTGGTTCTTGGGGAGCTCAGGGTTGTTTCAGAAATTGAATCGCATCAATGATCACATAACCGTCAGTGTTCTCGGTGCCAATGATGACCTTTGCGGCTCCGTCGAAACGGTAGGTTCCGATGGAGTGAAATAGCCCATCTCTTTCGGGCGTCTTCGTCTGATCCACACTTGCTTGGCTGATGCCGTCGGCATGGTGGATTGTGATCGGCACGTTGGTTGCCCGGTTCGCATTGCGAGGGTAAGAGAGGCTGACTTGGTAGCGGCCTGGGGCGAGATCAGCCAAGTAGTTAGCTGACTTGTTCCCGGTGTTGCCATTGTGCTGATAGTCACCATCGACGAACGCGCGGTTTGCCGTTGATGCGGTCCAGTTGCCCTGCAAATGTGCATTCCGATTGTCGATGACCGTCCCGGCGATTTTCTGAGAATCAAATGGGTACTCGATCTCGAGTTCCAAGACTTGGCGATCGGCAAGTAGTCGATTTCTCAAGATCGGATATGGCAGTTGCTGCACCGACTCTCCTCGATCGATTGACAAGCAGGCAGCGGTGGCAGCTGACTGCCCAAGAATCATGAAGACAGGTTCCATTCGAATTGAGCCGAAAGCGATATGACTGGATGAAACGCAAACGGGCACCAGCAGGTTCTCGCACTGCTCTTGCTTGGGGATAATTGCACCATAGGCGACCTCGTAAGGACGCGGTGTCTTCACACCGATATCACCTTCGTTTTGCACCTTTCCGTTCGGTTTGATATAGCGTTGTACATTGTGGGAATCGACGGTGTAGGAGCCCATGCCAATTGAGTTGGGTGTGATTTTTCGATCGAGGCAATCATGCTCGGTCATCACATATTGTCCGACCATCCGCCTCGCTTCACGGACATAGATTTGGTGCGGCCATCCCCCGGTCTCTGGAAATTCATCTTTGGCGAGGCCCCAGTTTGACATGGCTTTGCGAACGTCAGCGGGGACACGCTGATCGTTCGCCATGAAGTACATCAAGCCTTTTTGGTAGTTTTCGTGCTGTTTTATGATCAAATCGCGTTGCTGATAGGTAGCCTCGGGGTATTCGTAATTCATCCCGATATTGTCAGTGCTAAATGGGCCATGGTTATTCGTGTCTGTTTTGCGGTTTGGCAAAGGGTCAAATTTGTTAAACAATTCTCGCCAGCCAGAATCGAGGACACGCAGCAGCAGTTCGTAACGACTCGGGTCATAGTCGTTTGGCTTGGGGAATGGGATGCGATTCTCTGCAAGGTTGGTCAAGCACATGCGAAAACAGTAAGCCTGGATGCGGTGATCTCCTGCGCCTTTTTCGCCTGGGGCTTCATCACTGATTCCCCAGACCACTCCGCTGCTGGGATCACCTGGTTGAATGTAAGGATCGATCGGTTTGATGAAGTGGTGGCGGTGGTGGAGCACACCGACCTGAATCCCGTTCCAGTTTTCGTCGTACACTGAGTTGGCTTCGCGGCCTACGTGGTAGTCGACACCTGCGGCTGCCAGCAGGTCACCTTCGTAAGTGGCGTCGATAAACATCTTGCCTGCATAGCTGGTTCCGTCCGTCATTCGGATTGCAGTGATCCGCCCTTTCTGCTTGGTCATGCCGGTGTTGGGATCACGGTCAAGCCAACGGTCACGATGGACTGGGATTTGATACTCGGATACGAGCGATTCAAAAATTGCCTCGGCAACATGAGGTTCGAAAACCCACATCGTTGCACCATCTCCTTGAGGTCCCGGTGGGCTTTGGTTGCGATTACCAAAGTTGGATGAATCTTGCCATTTCCATGCGCTGCTTTTTTGGTAGTGATTCCAGACACGATGGTAGAACTCGCGACTGATACCTCCGATGGCATCTTTGTTTCCTGAGTCTGTCCAGCCGAGGCCTCCCGACGTTAACCCCCCCAGGTGTTTTTCGGGGCAGACAACGATCGCCGATTTTCCCATACGTTTTACTTGAACCGCAGCAGCAATCGCACCGCTTGTACCACCATAGATGACGACATCGTAGGCTTCTGCTCCACGTAGGCACGAGGGGATGAACAAGCAGCAGCAAACCGATGTTAGGATGGAGAGAGGTTTCATGGCGAATTGGTGGTAGGTTCCCGTGGTGAGCGACTGAAGTTCCCATCTTACATCGGTTACAATTTGTGATCATAGCGAAGAGTTTTATGCAGACGGATAGAACCACCGAAAGATTGAATCATGCCTCAAACTGAATCAGCGGTATCGTCAGCAACAAGATCTGGTCAATGTCGTCGCCAGTTTTTGGGGTGGGCGACCGCTTCCGCGTTGACACTCGCCTCACGATGTCGCGTTGCCGGTGCTTCGCCTGCAGCGATGATTCATGATATTCGTGTGATCAGCCCGACGCCTCATCTGTATTGCGGTTGGCCCACGTTGACCCGACGCAGGAGTGGAGAGTTGATGGTGGTGTGGTCAGGTGGCCGCGAGCAACATGTTTGCCCGTTCGGTCGGGTCGATATGATGCGGTCGCACGATGATGGGGCAACATGGACTTGGCCACGGACTTTGATTGATTCTGGTATTGATGATCGAGACGCTGGCATCGTCGAAACGGCGAAAGGCTCGTTGTTGGTTACCACGTTTACCTCGCTTGCCTACGAGAGTTACCACATTACCGCCGCCATGAAACTCAAGCCAGGGGAACCCGGTGCATGGCCCGAGGAAAAGATGAATCGTTGGATGGCGGCGCATCAGCGTTTGACCTCCGAGCAGCGGCAGTCGGATTTAGGTTGTTGGATGATTCGGTCGACCGATGGTGGAGTGACTTGGTCAAATCGGTACGCCAGTGTTGTGAATAGTCCTCATGGACCAATCCAACTCTCCGATGGACGCCTGCTTTATGCCGGCGTCAGTCTCTGGGCGAAGGACCGCAAAGTCCAGGTTTGTCAGTCATCGGACGACGGTCAAAATTGGCAACCGCTGGCAGAGATTCCGATACGCGTCGGGGATGACAGCAAGCAGTATCACGAACTTCATGCAGTCGAAGCCGGTGATGGCACATTGGTAGCTCATATTCGAAATCAAAATCCCAATAGTGATCGTGAAACGCTGC
>JAYZAR010000092.1:0-16246 GCA_036339635.1 Planctomycetota bacterium | reverse complement strand
CGGGCTGAACTCGGATTTTCGGACAGTACTTTTCGAGCAATTGTTTGCTGCGGGTGTGAATTGGCGAATGCACTAGCCACGTCGCGCAGTAAAGGACAAATGGCTCTTGGTCGTGCTCCTTTAATTACAATAGAGCATCTTCACTGTTCTGATGATAAGGGTCGCCGTTTTCGTCGAATTGGTAAGGGTCGTCGTTTTGGGTAGTTGCAAAATAGCGAATGCGATTGGGTTTCATTCGCGTTCGGGCACCACGAGACCTACGGCTCCAATGAAAACCTTGATCTTTGGCGTTAGGGTAAGCGTTGTGCTGAATGGCCATGTGCCACTTGTCGGCATGGCCAGTGACGTAACCCTCTTTTTGAATCGCATCGGTGAGGGTGAACTTGTCGTCAGGCATCCGCCCGCTATACCAGGGTGGCATCATCGGGTGCCCCGTTTTGTGATGGGGTCTTGGGGATTTCCGCCGACGACATGCGTCTTCTGTGCACGAGCAGGGTGAACGCCACTCATGATTGCGCATCGAGAAGGAGCACAAGTTGGGGCGGCGCATAGCCTTGCCAAGTTATGACGCCTCGCTTGGCGAGACGGTCGATGTAGGGGGTCTCCATTGGGCTTGGTTCGTCAATGTCGTAGCATTGAACATCCTGCAAACCAAGATCATCCGTAAGAATCAAGACGATATTCGGTTTTTCCGGTCGCTCGTCCGCAAATGCCGATGTCAGACAGGCAGAGACAAGGCAGTAAAAGGTTCCGACAACTAGTTGCATCCGTGGTCGATTTCAATGCATGCTTGATCCCAAGGCGTGTCGCTCTCGAAGAAGATCGTCTTGCGAACGAAGAATGTTGCTCGACGCGAAATTTTGTGTTGCAGAAATGCGGTCAGACCTGAGGGACATCGCGCCGGGCATTTCAGGCGAATTATATAATTGGCAAAAAACAGGTGGTGTTCTGCACAGTGTCAAGTGTGCGCCGTCGATCATCGATGGCGGACGGTGTAAAAGGCATGACTGCCAGTGACTAGAAATGCCCAAGGAAACAATTGCGTTCTGCACCGAATTGCCTTATCGCCGGTGGTCCTGATCTTGAAGGTTGCTGATGCAGCACGTGGACTCGGTCTGGTGTTTTTTTGGAATTTGAGGACGCAACTTGACCGGGCGTCCTCGCGATTTTTGAGTTTTATCATTCGATACTTGGTCGCATTTGAATCTGCTGCACGTTACCGCCGCTCATCGTCGCTGTGAACGTGCGGTGAGCTGCGACACAAAAGTGGACCCAAACGTTCAACTTGTAAGCGGACGGTTATGCTCAGTGCTCGTCGACGAAAATCAAGACGAATCGGAAACGTTCAGCCCGCATTCAATCTGTTGAGATTTATATTGATATCATGAGAAGTCGTGAATCAGCCAACTCGATACGCCATCTCCTTGAGTTTGTCGGTCACCCGTTGCTTGTGATCTCCTTGTAGCTCGATTGCATCGTTGCTGATGCAGCCGCCTGCCCCGCAATGTCCTTTTAGGATGGACAATAGTTCTGGCAGATTGGTTTCGTCGGGTGAGAGTCCCCAGATGACAGTAACGACACGTCGGTGTTTTCTTTGATCAGTTCGAATCTTTGCGCGCTGCTTGGAGGGAGTTAGCCAAGTTGGTCTTGCGATCTCCGGCGGGCAGTCGCAAGATTCGATGGGGCGATCACATCGATCGCACGTCGGCGGGATGTCAAACGGTGTACCGGCAAAGAGTCTAGACATGGATTTCTACGGGGACATCTGTCGGCGGATCTTTTCGGCTTGCACTTTGTAGCCTTGCACGTTGGATCTTATTGAGGGAGCTGTTTGTTATTCAATTCGGTATTGCCGGGTCAATCGCGGCCGGAATAGCGATTCGGAAAGAGCCCACCGCTCAGCTGCAAGCCGGCAGACCTGGATGCTACATCTCGGGGATTCTAGCGTGTTGTTTGTGATCTCTTCTAGATACATCGGTAAGGTTTGAACTGCATTCTCGCTGTTGGTGAAAAAGTACACTGTTGGATAGGGGCCGGAGGTAGGAAGCGTTTTTGAAAAGGTGAAGATTAGCTAGTCCGGTGAAGCAAGCGTGAGACTCCTGGAACTTGCAAGAAGTTTCGACGCAGGCCGTTCTATGCGAGCTCGTGATTGAGCAGTTTGATTGGTTCCCGGGAAACACGGTTCTTGCTTGGACAGCAAGCTGTGTGGAATCAAAGGGCAGACTGTTGACGCTTGGATTGAGCGAGCGAATTGACGAGATTTCCTTGTTTCTCAGCATTCCTCTTGATTGACCACGATAAGGCTACCTGCACAGAAAAACCGTTTTTAAGAGTTAGGCGGACTTGGAGATTCCCAGAGAAACATGGGCGTTGCCCAAAGAACCCATTGCATTGGATGTGACGTTCGATGAGCACGCGGTCGAGCGTTGCGAGCGGAAATTTGCAATTCTGCAGCCAGGATTTAGTCGTAGTTGCGAACGCAATCGAATCCATAGCAAACGCTGGTACCGCCACTGGCAATGATAAGCCGTCGCCCCTATACGCAATATCAAACGAGGTATCCGAAGACGCTCGTTTCTTCGTTGTTGAGAGCACGGAGCTGTTGTGGCGGACAGGATCGAAAACGTCGCGGCATCGTTTTCAGAAGGGCGTCGTGAGCTCATAAGATTCGTAACGTGCAGTGATGCGTTGCGTTTGCAACCAAGTCGCCTGGTCATTGAGCAGTGTATCGGTGTCTTTCTGATCAAGTTTCCCTGCTTCACTCCGTCTGATCGTTGTACCAAATCGTAGTAGGTGTGCGACCGCGGTTCCGATCGATGAAATCCAAGATCGAAGAGTTGGGAAAAACGCTGCTCAAGATTTTTGGTCTTTCATTCGTATGCTGTTCATCATTCGGCCGGTTGCGGAGACCCGAGGAGGATTCAATCGATCAGGCTCGCATTCCTCGGTGACGCGCCTTTTTTGTCTCGCCAACGTTCGATTGATCAAGGTCACATCCGCGGGGAAATTGGACCCCGTGCATTTTGCTCACCTTTTAGCGGGTGGTGAAGCGGCAAATCAATTTTGGATTTTGCAGGTTGTTTCAGAATCTTGTCTTCTCGAGCACAACGCTGACCTCTTCGAATAGGATTATGCGTCGACCCGGATTTGCTGGGGACTAATTTGTATGTCCATTGACCTAATTTCTTTCGCTTCACCGGGAGGTTGTGCGGGGTCGATATTCGGATCCACCAGTTGTTTCAAGCATCCCGAGGACAAATGCAATTCACCACTGCGTTGCCTCGCAGAACGCTCTTAAAATCTTTCGAACCGCTCTAGAAACTTTGTCTCGCTGCCTCGTTTCTGAGCAATGGCCAGCGTCGTGTCGAAGAGCCGGAGTTCGGATCCGATCAGCAAAATCAATTGATTTTCAAATGTCGCTACTCGGATCGTGTTCCATTTCGGGCCGAGCAGTCGTTTTAATTGTGTAACGAGGCGGCGACTCTTGTCACGCAGTTCGAAGCGAATGAAGTCAACTGGGTGATCACTTCGGGTTTTCTGGTTTGCCATATGGGTGAATTGAGGCCGAAGTCGCGATAGCAGCTCCTTTTAAAGAAGAGTTTTCCGCTTCGAGGCGAGGCCAGGTTGTTTGTGCTCGCAGAACGACGCCAAATTGCCAGTATTTTGCGAACCAACCATCGAGATTTCGAGGATGAGCTGGTCGAGGTTGCCTCTCAGACTTCCCCTTGGCCAATGGACATCGGCTACGCGGTAAGGACAGGTATCTCGCTGATTTTTCTGGCAGTCGGTCAACCTGAATTTTCCGATCAACCAAGGTGTGACGCAACCATGGCCCTTACGCCTTTCTAACGGGCATGGAGCCACCCTGCGTTTAGTCCGAACGGTTTGGGATATTTGACACATCTGATAAAATGTAAGGGCCGCGTTAAGGTCGGCGATTACCGATCGTCGATGATTTTGAGTCGGTAGATTGCGTTCTCTCCCGAACGTGCAATCCAGTCTACTCTGGCTCGCGCGGTATGTCTGACTGTGAAAAACGGATTTGGTCAGGATTGGTTTATGATTGTTGCACGCGGTTCGTTTGCATCTCCTTAACGTCCTCTGCCTCGAAACTCAACTGCCATGTTTGAAATCCGCTGGATACGCCCTTGTTTGTTCGTCCTGCTCAGCACAGCAATTGCTACGGCCGCTGAGTTCGATGTCGATTCGTTGCAAGAGAAAATCTACGCCACGTTCGAGTCGGTAAAGCCAGCGGTGGTCTCGGTGAGACAGAGAGGGGGTATGTTCAGTGGTGTGATTGTTAGCAAGGAGGGCCAGGTCCTTTCGGCGGGGCATGCGGTTCGCCCCGGCGACCGGTATCAAGTTCTGTTGCCCGATGGACGGCAGTTGACGGCAGTCGGCAAAGGGTCGAATCCTCAGGCTGATTGTGCCCTACTTCAAATCACTTCCGAGGTTGATGACTTACCCTTCGTGCGAATGGGCGAATCCGATTCTCTTGTACTTAATCAGCCCTGTTTGAGCGTCAGCTTTCCAGGTGGCCAAGGCGTTCGTGGAGTGCCAGTGGTTCGATTCGGACGTCTCGTGAATATCCGTGGTGGACGGGGAATGTTGCAGTCAACTGCTTTGATGGAGCCGGGTGACTCAGGTGGTCCGCTGTTCGATCTTCAGGGGCGGGTGATCGGGATTCATTCTCGAATTGGCATGAGTATGACTCGCAACTACGAAGTCGACGTCAACACGTTCAAAAACTTCTGGAACGAATTGAACCGCGAGAAATCCTTTACGCAATCGGGTCCACCAATCCCAAAACTCGGTTTTCGCGGTGTAGATCGCGGAGATGGTATTGGAATTAGCGTCGTGGACATCGTGGAGAACAGCTTAGCAGCTAAACACGGGATCGAACCTGAGGATGTCATTCAATCCGTTTACGGAAGGAAAACGGCCTCGATCAGGGATTTACGACGCGCTCTTGTTGCCGCTCGTGATGACAAAACAAACGAGATTGTTGTGAAGATCCGCCGCGAAGAAGAAGAACTCGACATCACCGTTCCTTTCGATGTGGAATCTGAATCCGCACCAGAAGTCGAACTCCCTGTCTACAGCGAGCAAGAGTTTTCAGCACCGCAAGCGATCGACCAACTCGCAAATCTCCCTATGGTCTTTTCCGAGCTGGAATCCGAACTAGACGATGCCTGTGTCGAGATTTCAAGCAAGCTGTCTGACGATGAAGAGTTATCAATCGTGGGAACGCTTATTAAGGCGACGCCGTTCATTGTGAGCAAGAGCTCGATGGTTGGTGAGAAGCCTACGGCACAGGTCGGTGACTCGACGCTGGATTTGGAAATTGTTTCCCGCGATAAGGAAAACGATCTCGTTTTGCTGAAATCTTCCACGAAAAATTCGTCGGGGATCGATCTGGACACTTCGTTCGAGAAGATACCCGTTATCGGAAGCTTCATGATTACCCCCGATGCAAACGGTCCCGGGTTGATCAGCATCATAAGTACGAAGGCATTTGCGTCGCAAAAACAGCAGAGCCGTGGTTTCTTGGGGGTCGTTCCCGAGGATTACGAGCAAAAGGGGGGAGCCATTTTGAAGGAAGTGACCAAAGGTGGCGCGGCTGATCGTGCAGGTCTTGTGGTTGGTGATGTTGTCACGAAAATGAATGAGACTGCCATCGCGACGCACATGGAAATGCGGCGTTTTCTGGGCACGCTTGATCCAAATGCTACCGTTGTCGCCACGATTCAGCGTGGAGGGGAAGACCTTGAGAAGACGATTCGGCTGGGCGCGTTCCCATCATTTTCTAATCACGCCGCCGACCAGATGAACAAGAGCGGTCGGCGGGATGGATTCAGTCAGGTGATACCACACGATGCAGATTTGAAGCCCACAAGTTGTGGTGGACCGCTGTTCGATCTAGACGGCAATTTCGTTGGGCTGAACATTGCCCGAAACAGCCGCGTTCGCAGCTATGCGATCCCCGGTTCGATCGTCAAGGAATTAGTTGATCAGAAATAGCTACCTTGGTTTTCCGCTGACGCGGAAAGCTGTCTCGGTCGTGTCTGCTTCGATTTTGACTTGGCGTTCCTTTGCGCGCGTGACTCTCAAATTAAGTTGTCAAGCTTGACGAGGCAGAGAACGCTCGCGCTTCTTCTTGCCGGCACGTTGAGTGAGAGGCCAGGGTGGTCTGAACGGTTGCTTCAGCGAGAGGAGCCTATTTCGTTGGAATCGAAGACCTGGCAACCGAAGAATACTTGACCGCGAAAATGGCATCATTGGGCGTGCCTGATTCCAATTGCTACGATGCATTTGGCTCGTTTTCTGACTTGGGATTCTTAATTGTTTCGAGGCCGAAATGGCGCCCAATTGGCGTTAAAAAAAATTTTTTACTTCATACATCGCCGGATCCAACAACCGTCGTTCGTGGTGTCTTTCGTCCATTAATCAGCTTCCGATGAAGAAAGCAAAGCAAAAAGCAGCTGAGAGACTGAGTTTTTAGCGATCTTCGCGTCGCCCGCAAATCGATCTGTCAGGCTCGGATCGTAGTTCGCAGACTCGCGGAAAACTGCATGTCGCCAGCGATCGAACGAAAAAGCAGATCAAACCGAGCAGTCAATCATTGATGCCGCCATCGCGCTTTTTTGGGACAATCCGTTTCGAGAATTGAGTGTCCAAAAACTGATGCAGGAGACCTCGGTATCACTAGCCGCGTTTTACCAATACTTCGAGGACCTTTACCAATTAATGGAGGTTCTGCTCGATTCACTTAAGCACGATATCCTGATGGCTGCAGGCTCTTGGCTTGGTGACGATGGTGAACCAACCGAGCAACTCAGTGCGGCGCTTCATGGCCTCGTGGAGGTTGCTTGTCGAAACGGTCCATTGATTCGTGCTATTGTCGATGCATCTGTTATCGATCAGAGGCTCGAGATCGCTTGGAATCAACTTTTTGAGGGTTTCGATGCTCTTGTGTCTAGCAAGATTCAGGATCATCAGAAGCGAGGCTTGATTAGTCCACTTGATGCACGTTCAATTGCGATTGCTTTGAATCGAATGGATGCTTCTTTATTCATTCATCACTTCGGTCGCCGACCCCGCAGCGAACCCGAAGTTGTTTGGAATGCGATTCGTTGCGTTTGGCTTTCAACGCTGTATGGAGTCCCCGCGAGTGAACTCCACTGAGGGAACACGTTCTTGTCAGGCAGCGTGATGCTGGGGCGAGCACTCGTGCCGTTTGCTGATTTCTTGATTCGGGGATTTTGGAAAAAAGGGAGGATGGCAGTTGTTTTCCGCCATTCGATAGTCCTGTGAGCTGATGGCTGTGAACGAGATTTTGCCGGGAACTCGGCATGTGTATTTGGGACTCGGCATGTGTTTGAGGGCGAGCAACTTTCGAAAGCATGCCGGATTCCCGAAAAATCTAGAGTAGGACCGTCAGGGTTCGGGCGGCATTGTCATTCTGGTACCAGCTCAGTCGGTATCTTCTACAACCGCTGAGGCGAGTAGATCCTGCAGTCGGGCAGGGTCAGTTGAATCAACTTTGGCGACGAAGCCCCGCTTATGTGCAAATCGAACGTCGGTCTCATTTTCAAGCCGCGAAAAATCCAAGCGTTGGCAATCTTCATATCTGGTTAGCCCGTAGCCATCTCCTCGGCGATCTGGATACACCAGGGCATGGATTTGTTCTTCTTTCTTTTCCTCCGCAATGAAGGCGTACAGTCCAAAGGATGGATCAGTCGCGATGACTTCATCTTGCTCGAGGAACAAAGCCCGAATGGGAGTTTTGTCGGATCCGTTTGGTTTGAGGGTCCACCATTGGCAATGCTGCTTCAAAAATTTCAATCGTAATCGCAATGCATGAAGGTGGTTGACGATATCTTCCCCGACCATGCACATGACTTGATAGATGGCGTGATCGGGGGTTAGGTCTGTGGTGCGAGCAAATCGGTTCAGCAATGTGATGTCGATCGGTGAGTTGAGCTCGCTAAAAACTGATCGCGGAATTCCCATTTTCTTGGCCGTCTCGTTTGGCCCTAGTGTGTCAAGCCATTCTGCTGGGCGAAGCCATGCACAGAATGAAAGCGCATCTTCGTAGAGCCCTAGATCAAGAAGAACCAACGAGAGGGCGCAACGTGGCGGTGCGTCTCGCGGAAACTGGTGATGATCAAAATTGTGAAGTTCAGCATCGTGAGATCCACCTACGTCAACAACACAGATTGCTCGGTTGGACAGATCCTCTTGACTCGGTTCACGGCGTTGAATCGGCACGCCGTGCAAATGGGCTAATAAACAGCATGCCAAAAAGTCGTCTTTATGGGCTCCACCCGGGTGGGTCACGATCAGTTCGATAGACATGGATTTCGGTTGGACGGAAGGTGTGTGTCGGGTTTTGGCGGGGTGCCTTTGAGCGAGAATTGAAACAATAGACTTCAAGTGGGGCTTTCGCACGTGGGGCCAGCTGGAAAGCGAATGTTTTCTATTCACTTCGCCAATGAACGCAAGCAAATACTGAAAGTCTCGCTGCCTGAAGGCC
This sequence comes from Planctomycetota bacterium, assembly GCA_036339635.1. Classification (GTDB taxonomy): domain Bacteria; phylum Planctomycetota; class Planctomycetia; order Pirellulales; family Pirellulaceae; genus Rubripirellula. The sequence goes on along the minus strand of JAYZAR010000092.1, from coordinate 7,710 downwards.
GCTTCGCTGCCGTCGGTGGTGCTTCTCGGCCTGCGGATTCTAGAATCCCAGCACAAGGAATGGCATTCGAACGGAGAAACTGATTGGTAATTTGTTGGCTTGCTTTTCGCAAGTTCTGATTGAACTAAATGCTGATTTGATAGTATCGAGAAAGCTTCCAGGGTTCCGGTTCGGATTTGACCGGGAGCGTTATCAATGCACCGGATGCGACCAAAGTCATTGCGGTTTATTTGATCTCGATCCTGGCGGTCTTCAAAACCACATCAAGGGTTCTGCTGCCTGCGAAGTGATTCTAGCGTTTTATCGATTGTTAAGATGTCGTCACCATTTTGATCCAGCTGATTGAACAATTGGTGTTTTTTGGGCACTTCGCTCCGCCGCAGTTTTTTATCTTGATCGGTGTCTAATCTTAGGATGCCGTTAATTAGGGTATCAATTTCGATCCTTTGTCCGTCAATCTGAGGAGGTCGATTGTCGTTCTTATTTCTGGATCCCTCACGATTCCTTGGACGCTGCATTCCGGGGAGTGTTTCCCCGGGTTTCATACCTGGAACAATGTATTCGACGTAGCCTAGATGAACTTCATCTTCCGTCTATTGTCCCCAACGCACTGTCTGGCTTGGATCGGGATTCGCGGGGTTATTCTCGCTGTTGTCGCACCAGCTGGTAACTTGAATTGTATCGCCGCGTTGGCGTGTTTGAGGCTCGGCGAGTTGGTACTGTAGTTGCCAGTTGAAATCGTATCGTGGAACGTTCAGCAAAATTTACGTGCCACCGGGCGTCAGCAGTTCAAAGCGTGCAGCCTTTCCGCGCCGGTGCATGTGCGGGAGGGATGAAAGGGCCTGAACATCGCGTGGTAGTCATAGCGATCGGTACCAAAAATTGCTCGCGCGACTTCTAAGCGACCAACCACCAATTGTCATTACTGGTACAGCAGGATGGCAAAAGAGAGTTATCTGTAGAGAGATTTTCTCTTTCAAAGTTCAGGTCGATTTCTCCGGCTTGACTGCATTAAGCACCATGTTTTGGAGCGTTAGCGTCATTTTGCATCTCGTTTTGCATGGTGATTTCTGGCGGTCGCTTTTGAATTCGTTGTTCAGCGAGTATGAAGGCAAGTTTGTTCTTGCGTTCCAAGTTGTTTTGGGAATCTCACAAAAATGCTTGACTGAGATTACGGGGTTGCCTCCGATGCGATGGGGCGTTCGATACCTTCAGAGTCGAAGAGGATGTGCGGTAGGCTGTGGCGGAAAACAATTCTAGGGTTTGGCCAGCATCGAAACCGTTGCACAACGAGGGACCTTCGATTTCACAGGTCGGCGTCAGTAGCCGATTGCGGTCGGCAGCATTATTTTTTTGCTTTTCTGATCTTCGTTGAAAGTCATTCTCGATCCCCGGCGAAGCGCATGTGTCTCTTTGGGTCTGTGTCGCTTACTTCATTGCGATGCAGGTATCTTAGTGGTGATGTCTCCGATGCCAACTTGACGGCATGTTACAGCGCGTCGACCTCGATTCCGATTTGCCGTCCGGGTTTAGGAGGTTAGATGACGATTGCAACGTTTTAGCCAACCCAGGATTTGTGTTATCCGTGATGTGGCTTGCATTGGATTGGCACGCTGGGGCGTCAAATTGCTGGTCCTTTTTTGCTTTCGCTGGTCATGAAGTCTTCCTCCATCATTCGAGCGAAGAAGATTTTGTCGGTATGGTATTTACTGCGATGTGTAGCCTGTGGAAAAAGAGTCCCTCAGTTACCGCGACTACGGCATTCTTTTGAAGAATGAAACCAAGGTATGAAGACGAGAACTCTGGTTTAGATTTCTCTCGTCGTCAGGCTTGAGAGAAGGCAGTTACCACGGGGTCTGGGCTGGTTGTTGGTGGAGCAGTTGCTGTCGTCGTGGGTGACGAGTAAGCCCGTGAAATGATGCCGTTCCTTACTTTTTCTTGGCTTTTCGAGGCCGTGAAGATCCCATCGATGCTGTTTTGCCGCGTTTGTTCTTCGGACCGCTTTTGAAGCTATTTTTTGGACCGTGCTTGGAACCACGCTTTGGGCCCCGCGAGGATCCTTGCTGCTTCTCGGAGTTACGTCGGCCGTTCTTTTTGAATTTGCCGCCATGTGCGCCCGTTTTGGGTCGAGACTGTTCAAGCTTGATTAACAGTTGGCGGCCTGCGACGCGGGTCTTGCTGAGCGTCTGTTGAATATTGGACGGCATTCCCTCGGGCAAGTCGATGGTGCTGAACGATTCATGGATCTGGATTGGGCCGATGAATTCGCCATCGATACCCGCTTCATTGGCGACCGCACCGACGATGTTACCCGGTCGAACTCCATCGCGTCGTCCCACTTCAATACGGAATCGCTGCATGCCTGCTTCGGGTGGGCCGGGACGTCGATCGCGTCTTCCGTTGCCGCCCTCGAATTGACCATTGCGCGGCCGATCAGACGAACCACCTTTTCGGTCATTGCGACGCTCTCGTTTTGGCAACTCACTCATGAAGAATGGCCGGCCCTGTTGACCAATCTGCGCTAGTGCAGCAGCGATCATTTCAATCGGCTTTCCCGATTCCTGAGCGTACTGCTCAATCAGTTCTTTAAACATCGTTAGGTCACGGGTGGCGGTGACATCGGTGATACGTTGTTTGAATCGCTCAATTCGCTTGGCATTGATCTGATCGACGGTGGGTGGTTCGATGACTTCGATCGATTGTTTGGTTGCCCGCTCGATGGTTCGAAGTTTTCCACGTTGTGCATTGGTAAGGAAAATGATCGCCTCGCCTTTGCGTCCGGCGCGTCCTGTTCGGCCAATTCGGTGAATGTAGGATTCAACGTCGTGTGGCAAGTCAAAATTGATCACGTGGCTGATTCGACTGACGTCGAGGCCTCGTGCGGCGACATCGGTCGCGACCAGGACATCGAGCCTGCCTTCTTTGAGTTGGTCGATGGTTCGTTCACGCACTTTTTGTGGCATGTCACCGTTCAATGCCACAGCCGAGATATTGTCCCGCTGCAATTTCTCAGCGACCGCCATTGTCGCTTCCTTGGTCTTGGTGAACACGATCACGCCGTCGGTATCTTCTGCCTCGAGCATCAATTTCAGCATCGACACTTTGTGACGCGGCACCATAAAAATGGCTCGCTGGCGAATCGAATCCGCCGTCATCGTTTTTTGTTTGATCGTGATCTTCGCGGGATCAACCAAATACTGCTCTGAGATCTTGCGGATCGGTGCTGGCAGTGTTGCAGAGAACAGGGCAACTTGACGGCCAGGCGGTGTATGCGAGAGCACATACTCAACATCCTCTTGGAATCCCATGTTCAGCATTTCATCCCCTTCGTCCAAAACCAAGCATTCAATTTGGCTTAAGTCCAAAGTGCCACGATTAATGTGGTCGATCACGCGACCGGGGGTTCCCACGACGACATGGACGCCGCGACGAAGTTGTCGTAACTGAGGTTCGTACTCTTGACCTCCGTAGATCGCGGCTACAGCGAAGTTGGGCTGGTAGGCGGCGTAGGTAGAGAAAGATTTGGCAACCTGAATAGCGAGCTCACGCGTTGGGGTTAGTACTAAGGTTTTAGGGCGACGATCGTTCCTGGTGAGGTCCATGCGCGAGAGGATTGGCAACGCGAAGGCAGCCGTCTTTCCTGTTCCCGTTTGTGACTGGGCGAGTACATCACGGTTATCAAGCATGTAAGGAATGATTTCCGCCTGCACCAGGGTTGGGTATTCGTAACCTGCCTGCTGAATCGCTTGTTGAACTTCGGCGCAAAGTGGTAGTTCCGAAAAGGCGCGCTGGTTCTCAGTTGGTTTTTCAGTGGCTGAACGCTTTTTCTTCGCGACCGGATTTTTCGCAGCAGCTGGTGTTTCAGTGACGACGGTGTTTTGCTGTGTATCTGCTGACATCGAACTTTTCTTGTTTCAATACGCATCCTGCTGCTGACGGCAATTGTCAGGCAGGAGGACAAGGGAAGGTGTGCATCTTATGCGCAGACCGTGGTCGCATGGCGACCGGCGGTACCAGAGAATGAGCTTCGCAATTCGCTAATCAAACACTTTTAGCGGCGTTGCTTCATTTCACTATCTGTCCCAATCGATGCGTGCCTTGGCGTCGTCTAGTTGACGCCAAGGAGCAGAGGGGGCGATTCCGAAGACTTGTCGCTGTGGTGATCCTCTCTGATGAGCTCGAAGTTTGCATTTGCTTCGGAGACTCACGACAAGCAGAGCGTACACGAAGTTGCGACGATCGAGTAGGAAGAAAGTCTGGTCCTTTCCAAAAAAGAGTACGAGTTCCGTCTCCCATGGATCAGGTGACGGTTCGGTAATTTGGCCGTTTCTAAGGAGGCGAACGGCGACGTAGAGTTTTTCGATTGAGAGCGGGTTTCGATCTCGTCGCCACGAGGCAGTAACGCCAGCGAGAGATTTGTCGCGGTGTTGGGGGGGGACTCCGACTTTGGGTCAACAATTGGTCCCGCGAAGTCTTCTAGGGGGCTGCTGGCCGCCCGCGCGTTCGACCCGTGAGATCCTCATCACCTTATTGTCATCCGAGTGTGCCAACCGCCGGCGATCCCGATGGCAAATCCATGGTAAGCGTCATCGAAAGATTAACGGCCTGACCTGAGTATTTGCGGTTGCAATGTTCGCATGCGCCGCCGCTTTCGAGGTTCGCTGGTATCGTATATCCGCAGACGCACAAGAAGGACGCGTTTTTCGTGTTGGATGACTTCGGGTGATTCACGCGTTTGATTCCTGGGTGATCGATGAAGACCAGATCGATCAAATTCCTCGGTAGATAATCCGGATAGGCGTCACTTGAGCGGACTTCCTGTCTTCTCGATTGTAGCACCAGACTTCTAAAACCAGATTGGCGTGGTTACCGGCCGTTGGATTCAAGGCAGGCACACAAATCAAGGGAACGAGGTGTCCCAAAGCGGAAAACAGATCACGACTCATTTAAGCGGAGGAATTTAGCTAGAAAAACACTGAAGAGCATTTTTGTGAGATTGAAGGGCAATCACCTCGGTCGAGTTGTGTTGATTTTCCGTTATGCAATTCTGTTTTTTCGGCAGTTTGATGATAAAAGCCTATTTCAGTGATTCGATCGCCATCTGCGTAGTTGATGGCGGTACATTGACGGGGTTATCAACATTTCGCGGTAAGTGTAGTGAATCGACTGGGGATATTCCGTCTGCTGGATTGCGGAGTGTGGAAATGGGGATTGTCTAGTCCGAACCCGAACGAGGGAAGGATTGAAGAAATGAAATTTTTGCGACAGCTCCTTCGTAAAACTAAGCCACCGCAGACGCTGACAAAACGCCTGTCTGGTCCAAAAACATTCGAGATAGAAGTGATAGATTTGTCCAACAAATATCTCGATGCATTTTGGAAGGCGACATCCAATGCCTGGCACCGCAAGGAGGGAGAGCGTGATTTCTTTGAACGCGCAACGGAGGTGACGCTTGTCTCGGATCCAGAGGGGCGTGTCCCGCATGCAACCGGCGTGGAGATCGGTGGCAAGGTGATCGCACACCTGGGGCATCAGGATGCCCTCCGCTTGCACCGTCGGTTGAAAAAGCTCGGCTACGATCGAATCAAGGCAAAATGTGGGGGCAACCTTGTTGGTCGAACCGGATACTGGGAGGTTCGTCTTGACGTCGATATGTCCTTGCCTGGTTGCGAGGCTGCTGAATCTGAGTCGGGAAGTTGATTCGTGGATTTGCGAAACGAAGCTGATGAGCCAAGAAGATCACGGAGCTTGCCGAATCTATCCTTGGTTCAATGAATGCCCGACATGACGTAAAAAAAACTAGCAATCGCCGCAATGTGCAGGATCACACATAGCCAAAAAGTGATTTGAAACCTGGCTTTCTTTGTCTTGTGTCGAAAATATTGCTGTCCACACAACGCACCTGGCCAGCCTCCAAACAATGCGAATAGCTGAAGTGTTTTCTCTGGGATTCGACGGCCATCGATTCGAGCCCGGCGTTTATCGAACCCGTAAAGCAAGAATGTAATCACGCTCAAGATCAAGAGCGTGGCAGCGTACGCGATTGCGATTTGTTTCATGGTCCAGCTGATTCCTGTTTCCGCGTAGCATTTTCTTGTGTTTTAATTTTGAGGTCGAAGGCTTCTTACCCGATTGCCGGTGATGTCGCCAGGGAAGTTCGTTTCGATCAGTAATCTCGGGTTTACGAGACGCAAGCAGAGAATGTGAATTCAGCCTTTTTGTTATGAGATTCCGCCAAGCCCCTTTGATCCTGCGTGCAAATGTGTGCGCGCGAGTGATTCGGATTCATTTCGGCCGTTCATCCAGCGCGGTCACGGTTGTGGACTTATGATGTGACGGATTCACGCGATGCTTACACCAGCGGATTTGCTGCGTTCCAGGTCGTTCGCGAATCCCCAGGGGTTGCTCGTTCGACATTGCTGATCGTTCCCCAGTGTCTCGGGGAAAACGGCTCTGGTCGCAAAGAGTTTTTGGATTGTGAATGCTGGTCAAAGCTGGCAAGCATGAAAACAAGCCTGCCTGGAGTCTGGGTCCCAACGGGAGAATCGAATCGTACATGTGTAAGTCGAGATACTTCGGCAGTACCAGGTTGAATGCCTTATGCATCAGGTAGCCAATTGACTTGAATGTCTAACGGGGTTGGTGCATGCTGGCGTTTTGCGAAATTTGACGATCTGCCTACCCGCGAGTCAGTCGGCGATCAAAGTGTGTCAATTATCGCCAGCGCGGAATTGCCGCTAATCAGAAGTTGATGTCGAATGCATTCCATTTTTTCGGAGAAGAAGATGCCGGATTTGATTTTTCGAATGACTGCGTGTGCTTTCTTAATCATGCCTGTCTTTCTAAGCCAGCCAGCGACCCATGCTGAAGACAAGGTTGCGGCGGCAGAAAGTTTTTCGATCGTATTGCTGCCTGACACACAAAACTACTCAGAGAAGTATCCAGAGACCTACGTTTCGCAAGCACTTTGGATTCGGGAGCAGGCGAAATCCGACAATATCAAATTCGTGATTCACTTAGGCGATATCGTGCAAACATCGACGAGGAAGCCAGAATGGGAAAACGCAGATCGAGCGATGCGATTACTTGATGGCGTTGTTCCCTACAGTATGGCGCCGGGTAACCATGACATGGTTGTCAAAAATCGTGATTCAACACTGTACAACCAGTACTACTCGCCGAAACGGTTTGAGGGCCGGAAGTGGTACGGTGGACACATGGGCGAAACGAATGACAATAATTTTTGCTTCTTTGAAGCATGCGGAATGAAATTCATGATCTTGAATCTCGAATTCGCGCCTCGCGATGAAACGTTGGTTTGGGCGGCAAGTGTGACAGAGAGTTACCCCGATCATCGTGTGATCGTCGCGACGCATTGCTACATGCGTCCAAAACAGCGAGATACTTCTTGTGCATCGGCCTACAACATTGCTGGCAACAGTGGTGAGGATATGTGGCAGAAGTTCATTCGCAAACAGCCGAATGTTTTTCTCGTTGTGAGTGGGCATGTATTGGGAGTCGGGCTTCAAACCAGTGTCAACGATTCGGGTGGTAGAGTGCTGGAAATGCTCACTGATTATCAGGGTCTGCCCAATGGTGGTGACGGTTGGCTCCGCTCTTTACGGTTTGTGCCTAGCGAAGATAAAATCTACGTCAGGACTTATTCGCCGCTTCTCGACAAAGACAACACGGATGCGAAAGAGACGTTTT
>JAYZAR010000091.1:0-14825 GCA_036339635.1 Planctomycetota bacterium | reverse complement strand
CCCGGGTTAAATCATCCACATCGGTGATGGCTCCTGCTAAGGGCGTGCCTGCAGCGCCCCCAAATGAAACCATGACTTCTCCGCCTAACTCCCTTAACGCATCGATTTGATCGCCGCGATAACCAGATTCTACGCTGTAGTAACCACCCCAACTCGGTTCACTCGTTGCCGGATCTGCAACCACAAACGCGAGCGAGACATACTTCACTCCCTCATCTTTGGCGAGTTCGACGAAATCGAATGGTGGCCATAGCGTGGTATCGATATAGGGTGCAAATACCTGCTCTGGTAAATCTGCCCTCATGTTGAAATCGTTAGAAGCGTGACTCGACGCAGCATCGTAGCTTGATAACAAACCAACCGATGATTCCATTCCGCTTGAGGCGGTCATCGTGATCCGTTGCTCGAGATTTTCAAGTTGAACACGACGTCGTGTGCGACGTATAAGCCGTTGATGTCGATGTTGCTTACGGTCGGAATATCGGCGGCTAAGTAGCTCACGAAAGCGAATCTGCATTGTCTTGACCTGTAGAGAAGAGAATGGTCATGGGCAGCGACCCAAGGGACTAGGCTTTGAGTGTATGACTGTTTTTGGAACCGACAAATATTTTTTTGCGTCGAAGAGTCCTTCACGTAACTTAAGTAACCTATGTTCGCCATTCGAACCACAGTTCGAAGAGGGGGCATCGTGAGTGGCTCGCATTTACGAAAGACGCAAGATCGATCGAAGCAAAGGCACAAAAGTTCCGTTATTAACGATACTTTTGAGCCAGTCGCCAAATGATGGCGACTACAATCGCGGGCGATGCCTCCGGCTATTGTGTTAGGATGGGTAACTTTGCCGAAAAAGTCTTCGGTTTGAGTGTGAAGATTGCGTTTAAACGCGTTACACAAATGTCCGGTTCAGAAAAGCATCGCTCACAGAGCCAAGTGAAATCGGCGTAAAGTTTCCCGCGCGAATGCACAGATGTTGATGTCGGGTTTGGTTGCGTCGAGGAAAGTGGGCCGCCAAAGTAGCGGCGATTTGCTTCAGCGGTTCGGGATAGAGGATAGTCACCGACACTGCGAGCGAGCCCAGCGAAGCCTTGCAATCGCAGCTCGGCTTACCAGAAACTCATTGCTAGACACATCACACCATGCAACGCCGAAGGGAAGGAATGGTTTTCGCAAGGAGAAGAGAGTCGGGATCATGGACCGCGATCCAATGTTCAGCAAGTCCTTTCGGGCTTGTATTCAACATGAGGGCGGGGAGCCGTCTCGGTGCCCACCACGAAGCCCTAACTTATTTGCACACCTGGAAAGTTTTCTCAGATCGCTGAAATCCGAATGTGTTCAAAAGATGGTACTCTTCGGCAAGTCGCAACATGCGACGTGATCTGGAGTTCCTCCGTTCACCATCATACGGAACGTCATCACCGGGGCATCGGTCACGAATTGATCGTGTTGTTTGAGCAACTACCGAACATGGGTGGGGCGATCGAAACGCCCGAGCATCTCCGTGGTAGGTTTCATTCTTATCGATGTATCGCTTCGCTTGGTCGACATTCACTTATTGCGCACCAACTCTCTCTAAAAAAGACGTGATTGTTGCTGCGTGGTGGCGTGGTATTGCCTCTCATTTTCGCTCAGCGACCCTAAGCTTGAACTCGATCTCGACTCAAAATCAGACATGGCTTGGCAACATCATGTCCAAATTCAAGGATTGAAAATCTCGTTCGAGCTTTTTGGCTCAATGAGATCCTTCGGTTTCCTAGCGATGACAAGTTTCCTTGCCAGAACAACGCATCTAAGTTGAAAAGATTGGGTAGAGAGCTTGAAAATGAGCAACGGAAGCTCAGCTTGTTCCCACCCCCCATCAGTTTGATGATTCATCCGTTCCCGACAGAAGCTTGCTTCTTATGCGAATTCCTTGCATACTTTCAGGGCCTGTTGCGTTGGTCGCATTCGCAAAGTGTTCGTCTACTTTTGCCGGAAAGTGGTCACCGTTTTCGCGCACTTTCTAAACAGGTTGTTTCTAGAGGTGCGACTTGCTGCGAACCTTTCAAAGCTTGCGATTAATTCCGCCAATTTTTGCCGAAGAATCAAGGCGATCATGATGAAAATGAAAACAGTTTTTCTAGTACTCATCAGTACGTCCATGCTGCAATTGAGTCTACTTAACACGACTGCTCACGCGCAAGAAGAGAAAGAAGCGGTCACTACCGATCAGGTTTGGGAATCGCTGACCGGACATTGGATCCGCTATTCGGGTGACAACATCATTCACAAGGTAATCACAAAAGGTCAGGAAAAACATTTTGGTACTTCGCAGTACGGCGAACCAAAGTTTGAAGCTGTCAATCCAATGGTCCTCTCTAAGGAGGGAAACATCTTTTACTTCACCAAACTTGATCCCAAAAGCAAGGAACCAGTTTACAAGGGCGCCTTCAAAGTTCATGACGATGTCTATTATGAATACAGCCGTGGCCTATTCGCAGACGCGGTTGGCAAACCAGTATTGTGGAAGCTTGTGCGAATCGAAGATCCAGTTGCTCAGCTTCATATCGCATGTCGAGAAGGCGACACAGACAAGGTCCTTGAACTTCTAGAATCAGGAGTCAGCCCGAACCAGACCCTCGAAGGTTCTTATGCCCCGCTTGCCTACGCGGCAGCCGCCGGCCACATAGACATCGTTCAGTTGTTACTCGAAAAAGGTGCGGACGTTAATCAGAAAGCTCGCTTTGGGAAAACCCCGCTGAATCACGCGGTCGGCGGAGGGAGCATTGCAGCCTGCGATTTGTTGATAAAACGCGGAGCGAGTCTCGCGGAGCAAAACTTTAACGGCGGTAACCTGATCCACGAAGCCGCGTTCTGGGGCCAACCGAAGCTGATCCCTTTTCTCCTCGAAAAAGGTGTCGGCATCAATGACGGCAACAAAAATGGCGCGACGCCACTCCTGTTCGCGACTTATTGGGCGAATTGGTTCAAGACAGATGAACAGCGAGCTCCGTACCTGGAATGCATTCGCGTTCTTCTCGCCAATGGCGCGGACGCCGACATTCAATCAAGCAAAGGAGAGTCTGCTCGCAGTATTGCGAATGAATCAGGAATCAAAGCCCTAAAAGAGCTTTTCTAGTCGCGGAATGAGAGCAGGTATACGATGGATCGACACCAGGCGTCTTTCGCGTTGCGTGACTTTTTGTTGATCCGTTATGAAATCTTTTTCTTGGACTTTCTGACAATCACACCGGTGATCAATGCAAAGGTTGTTCATAAGGAATCGGACAACCTTAAATCACCGGATCAGTGATCCGCAATACAATCGAGATCCGCAATCCGTTTGTTGAAACGCTCGGGTGTGACGATCGGGTGTGACGATCGGGTGTGACGATCGGAAGACGTCCGATTCGCGAGTGATCTTCTTGCAATCATCAATGCACGACTCACACTTCGCAAACGCTCGTCGCAGAATTCGGTACCTGGATTTTTCTGCCAAGCCTGTTACACCCTTGGCGGTCTACCACCAAGATGCATGTCTTCGCCGGTTTTGCAAACGAGACCCTCGTGTCGTAAGGTGGCGTGACTGAATCGACAGGTTTTTTTGCAATTCGGAGAGAGGTTTGAAATCCCCTAATCCCATGTTGATTGCGGCTCCTTGCCGTCGCGTCCGTCGGTCCGCTAAGCACTTTTTTGTCCAAATCCTGAGAAACTTATGCCGTGTTGTCGATTCCATCGACGTGTGGGCAATGCACCGGAAGATGTTGCTAACAAGCATGATGAGTAGGGCAATGCCCCTCCAGCCTGTTCGCTCTGCTTAGTGGGCATGGTCGGTCGCATGGCTGGCGTGTTCGGAAAGCACGGTCCGTCCTGACAGATGCGGCTTGGCTGAACTGCTCCGTCTCAAGCCATTGTCCCGTGGCGACTCCTTTTGCCTAGGGTTGCTGCGACAACTATCGGGAGGTGCAAGATGAGCGGCACCGATGCGTGAAAAGTAGGCAGGGTGATTACTTTGCGAGCAATGAATCTTATCCACCGCTCTCCGAATCTTCCTGATTGCCTGGAAAGGAGGTTTTTGTTTTCACCTACCGGTTGGCTTGGTAATGAATCAAGCCCCAAAATGCCGGTCGATTTCACTTCATTCTTTGGCAGGTCTACTTCGGGAAGGGGGAAGCGGGTGGAGACTTTGGCCCTAGATTTGCTGCCTCTACGGGCTTTCCGCATCCCGCGCCGTCTTACCACCTTGATGATCCTTGCAGACGCAAACAGAATCAGGAACCTCCCAAATCACCTCTTCTCTTGATAATTACGAGACGTCTGGCTTCTACGATGAGTTGATCGACGAGAGTGGTTTATCACGCCCTGACGCCGTTGAGTTGATTCGCATGATCAGCAACATTCCAGCGGGTGATTTGGTTCGTCGTCAGCGGACCATCGAGCAGTCACTGTACAAGATGGGGATTACATTCACGGTCTACAGCGATGATGCGGGTACTGAGAAAATCATGCCTTTTGATGTGGTGCCGCGTATCGTCTCATCCGTGTTGTGGCATCACATCGAAGCTGGACTGATCCAGAGGATCAAGGCTTTGAATTGCTTTCTGTCGGATGTTTACTCGGAACAACGAATCGTCAACGAGGGAGTGATTCCTCGCGATTTGATTGAGACGGCGTCGACATTCCTTCCTCAATGTAAGGATCTCAGGCCACTCAATGACGTCTGGTGCCACGTGTCGGGCACTGATTTGGTTCGTGACACTTCTGGCGCGGTGTACGTGTTAGAGGACAATTTGCGATGTCCTTCGGGCGTGTCATACGTGCTTCAGAATCGAATGGTTATGAAGAAAAACTTCCCACAAATCTTCAGTGCATCGAAGGTTCGGCCAGTCAATGATTACCCGGCCCGTCTCTATGACATGTTGCAATCGATCGCGCCAACGGGCGTGAGTGACCCAACCGTGGTTGTATTGACCCCTGGGGTCTTTAACAGTGCGTATTATGAGCATTCGTTCCTTGCCCAGCAGATGGGGGTCGAGTTGGTTGAAGGACGAGATCTGGTCGTTCGCGACGATCAGGTTTTTATGCGCACGACCGAGGGCTTGCAGCGTGTCGATGTGATCTACAGGCGTATCGACGACACCTTCTTGGATCCCGAGGTTTTTCGTTCGGATTCAGTTCTGGGGGTAGCTGGACTAATGCGGGCATACCGGGCAGGGAATGTTTCGCTGGCCAACGCACCTGGCACAGGTATCGCGGACGATAAAGTCATTTATGCCTACGTTCCCGAGATGATTCGGTTCTATTTGGACGAGGAGCAGATCTTGCCGAATGTGCCAACCTATGTCTGCTTGCGGGACGACGATCGACGATACGTGTTGGAACACATGGACCAGTTGGTGGTGAAAGCGGCAAACGAATCAGGCGGATACGGGATTCTGATTGGTCCCCACGCGAGCGATGAAGAAAGGTCGATGTTTGCCGAGAAGATTCGCGAAAATCCACGGAATTACGTCGCTCAGCCGACGCTCACGTTGTCACGGGTTCCCACCTTGGTTGGTGATTCTCTCGAAGGACGTCATGTCGATTTGCGGCCTTACACTTTGTGCGGGCCAAATGACGTTTGGGTTATGCCGGGAGGGTTAACGCGGGTGGCGCTGAAGAAAGGTTCGTTAGTGGTGAATTCATCCCAAGGAGGCGGGAGCAAGGACACTTGGGTCGCTTCGGAGCCCGGTCAAACGGTAGCGTCAGTCTAACGACTTAACAGCACTTTACTCCCCGCCACTTCCACAATGGGCCGAACTAGTCGTGAGCAGATTTGTTACCAGTTTTGGGCTGCACGCCGGAATCGTTTGGAAAGCAAAACGGTGGTTGCCGTGTTCGGATTGTGGATGTATCTGATGGGTCGTAATCTAATTTTCTGCTGAAGGTTTTCGTCGTCTCCATCGGGATCTCCCAAACTTCATCCAAACTATCGTGCGGGAATAAGTCCATACCAATGCTTTCGCGTGTCGCCGAATCGATTTATTGGATGAGTCGCCAAGTAGAGCGTGCCGAAAACTTAGCGCGTTTTTTGGAAGTCACGCACAACTTGATTCTCGACCAACCGGAGAATTTGGTCGATGTCTGGGAGCCATTGGTTCAGGTAACTGCTGATAACGAGATCTTCCAGCAGCGTTATGGTGAACCGACTGCGGAGACGGTGACGCAGTTTTTGGCATTCGACGCGGAGTATTCAAATTCGATGCTGTCGTCGCTTCGCGACGCTCGTGAAAACGCCCGGGGAGTGCGGGAGTCACTTTCTTCCGAAGCTTTCGAGCAGTTCAATGATTTTTACCATTTCGTATTCGAAGCGGCACAAAAACCAGTTCTCGAGTCACCCACCGAGTTTTTTGATGCGGTTCGGCGTATCGCCATTCAATGGACCGGAGTTTTGGACAGCACTATGCCCCGTGATCTCGGTTGGCATTTCGCCAATGTGGGGCGTTTAATCGAGCGGGCCGACAAGACGTCGCGGATTCTTGACGTCAAGTATTTCAATTTGCTTCCTCGTGTCGATGATGTGGGCACCGCGATCGATGACCTGCAGTGGTCGGCACTGCTCTTGGCGATCAGTGGATTCGAGGCATATCGTCGAAAGCATCACCTCATTAGCATCGACAAGGTGGTGGAATTCTTTCTCTTTAACGAATCCTTTCCCCGCTCGATTTTGTTCTGTGTGACTGGAGCGGAGGATTCGTTGAATAAAATCTGCAAGATTTCAGGGCCTGATTCTGGAGTCCTGGCCAAACAGCGTACATCAGCCCTGTGCCACCGTCTTGGTGCAACCCAAGTCCAGGAGGTCCTTGCTGGCGGAATGCATCAATTTGTGGATTCCATACAAATTCAACTGAATCAAATTGGTGACGCAATGAACGAAGATTACTTCCACGCAAAGATCGACGGATGACAATACGCGTCGCCTTACATCATGAAACGGAATATCGGTACGACCGCAGCGTTTCCTTAGGACCACAACTGGTTCGCCTGAGACCGGCGTTTCATGCTCGGACACCAATCGATTCGTATTCTTTAAAGGTTGATCCGGCTGATCATTTTCGAAACTGGCAGCAGGACCCGTTTGGCAACCCAATCGCAAGGTATGTTTTTCAGAACCCGTGTCGTCACCTGAAGATTCAGGTTGATTTGGTCGCTGATATGACGGTGATCAACCCATTCGACTTCTTCATTTTGGAGGATGCGGATCAATGGCCTTTTCGATACGACAACGCCTTACGCTCGCAATTAGCGCCTTATTTAATCAAGGGTGAATCAACACCACGACTCGCAACCTGGATCGAATCTCTTCCACAGTCTGCCGAACGAATGGTCAGCTTTTTGGTAGAAATCAATCAGAGGTTTAGTCGACGTATTGAATACCTGGTCCGTTTGGAGCCTGGTGTGCAGAGTCCAGAAGAGACTCTGAAGCTAGGCAGTGGATCGTGTCGTGACTCCGCCTGGCTGATGGTCGAGACGTTCCGTCAGATGGGGATCGCGGCTCGTTTTGTCTCAGGGTATTTGATCCAGTTGGCTGCTGATGAAAAGCCGCTTGATGGGCCTACGGGGCCGGATAATGACTTTTGTGATTTACACGCCTGGACGGAGGTCTATTTACCCGGTGCCGGATGGGTCGGTTTGGATCCCACCAGTGGATTGTTCGCAGGGGAAGGCCACATCCCACTTGCATGCACGCCATCTTACGAGGGTGCGGCTCCTGTTAGTGGAGCTCACGAGGAGTGTGAAGTCGAATTCCGCCATACGATGTCGGTTCAACGCTTTCATGAAGATCCCCGAGTTACCAAGCCGTATTCGGACCAACAATGGGACGACATCATGGCAGCCGGTCGTGAGATCGACAAAATATTGAACCATGAAGATGTGCGTTTGACGATTGGAGGAGAACCAACCTTCGTCTCGACCGAAAACATGGACGATCCGCAATGGACGAGTGAGGCAGTCGGCGCTGAAAAACGGGTGCTAAGCAATTTATTGTTGTTACGTCTGCGGGACCGATTCGCACCGGGCGGGTTGCTGCATTACGGACAGGGTAAATGGTATCCCGGCGAATCCCTTCCACGATGGGCTTTGTCCTGTATTTGGCGGCGCGACGGCCGTCCAATCTGGAACGATCCGCGTTGGTTCGCTGATGAAGGCACTGACTATGGACATACAAACAACGATGCAAGGAGATTCGTTCAGCATCTGGCCCGCGAATTGAACATCAGCGCGAGAATGACGTTCCCTGTTTACGAGGATACGTTTCACTATCTCTGGCGGGAAGATCGACTTCCGATGGATGTCGATCCGGCCGATCCCGTTCTCGAGGACCCGAACGAGCGTTCGATGATGATGCGTACTTTCACGTCGGGGCTGGGCAAGCCGGTCGGTTTTTTCTTGCCCTTGCGACGTGCTTGGTGGCAGGCCAAGGCTAGTTGGATGGGCGGTCGTTGGCCGGTTCGTGGCGGCAAGGTTTTTCTGTTGCCCGGCGATTCTCCTATCGGGCTACGTTTGCCACTCAGTAGCTTGCCTATCACGGGTGCCGAATCAAGCATACTAGAAAATCAGCCGTTCGATCCGACCGCACCGAGAGGACCGTTGCCAGCAAGTCGAATTGTTGAAAAAGGAATCGAACCGACAGTGGTCCGCGATCAAGCTTCCTGGATTCGTGATGGCGACGTTAAAAGGCAGGGGTTTCCGGTCAATCCACAGGTTCTGGACGACGAAGATGACGACCACCTGCCAACGACCGAGGATATAGTCCGAACGGCCCTGTGTGTGGAGTGTCGTTTCGGTCGGTTGCATGTCTTCATGCCGCCCACGCAGCGGGCCGAAGATTACATCGATCTGATCGCGGCCATCGAAGAAACCTGTGTCCAATTGCAGTTGCCTGTATTGATTGAGGGCTACTTGCCGCCGCCAGACGATCGATTGGAATTGTTCAAGGTGACTCCTGATCCTGGTGTGATTGAGGTCAACACGCAGCCGAGCGAATCTTGGGAACAGCTTGTTGAACTCACTGAAACGCTCTATGACGAGGCGAAGCATTGTCGACTGGGCGCAGACAAGTTCGATCTGGATGGTCGCCACACCGGCACCGGCGGCGGCAACCATGTGGTTCTGGGCGGCAGGTCGCCGTCCGACAGTCCCTTCCTGCGACGCCCTGATTTACTGGCTAGCTTGATCGCGTTTTGGAATAACCACCCGTCTTTGTCATATCTGTTCAGCACGCGATTCGTTGGACCGACCAGCCAAGCACCGAGGTTTGATGAGGGCAGGCCAGACGCTATTTATGAAATGGAGATTGCCTTACAGCAAGTACCGTCACCCGACACTGAGTCACCACCTTGGTTGGTTGACCGATTGTTTCGTGACCTGCTCGTCGATCTGACCGGTAATACGCACCGCTCGGAAATCTGCATCGATAAGTTGTATAGCCCAGATAGTCCCACCGGGCGGCTCGGGTTGGTCGAGTTGCGTGGCTTCGAGATGCCGCCGCACGCTAGGATGAGCCTTGCCCAGCAACTACTCGTGCGCGCAATCATAGCGACGTTTTGGAGACGTCCCTATTACGAACAACCACTTGTTAATTGGCAGAACCGATTACACGATCGGTTCATGCTGCCCCACTTTGTCTGGAGAGATTTATGTGATGTGATCGGCGAATTAAAGCGGTTCGGCGCGATTTTGGAACCCGCTTGGTTCCTGCCGCATTACGAATTTCGATTTCCTCCAATCGGCCAGGCCCAGTGTGGAGAGGTGACTTTAAATCTGCGTTCAGCAATCGAGCCTTGGTACGTAATGGGTGAGGAACCGGGCGGCGGCGGCACCGTTCGTTACGTCGATTCCTCTCTGGAAAGATTGGAGATTCGGGTCGATGGATTTCTGTCGGCGCGACACCAGGTTTGGTGTAATGGTATTGCTGTGCCGCTACACCCGACAGAGAACTCCGGTCAGTTCGTAGCGGGGATTCGATATCGAGCTTGGCAACCGCCCCGCTGCCTGCACCCAACTGTTTCCACCCACTGCCCGCTGCGATTCGAGGTAATCGATGTCGCGAACCAATTATCGATTGGTGGATGCACCTATCATGTCACCGACCCCAGCGGTCGCAGTAGCGAACGATTTCCAATCAACGCGAACGAATCTGAAGCCAGGCGGGCGACGCGATTTGATAAGCTGGGTATGACGGGGGGTAAGATTATTCCCAAACCTCTCATCGTGTCATCGGCATCCAATCAATACCCGCTCACTTTGGATTTACGTAGAAGTTGATCCAGCTTTTGAGAAGAGGCAATCCAGGCTACACTGATCGGCGTCAGCGGCTCGGATAGAGCGAGCGTGTCAATCATTGAAATTGTTTGGATGAATTATCGGCGGTGAATCTCGATCCAATGCTCACAACCGATACTCCCTTCGCTCGTTATCAACCGTTGGCTGGAAGTTACGACGAGTTTCGGGATCGGCACGGTCGGATTCGACCAAGTTGGCAGGGGATTGCCGATCACTTGGATCGAATGGACGTGAGTGGTGTCGCTGCACGTACGGCAGAGGCTCGTCGTCTGGTTCGAGCGAGCAGCGCTAATTTCCAGCTTCCACGGGAAAACGGCGACCAAGTTCGCCCTTGGCATTTGGCGATTGTTCCCCTGGTCTTTGATGAGCCCTCTTGGTTGAAGCTTGAATCGGGACTGGCCCAAAGAGTGCGAGTCCTAGAATGGGTTCTCAATGACCTGTTAGGTCAGCAACGACTGCTTAAAGAACGCGTGTTACCCCCGCAACTACTCAGTGCCAACCCGTTTTTTTTACGTGCATATCATGATTTTCCGGTAAAGGATTCGGCCGTCACACGCCAAAATTTGAACTTAACTGCGACCGACTTGGCCCGAGACAATGACGGTACATGGTGGGTTACCGGTGACCGTACTCGAGCCCCAAGCGGACTTGGGTTTGCATTAGAAAACCGCGTCATTACCAGTCGCATCCTGCCGCAGTTGATCCGCCAAAGCAACGTTCCGCGACTGGCTTCTTTTTTTTCCGCTTTACAACAACACTTCAGTTCCATCGCCACGCGTTCCCGCGAGAATCCACGTATTGCGATCTTGACGCCTGGTGAAGAGAGCTACCGTTACGTGGAAGATGCTTACTTGGCGGGCTACCTTGGATACACGCTGGTGCAGGGTCGTGATTTGGCGATTCGCGGGAATCGGGTCTTTTTGAAAACACTGGGTGGCTTGTTGCCAATCGACG
Source organism: Planctomycetota bacterium (assembly GCA_036339635.1). Lineage (GTDB taxonomy): Bacteria > Planctomycetota > Planctomycetia > Pirellulales > Pirellulaceae > Rubripirellula. The sequence goes on along the minus strand of JAYZAR010000091.1, from coordinate 3,569 downwards.
TGCTGTGGCGTCACATCTCGGATGACCATTGTGACCCCTTGGAATTGGATCCCTCGGCAACCCAGGGTGCCACGGGAATGCTTGGTGCGATTCGAGCCGGAAATGTTGCGGTGGCAAACAGCATCGGCAGCGTCTTAGCGCAGATGCCGGCGCTCTCGCCGTTTCTCAATCACGCGAGCCGTTTCTTCTTTGGCGAAGACCTCGTGTTACCCAGCGTGGCAACATATTGGTGCGGTTCAGCACAGGAACGTCAATACGTTCTCGACAATCTTGATGACTTGGTGCTTCGCGACGCCTTTGTGGTTTCTGGTGATCCACCGGTTGTGCCCAACCAGTTAACGCGAGCGGAGCGAGATACTTGGGTTGCAAAAATAAAAGCCCAGCCTCACCGCTATGTAGGACAATCGCGGCCCAAGAGAAGCACCACACCGGTCTGGCAGGACGGGTGTCTGCAATCCTGGCACGTTGCCTTGCGATCGTTTCAGGTTCAGACCGCGGATGGTGTTAAAGTCCTGCCAGGTGGCTTGTCCCGCGTCAGTCCTGATGTCGAGGCGCTCGATCATAGCCCACGAAGTGGGCGTCTTGGTCAAGACTGTTGGGTGCTTTCCAGTTCGCCGGTCGACCATGAAATGACACTGCTGCCGTCCCCTGATGCGACCCTAAGCTTGACGCGAAGCGGAGCCGAGCTACCCAGTCGTGTCGCCGAAAATCTGTTTTGGTTGGGGCGTTATGCCGAGCGATCCGAGTCGATCGCTCGCTTGTTGAGAACGACTATGGTACGCATCACTTCGGAGTCGTACCTGACCTCGGTGTCATACCTTGGCGATTTACCTGATTTACCACGTTTGACGGCGGCGCTTGCTGCGGTGGGGCAAATCGAACCTGATCATGCCATTGAGGAATTTACAGAGACGGTACCGGATCTCGAATTGATTCTTCCCGACTCGATTTTTGATCGTCAGCAGCCCTGTGGATTAACCGCGAGCGTCATACAAATGGTCGATAAAGCGGTCGCGGTTCGCGATCGACTTTCGATGGATGCGTATCGAATCATTACGCGAATAGGTGACGATTTAACGGCACCTCGCGTTGACAAGGGGCCAGATTTGACTGGCATGATCGAGAGGGTCAATCGACTGATCACCGATCTTCTCGCTTTTGCAGGACTTACGACAGAAAGCATGACTCGAACTCACGGCTGGCGATTTCTTCAGTTAGGCAGAAGAATCGAACGTGGATATCAGACGGCAGAACTGCTGGCGGCTACGCTAACACGTCCACTTGTAAATGAAAGTTCTCTGCTTGAATCGGTACTTCGCGCCACTGACAGCATGATGACCTATCGCTCGCGATACATGCTGCAACTTCAAGCCGCCGCGGTGATTGATCTGCTGATTACCGATGACACCAACCCCCGTTCGTTGGCTTACCAAGCGGAACAAATCACTACCTTGATCAGTCAGTTGCCTACCGATCCAAACGAATTTTCACTGGGCCAAGATCAACGCTTGGCCGAAGCGGTGACACACCGAATCCGTATGTCACAACCGATGGTCCTTGCTCATATGGACGGCTCAGGTTCTCGCGAACAACTGTTGAGCTTGCTGCAATACCTTTTTGAAGCCCTCGCGAATCTGTCCAACGCGGTTGCAGCCCGATATTTGATCCATGCCGGCGTTACCCAGTCGCTAACCGGTCGGGTCGATGACATCCGACGTGAACCATCAGAAGCTAATCCAACGGGTTCCGATTCCGTTTCTTAACCAATTTTATGGGAATTGCCGACATGTCCGCTTTCTCCCGGTACCGAATTGCACATCGAACGACGTATCAGTATTCGGAACCGGTAGCGATTTGCCAGAACCAACTGCGGATGGTCCCGCGAGCTATTTCAAGTCCACTCTTTCGAGTTGATTGCCTCACTGCAAACGTGGGTATTTCGCCTGATCCGGACATGATGACCGAACATACAGACTATTTTGGCAACCACGTGGTTTCCTTTGCCATTGAATCTTCGCATTCTGAGCTCGCCGTTCAGGTGCAAAGCGAGGTGAGTGTTCGACAGCATCGAAATATTACCGATGCCGCTTCGGAGCCCTGGCAACAGTTACGGGATGGGCTAGAGAACGGCCATGATCCGAACTGGTTAGAAACCAACGAATATCTATTCGAATCGCCCCGTGTGCGGCGAAGTAAAGCATTTTTAAAATACGCCGAAGCATCATTCCATCAAGGCCGTTGCTTGGTCGAGGCGGCTATGGACTTGACCCATCGAATCCATCAAGATTTTCGCTATGACCCTCAAGTCACGCATGTTGAAACATCGATCGAAGACGCATTCCAATTACGTGCCGGCGTTTGCCAAGACTTCGCTCACATCCAAATCGCCTGCCTGCGTTCGATCGGATTACCCGCCCGCTATGTCAGCGGCTACTTGCGCACGGAGCCTGCTGAAGGTGCGAGGAGGCTTATTGGTGCAGATCAGTCACATGCATGGGTCAGCCTTTATGCGGGTCCGCAATTGGGTTGGATCGATCTCGATCCGACGAACGACTGTGCCACGGGTACAAGCCATGTGCCAATCTGCTTTGGTCGCGATTACAGCGACGTTACACCGATGCGTGGGGTCGTGATCGGTGGCGGGGCTCCGCAGCTTGAAGTCAGTGTCGACGTCGAAAACATCGACGGTGAGGAGGAATATAAAAGGGTGGAATCTTAAGTGCCGCGTTGCGTGGGATTCATAGTTGCCATGTGAAAGCCGCTGATACTCACCGTGGAATATTTCCGCCAAGCATTGCGGGAAGCAGCGTTGTCGCACCACGCTTTTTCAGACGCTGTGAGAACTTTACCTTTCCCTGAATGCCGCGCGAGCCTTTTCGGTCTAAAAGAAGACGCTAACTCTTAGCAAGCTGGTCGGCGAAGCATGGCCGTGATTCGACGATAGCCATAGTGACCATCCTCACTGCCAGTTTAAGCATTCGCTAAACCAGACGTGCCCCATCACGAGGAACGTGCTGCTTGCGACACTGAGTGGAGTGTGATTGCCACGCATTTGGACGGGTGAGGTAATCTGGCAGGCACGACGCTCGGATACCTTATTTCGGCCCAGCGCGTCGCGACCATATTCTACTCCCCGTCGTCGCTTCGTCGGGCTCAGAAGCTTCCCGAGGCGGCCTCCTTCAAGAATGTTTCGTCCAGTTCCGCCTCCGCGAGAAGTCGTTTTAGCCGAGCGTTCTCCCTCTCAAGCTCTTTAAGCTTTTTGGCCTGATCGACTTTCAAACCATTGTATTCACGCCACCGGCGATATTCGGTTTGCTCGGCAACACTAAGCTACTTGGAAAACCTCAGCGGTCGACTGTCCTTGAGCGAGGGCCACCTCGGCTCGATCGCGTTTGCTTGACCTCATTGACGATCCCCGCAAAAAGCGTCCAGCATGACTGAAAATAACTCCACGGTTGGATTCGGATAAGGAGGGAAGGTCAGTCGTGTTTCGGTTTTGCGAGTGAGATTCGAATCATCATCAATGATATGTATTAGTCACTTTGAACCAAATCTAAGCGTTAGTGGAT
>JAYZAR010000090.1:0-14693 GCA_036339635.1 Planctomycetota bacterium | reverse complement strand
GACCCTGAGTTGTTGGCGTTTCGAATGTCAGTCAGTGTCGCCCCCAAGCAGCTCGATAGTCTTCTCGGACGCAAGCAAGCACTGACCGTTGAATTTACCAATCCAACGAGCGAAAGCTTGATCGGTAAGTTACGTGTGCTCAAGCCGAGCACATGGCAAATGGATGATCCGACTCGGGAGTGGGAAGTCCTGGCTAGAAAGTCCGTAAGTACCGAGTTCGACTTGGTGCTCAGCAACTCCGCCAAAGTAGGAAAATACGAAATCCCCATTCAGTTCACGCTGGAAACCATCCCACCAAAAGTACTGACCACCTATCACAGGGTTGGGGTCGGACCAACAGGATTGGAAATCAACGTCAAGACTAGATTGTTGCCGAGTAATCAACTGCAAGTCGAAGTCGAGTTGATCAACCGATCGGATCACAAGCAATCCTATGACTGCATGATGTTCGCTACGCCCGATCGGCAATACCAGCGACAATTCATCACAGTGCAGCGGGGTGAAACCGTCAATCGATCAGTCATTTGGAGAAATGGTGACGAATTGGTAGGCAAGTCGATGCTCTTGCGGGCCGACGAGCAAGACGGTCCACGTATTTTGAATTATCCATTTATCGCTACACGCTAAAAATCCAACGATTACACCGCAGCGGTCAGACAGCTCTTCATGTCGGCGAAGAGTAACCATCCGTTGGAAATTGGCCACGGCTGACGGCGAAGATGTGAGGCTGGTTTATTTGGCGATGGGCCGCTGCGAATTGTGTGTAAGTTTTCAACAAAAATAACATTGGGGGAAGAAGCGGCCAGTGCAGTCGATTTGATCAAGTTCGCGGCATCCGAGAGCGAGCATCCCACCCGATTGCGAACGGATTGTTGGTTTACTGCCAACGAGCTTTGATCGGTCGCTATGATATGACCATGAAAGTGTTGCTAACCAATGACGATGGCGTCGATGCGCCAGGCCTAGAAGCCTTGTACCAAACGGTGAGGGATGTTGTCGGACCGAAAGCGACGATCACCGTTGTTGCCCCTCATCAATGTCGGAGTGAATGCGGACATGGTGTGACTTCGGGACGTGCCCTGACTGTGTCCCAACGGTCCAACGGATGGTATCTGCTCGACGGAACACCGGTCGACTGCGTTCGAGTCGCATTTGCTGAGTTGGCGGCGGTGCCGGATGTCGTTTTCTCTGGTGTGAACGCGGGGGCCAACCTTGGTGTCGACCTGTTGGTGAGCGGGACGTTCGCGGCGGCTCGAGAGGCCGCGCTGCACGGTGTCGCTGCAATGGCGATTTCCCACTACCGGCACCCCAGCGTACCGAGAACTTGGGAGCATGTGCCGCGGTGGGCGGGGGCGACGGTGAGTGAGTTCATCGATCGAGCCACTCAAGCCGAGCGATCGGCGAAAGGCAGCTTGTTGTGGAACGTCAACTTGCCCGCTGTCGATCCCGATCTTCCCCCACCTCCCATCTGTCGCTGCCCAGTCGACCAACTCCCCTTGCAGCGAACGGTCACCACAACGGGACCGGTGATTGAAATGGCGGCAGACTTTCACGGTCGACCAAGGGCGCCGGGAAGCGACGTCGAGCGATGTTTTGGTGGGCAACTCACTATCAGCGAAGTGAGTCCCTACGTGTGAATGAACTTCCAGCAAAACCAAGCGACGGATAGAAAACCAAAACCCGCGCAGCGAGGGGCGTTCGTCGCGAGCGCGGATCTGTTCGCTCGGAATCAAGGGAATTTCAACGAACGGCAGCCAGGTTCACGGGATACCATTGTCGCTGCAGATCTCGTGTTGCCGCAGGTCTCACCAAAAATGCGATCTCACGGAAAATGTGAGCCGAGTTTGTTCGGCAACTCTAAAGGTTCCCACCCTCCGCTGGCGATTCCCTGGTCCACCACTTGCGTGGGAAATATTCAATGGATCCGAACCGGGAAAAAAGTTTTTTTCCACGGTGGACCAAACGTGTCAGGACGTTTGGCAATAGTCATACCAACAGCGAATTGAGCCGCCGAATCTTAAAACGAGACAACGGTTTCAATTTGAACATAATTCAGACGGTTTGGGCCAATCGGTAATCCGAATAATGGGTTGTCGATCGAGGAAGTTTGCTCTGCTTTACGAGTTTCACTGAAGAAGCAGAGGGCTTTTGCGTTTCGAACACCGATTGGAACGTCTTTGGTACATCATTTGTAACGTGGGTCATAAGCCGTCAGCATCACAACCTCGAATTTCAGGGAAGTTCAAAATGTTGGTACTAAGCAGAAAAGAAGGTGAGAAGTTGGTCATCGGCGATAGCATCGTTGTGACGGTGAATCGCATCAGCGGGAATCGTGTCTCCATCGGTATCGAAGCTCCCAGAGATGTTCGGATCGTCCGCGGTGAGTTGGATCGACATGAGGTGACCGTCGGTCCAAACGCGCCGATGTCGATGGCAATCGATGAAACGAACGTGACGATTGCTAGCAAACCCGAGTGTTAGGCGAGCACCCCGTTTGCTTTGCCATCTGCCCATAGGTCAGCATTTTGTGGGACGGTTCCCGCCGACGTTGAATGAATCGCTCTGGCCTATCCGGCGATGTGATTCGGATCAGCACCCTACAAGGCTGCCGTGGTATCAAACGGTTACACCTTGGGCGGCTGCAGCGTCGCAGCGGCAAGTTTTTCATACAGGGTGTTTCGGTACGGAGCTGATTGCGATAGAAAAGGCGTGGTAGGAATAGCTCCGATCAGTTTCGGCGAGCGACTAGATTGCGGTGAAACATTATTACGCTGATCCGAGTCCACTTTGACGGGGTGAATCGCTAGCTGCTTTACGAGGGACGCAGCATCAGTTCCAACCTCTCACGATTCGGAGTTTTCACTACTCCCTTTTCGGTGATGATCGCGTCGACAAGTTCGGCGGGAGTCACATCGAAGGCTGGATTGATGACCTGCACCCCAGCGGGGACTGTTTCGAGGCCTTCTGCCCCGGACACCTCTTCCCGAGCACGCTGCTCAATTGGAATTCGGCTACCCTGCTGTAATGAAAAATCAAATGTGCTCGAGGGCGCCGCAACGTAGAACGGTATTTGGTGGTGACGAGCAAGGACGGCTAACGGATAAGTGCCGATTTTGTTCGCGACATCGCCGTTGGCTGCGATTCGATCGGCGCCAACGATCACTGCGTCAATTGTACGGGTTTGCATCAGTGATCCCGCCATTGAATCGGTCATGACGGTTACGGGGACGCCTGCTTGGTTAAGTTCCCAAGCGGTCAGTCTTGCTCCCTGTAATAACGGTCGTGTTTCATCGGCAAAGACTTCCATGGGATGCCCCGAGGCATGCAAGTGATAAATCGGCGCGAGCGCAGTACCCCAGACCGAGGTGGCCAACCCACCGGCATTGCAGTGCGTGATGACTCGATGGCAACCCGCAAGCAACTCCGCCCCGTGCTCGCCGATCCGCTGGCACATCTCACGATCTTCTTGGTGGATCTGTTGAGCCTCCGCAAGCAACGCTGAACGCAGGGAGTCCGTGGGTCCGTGTTTTTCCGCAACCCGCTTCATCCTATCGAGCGCCCAGAATAGATTGACTGCAGTCGGCCTACTGGTCGCCAACTCGCTTACCGCTTCGAGCACCGACCGGTAGTTGTGTTGCGGAGAGCCACCGGGCGTGGCGGCAAGACAAACGCCGTACGCGGCCGCGATGCCAATCGCAGGAGCGCCGCGGACAACCAGTCTTTGGATGGCATCATGGACTTGCGGTACGGTTGAACAACGAAGCGTGACAAGTTGTCCAGGCAACTTTGTCTGGTCAATCAACACCAGTTGATCCTGTTCGAACGCAAGCGTTGCGGGAGTGCTAGTATTACTCATGCCCGAACCATAATTGTCGGGTGAGCTAACGTAAATATGGTGTTCAAATAAGGTCCCAAATCTTCGCAAGGCGATTGGTATATTTTAACGCGTTCACGCGGTCGCCAAACGTGAGCAATCGATTCTCCAACGCATATTTCACGATGCAGCATCTCGTTTTCCCTTGATGATAGAAAGTTGTAGTTGGCCCGCTAAACCAACATCAACAATTTGTTTGAAAACCGCGGAAAACTTCTCGCCACGAATTTGTTTTGCCAACCAGCATCCATAATCCACGATTGCTAAAATCAAGCCGCACCATTTTCATCATGTATCACCCAGGTTTGATTGTGTATCACCCAGGAAGTCCCAAAATGAAAAAATGCTCCTATTGGATCTCTTGTTTGTTGCTCTGTTTCGGCGCGACGAGCCTGCCAAATCTAGGCTTGGCAGCGGCAGGGAAGCCGGGCCAAAAAGTTGAATTGCAGTTCGAGACCAGTGAATCGGCAGCGGTCAAGGATCTGCTGTATCTGCCCAAAAACTATCCCGAGCAAGATAATTTGCGATTAGCCCTGTTCCCACATGGGCATGGTGAGAGTTTTTGGGCCACTCAGCCTGGTCGCCAAGTGGGGACCAACTCGATTCGCGGCACGCGGCGATGAGCTGCCCTATATTTTGGTGTCACCGCAGTGCACGGGGGATGACAATTTGTCATCAGAAGAAACTGAACAATAGCGACCCAACAAATTATTTGATCAGATCGTCGGTGACTACACGGTAGACAGGAGCGGTACCTACCTGACCAGTTTGAGCATGGCGGGCTACGGTTCCTGGCGTATGGCGCCGAATTCTCCCGATCGGTTTCCTGCAGTCGTGCCCGTTTGTGGTGGCGGGAACCCTGATGAGGCGGAGCAATTAAAAGACATCCCGATTTGGGTCTTTCATGGCGACCAAGTTCGCGCGGTACCGTTCAGTCGGTCGGTGGAAATGGTCGACGCGATCAAGAAAGCGGGTGGCGAGTCGATCTGCTTTACCACACTTGACGATTTTGGTCACAACTGTTGGTCTGCCACCTACGCCTCACCCGGTCACTTCACTTGGATGTTGGAAAAAAAGGTGCCAAAGAAATAGCGTGGCAACTTGCTGAGCGTTGTGCTCTGCTAAATCGCCTAAGTCAATCTGTTTTTACCACCTTCCAATGCACACACTCGGAGCTTGCCGGATGAAATCGTTTTCCCTGATTAGAGTCCTTTGGTTCTGTTCTTCATGGATGTTTCTGCTTTCGGTTGCCTCTGCTGAATTGCCGCTGGACGACGGTAAGTTGCGGATAATCGTATTCGGTGCACATCCTGATGACGCGGAGTACAAGGCAGGTGGTGTCGCTGCGTTGTGGGCGGATCGAGGACATCACGTCAAACTAGTTTCAGTCACAAATGGTGACATCGGGCACTGGGCTATGGCGGGTGGTCCTTTGGCGAGACGCCGATCGGCTGAGTCTGCCGAAGTTGCCAAGCAACTGGGGGTTGTGTCCGAGGTACTCGACATCCACGACGGTGAATTGATGCCAACCTTAGAGAACCGTCGAAAGGTGACCCAATTGATCCGCGAGTGGAATGCGGACATCGTGATCTCACATCGGCCTTGGGATTATCATCCGGACCATCGGTATGTTGGCGTTCTGGTCCAGGATGCCGCCTACATGGTAGCGGTGCCGCATTTCATGCCGCTCGTTTCGCCGCTAAAAAAGAATCCCGTGTTTCTGTATTCCAGTGATCGTTTTCGGAAACCCTATCCCTTCGAAGCCGATATCGTGGTCGATGTTGATTCCGTTTTTGATAAAAAAGTGAGTGCTTTGACAGCGTTGGTCTCTCAAACTTTTGAAGGTGGTGCGTTGGGCAGCCAAGAAAAAATGGATGCCGCGCCGCCTGCGTCACAACCTGAATTGCGAGCCGAGTGGTTGCGCGAACGATGGGTGAATCGTCAATCAGGTGAAGCAAAACGATTTCGAGAGGGGCTGATTCGCTGGTACGGCGAAGAAGCTGCCAAGCAAGTCAAATATGCTGAAGCATTTGAGGTTTGCGAATACGGAAGGCAGCCCACGGACACAGATATTCGCAAGCTGTTTCCGTTCTTGCCACCGAAAAAATAAAAACTGATAGGGACACCGGGCCTAATCCCCGGCGATACGAACAAGATACCGCTGGAGGCGAATCTGATCCGGCGATATAGATATATCGGTGTCCTTCGTTACTCTAACGGCAATGGTGAACTTCACACCGACGTTACTCGAGAATGACCAGGAGCTTGTGATTCGTCGCGATGACCCTTTTTTATTACGACCCAGTGTTTTTAGAGCACAAAACCGGTAATCATCCTGAGCACGCGGGGCGATTGCGAGAAGTGATTAAACAGCTAGAACGACATTCAATGCTGGCCGCCGTGAAGCAGCCTTCTTGGGAGGCTGCAACACAAGAGCAATTACTCCAGGTACATTCGCACGATGCCATCTCGTTTATTCGTCAGTGGGTTGAAAAAGGGGGCGGCCAGATCGAACAGGATACCGTCGTCAGCCCGCAGTCATGGCTGGCAGCGACACGAGCAGCGGGAGCCGTCTGCGATGCCGTGCGCCGGGTCATTGCTGGTGAAGATCGCAACGCCTTTTGCCTTCTTCGGCCGCCAGGGCATCATGCAATGCACAGTCACCCAATGGGTTTTTGTCTCGTCAATCATGTCGCGGTCGCGGCGCGAGCCGCCATTGAGCAATGGAATTTGAGTCGAGTGCTAATCATTGACTGGGACGTCCACCACGGAAATGGAACCCAGGCAACAGTCTGGGACGACCCAAACGTGGCGTTTTTGTCGATGCACCGCTTTCCCTTTTATCCAGGCACTGGGGCAGAAGACGAAACAGGGCAAGGCCCTGGTCAAGGATTGACAGTCAATGTGCCGATCGAATTTGGGACGAGCCGTCAAGAACAGCTCGATCGGTTCCGCCAGAAAACGGAAGCGTTGGCCGATCATTTTCGACCTGAATTGATCCTGATCAGCGCTGGCTTCGACAGTCACAAAGATGATCCTGTCGGTTCCTTGGGGTTGGAAAGCGAGGATTTCGCAACTTTGACTGACACCGTGATGGATTTGGCCGCAACGCACTGCGATGGCCGAATCGTAAGCCTGCTGGAGGGAGGGTATAACCCGACCGCATTGGCAGAGAGCATTCAGCAGCATTTGCAGCGGTTAACGAAACCAAGCGGTTGAAAAAGCGATCCCGTTGCGAATCGACGCAAATCAGTTACCGAGTCATTGGTTGATCATAATCGCCCGCCCGGCCACGCTTCATCATCCCGGGCAATTTCCGGAAGAGTGACGACATCGAATCTTTCAAGGTCATCGCTACCAGGACCGGTGAAAGGTAGCGCTCTTTGCACTGACGATCTTGGGTAGACAAGAGTTTACGCGTTGGCATTTAACCCGTCGTCATTGTCGGGCACAAAATAGGCTGGGACGCTAATTTCAACACCGCTCCCCCAGCAACAGACTTCAGCACAAGTTGTATTGTGCTAGACGAGCGCAACTCGCAGCTACCGCCAAAGACTCAACGGATTCAGTGAGTTGGAAACCGATCTCGCTCTCGAAGGGCAATCCCCAGGCGTTTAGTCACCCAAGGAGGAGCCGGAATGCTGGCGCCGCAGCATTCCGAACACACCACCGGGTTCGCCTTAGCCGACATCTGCCAGACGCTTCACGCGAGCAGGGTCGTCGTTGCTCTTCGCTTCTTTTTGGAAGTCGATTCGCTGAACTTCGATGTTTTGGAATTCGGCATTGGTTTCGAAGTCGTTGAACAGATCGATCACATCTTGATCGATGTGCACTGAATCAGAACCGTCAATGACCAGCTTTGAACCTGGTTGGATTTTCAACAGGGCCGCCTGGATATCGCCTTTATTCAGAAAGAAGACACTCTCGGCGAGTGTCATGCGGTGAACTGTTACACCGTCCTCTTCCATCGCACTCATCCAAAAGCTCTTCACATAATTACTTCTCAGGATGAAAAAGATGGAGGCGACCAAGCCGATGCCAATTCCCCGCAGCAAATCGGTGAACAGGATGGCCGAAATCGTGATCATGAACGGTAGGAACTGGTGCCATCCAAGCTTATACATCGCAATGAACTTGGATGGATGGGCGAGCTTGTAGCCGACGATGAACAGAATAGCTGCCAGACTGGCCAGTGGGATGAGGTTCAGTACAGAAGGGATGGTTACCACGCAGACAATCAAAAACAAGCCGTGGACGAATGCAGCGAGTCGTGATTGTGCACCGGATTGAATATTCGTCGAACTTCGCACGATCACCTGGGTGACTGGCAAGCCGCCAATCAGTCCCGATACAAAGTTACCTATCCCCTGAGCACGTAATTCGCGGTTCAAATCAGTCTGACGTCTCTGAGGATCAAGTTTGTCAGTTGCCTCGGCACACAAGAGCGACTCAAGACTGGCGACGATGGCGAGTGTCAACGCCGTTATGAAGATAGCAACAATCGCTTGGAAACTCGTCATGCCGGCAGTCTTTGATCCATCCGCTGAAACCGACGTTTCTTCGGCATTGATTTCGGATGGTTTGAAATGGGGGAATGTTAAGGAAACCGCTTTTTCGTATTGGTAGAGAAAGCTGTCTTTGCCGGTGAAATCGTCGTTGGGCGTGTAGGTAAAGGTTCCATCTTTGTTCAATGCAACTTGCCCGTTCGCTGGGCCTTCCACGATCGATGCGTTGGGGCTGTCAATTTGTTCGACGTTGACAGCAAAAACGTCACCGCTCAAAGGTGTTGCTTTCGAGGTCTGCAAGGCAGCTGCATCGGCCTGCGAGTCTGCTTTCTGCTCATCACCAGTCACGACGACTTCAATACGTGCGGTAGGTGTGCCATCGGGTAACGAAACAAGATGATCCGTGCTCAATCGCATCGAATCGACCGACGAGAAGCCCAGGCCCAGCAAGATGCCGGCGAGCACCGCGACTAAAGGCCCCTGGATGATTTTCGAAAAAGGGAATTGCTTAATCAGTCTGGTTTCCCAAAGAATCAAAATTCCCAAGCAGACGATGCTGATAATAATGGCGGCAGGCTTGCTTGCCTGCATTGCGTGCGTCAGTTCGGAGAATGTGTTGTATCCGTCAGACTGCACGAAGGCCAAGTCACCCTCGTAATCCTTGTCGTAACCAAAGGCGTGAGGAATCTGCTTCAAGATGATGATCAATCCAATTGCGACCAGCATTCCTTTGATCACTGCCGTTGGAAAATAGTACCCAATGGTGCCTGCTTTGAAGCAGCCGAGCAGAAATTGAATGACACCCCCCAAAACGACAGCAAGCAGGAAATTCTGGAAGCCCAAATACTGGATAGCGGGCAACACGATCGCGACCAGGCCAGCGGCCGGGCCACTGACACCGAGTGCCGAGTTGCTGAATAGGGTTACAACCAAGCCCCCAACAATTCCCGCGATGACGCCTGAGAGTGCCGGAGCCCCAGATGCCAACGCGATGCCCAGGCACAGTGGGATGGCGACCAGAAAGACGATCAATCCGGATGGGACATCAGTTTTCCAGTGCTTTAGTTCTTTTCGCATGGTTCGATTCGTGAAAATGACGGAGCCAAGTTAGACCAAACTAGTGTACTATTCCCGAGTAACATTTGTAGCTCGTGAGCAACCCTAATTGGGCTTCGAGGCACATCTTGGCGTTGGCATTTAGCTTCCACGTGGATCCGAACCGAAACGCTCAAGCATCGTTCGTCCCAAGGTCTCTCAAATGCAAAAGAACGCACATGTCAGTAACTATTTCGGACCGTGATTCGTTAGTTTTACGTGCGATCTGTGCAAGGCACGAAAATGCCGGTCGGGGTAACTTAGAATGAATCAAAATCTGGGCGATCGCAATAGCAATTCACCGCGATTGCATCGAGCTTTGGAATTCGCGATTTTTCCGTAAAACTCCTCCTAAGAGCCTTCACCGCCCACCGAAGTCGGCCTCTATCATTATGGGGAAAACCTCATCTTCATTGACAAGCAGCTCGGGCATGGAGATTGCACCCCTGCCTACAAAATGAGTGATGAGCGGAGCACTGCACGGGGTTTGATGAGATGGGACACGAATCGTCAATGAAACGCTCCTCGATCTGGAATCATATGGCTTCGAGTCTCTCGAAACACCACTGCGATACCAGGTCCCGGGATCACTTGAATCTCTCGGTGAAACAGCAGTCAGCGATCGCAGGGCAAGTCGGCGGGGGGAAACGGCCTGAGCTCCCAGTCGCCAGCCAAGGAAAGAAAAGGCAAAATTTCGGCAACTCGTAGCATCCAAAGTTCATGACTTCCTGGGGGCTCCTTCAGTCAGTCGGTTAGGCATTCAGGCAGTCATCATCGTGGCAAGGCAGGCTCCCATGTCAAGTTTGCCCAGCTTTCAAGAAGCGGCGCGACCATGGTCATCACGGCGTGGCCCTGCGACGATCTCTGGCCCCGTTAGCGCTAGTTGGCCCCGTTTGCGCTCGGCAAACATTGGATGCGGCAAGCAGCAGCACGCAGCAAACAGGCGAGTCTTGCCGACGGCAAAAGCTTTGCATTCCACGACGGCGTACCAGCTAATCTTCGTCAGGCCGTTTTTTATCTGCTTGATTACTCTGGATCACATTGGGTGAGCGCTATGCTCACTCGGGCTTCTGCTTACTGCCCCGACCGTATCCCCTAAGATCGCTCCGATAGCTGCTTGCTTCCCGAGCAAAGTTGCTCCGCTTTGAGACGGCATCCAGCCGATTTGGGTGACACGATCCCATGGGAATTGAACTTATTCGACAGTTGGTGGGATCGCAAGCTATGACGTCAAGGACGATAGGTGGCTGCTGTGTGTACGCAGGGTTTCGACTAAACTTTAAACCCCTAGACGGCTCAAAACCAAATTCCCCCATCGCTAGAAGTCCATGTCGATTCTTACTCGGTTGTTGTTGGTACTTTTCTCCGTTGCTTTGGCTAATGCGAATCTTTCCGCGAAGCAGCCCAACATTTTGTTTGTTTTCTCGGATGACCACGCGCTGCAAGCAATCAGCGCTTACGGTTCAAAAATTAATAAAACACCCAACCTGGATCGCATCGCAAAGGACGGAGCGACCTTCCGCAATTCGTTTTGTGCGAATTCCATTTGTGGTCCTTCTCGAGCGTGCATTCTGACCGGGAAGCATAGCCACAAGAACGGTTTTTTGCGTAATGGAAACCGGTTTGACGGTACTCAAACGACGTTTCCGAAATTGATGCAGGACGTTGGGTATCAAACAGCGGTGATCGGCAAGTGGCATTTGTCGAGTGATCCAACAGGGTTCGACCATTGGGAAGTGTTGCCTGGCCAGGGTTCGTACTACAACCCCGACCTCATTCAGATGGACGGATCGCGAAAACGCTATGAAGGTTATTGCACCGACATTATCACTGATAATTCGTTAGCGTGGTTGAAAGCCAGGGATCCAAATAAACCTTTCATGCTGATGTGTCAGCATAAGGCTCCGCATCGGAACTGGTCACCACCACCAAGGCATTATGGTCTTTTTGAAGGCGTGGAGATTCCCGAGCCGGAATCGCTGTTCGACGATTACTCAGGAAGAAGCGACCTGTTGAAAGAAAATGAAATGTCGATCCGTGACCATTTTTACTGGGGTCACGATATGAAATTCCACGGCGAAAATCTGTTTCCGGAACATTTTCGGTCTGGAATCCGCAACGGCGAGTACGCGCGAATGACCGAGTCCCAAAAACAAGCTTGGGACGACTACTATGCGCCTCAAAACGAATCCTTCATCCGAAGGATGAAGGCTGGTGAATTGAGTGACGATGACGTCACCCGTTGGAAATACCAACGCTACATCAAAACTTACCTTGGCTGCATTCAAGCAGTTGATGATGGCATGGGCCGGATATTGGATTATTTGGATGAATCAGGTTTAGCGGAAAACACGGTTGTGATTTACAGCTCTGATCAGGGTTTTTATCTCGGAGAACATGGATGGTATGACAAGCGATGGATGTTTGAAGAGTCTCTGAAAATGCCGTTTTTGATCCGATGGCCAGGGGTCATTGAACCAGAAACGGAATCAGCGGCATTGATCCAGAATATTGATTATGGCCCGACGTTCCTCGATCTCGCGGGCGCTAAGATCCCCGCCGAAATGCAAGGTCGCAGCATGGTTCCAATGCTACGCAATCAAGGTAAACCTTCTGCTGCTTGGCGGGATGCCATTTATTACGCGTACTATGAAAATGCAGCAGTTCATGCGGTTCCCGTTCACGATGGTGTGCGCACCGAAAGGTACAAGCTGATGTTCTTTCCGCGATCGCGCGAATGGAATTTGTTCGATTTACAAGAAGATCCAATGGAACTGCAAAGTGTTCACGGTCAGGCAAGCTACGCCCCGATCCTGGCGGGAATGCAAAAGCGGTATCGTGATCTCAGGCAGTTTTACGAAGTCAACAGTGCTGTGATCCCCGAAACCCGCGGCGATCTCGCCCGTTGGCGAACCCGTGATGCAACGATCACGAAAAATGCCAAGAAGGGCGGGGCTGATTTGGCGTTTATCGGTGATTCGATTACCCAAGGCTGGGAAGGGCGGGGCAAGTCGGTCTGGGAGAAGTACTACGGATCTCGAAACGCAATCAACCTAGGGATTGGTGGTGATCGAACGGAGCATGTGATTTGGCGTCTAACCCATGGAAATCTCGGCAAGATTCAACCGAAGGTAGCCGTCGTCATGATTGGAACCAATAACACTGGGCACTTTGATCAGGATCCGAAAGAAGTTGCAGACGGAGTAAAACGCATCCTCGAAATTCTGCAGCAACGACTCCCTAACACAAAGATCGTTTTGCATGGGATTTTTCCACGCGGTCCCGACTCGCTCGACCCAAAACGCCTTAACAATGTCGCAATCAATCAACACATTCGTCGATTCGCGGATGGTGATCGTGTGCATTACCTCGAGGTTGGTGATCAATTTCTCGAACCGGATGGCACGATCAGTAAAGCGATCATGCCTGACCTGTTGCACCTCAGCACCGAGGGTTACGAGCGATGGGCCAAAACGCTCGAGCCGAAATTACAGGAACTCGGTTTGTAGGTGGGCGTGCAGGAGCTGCCGGGCAGCACGCGTGCTGCCCAAGCAGAAGTGAAAGACCAGGCATGCGCGGCTTGCAGTGCTGCGAACACACTCTTGGATTCAGGGTCGAGAAGTCGTTGTCGGCTAATGCGACTCGCCGAATCCTAGTCCGATCAGAATACTAGTTTGATCAGAATCTCAATTCGATTCCACCAACCGCTCCATGCAGTAACGCGGTGCCACCGTCGTCGTAACCAGATCCGTTAAAAAAATCGGATTGCGGTAACTGATCACTGGCGACAGCAATCTGGTCGAACCACAACACCGTGTAGCCGCCGGTTATCGACAAATAACGCGTTAATGGTAGTTCGGCCAGCAGGCTTGCTTCGGCCATCCATGACAAATTGGTGTTCGATTCTTGAATCGGGAAGGCAATCGTGCCTGTATCCAAAGCGGCGTGATGGCGAGCGGCATTGGCATAGATGCCGCCCTTGGCAGCGGCGGATACGATGATGCCACCCCAGCAGACTCGAGGGCCGCCGAGCCAGCCAATTTGCATTCCGTAGAGGTCATTCCGCGTCGTTGCAGTGTAATCGTAGTTTGTCGGTGTACTCGCGATCGTCACTCCTAAATCATCATCCAAATTGATGTAACGGAATCCAACCATGCCCGTTGAATATCGGGCGATCCAGTGGTGATAGTTGAATTCCCAACTGGACATCTCGGATCGATATCGCCCATTGAGTTGCGTTACATTGGGAACAAAGATCGGAGGCGAGGCGTTGATTTGCAATGACGTTGCCGTCATTGGGACCTGCTCGGATGCGTTTAGATTGGTTGTTGACAGCATACGAAACTCGATGCCCTCGTTATCCCACCATCGACTGATCAGGTCGAATTCAAAACCGGTGGTCCAATCAAAATTGAAGTCACTTGCGTTGAGCCGCTCAGAGGCAGCGGAAACATTTTGCATCATGCTGTAGGACTCTTCCGTAACTCGGTCCAAGTGAATTACTCCCGCGTGAAACATCCACAGCGGTTGCAGGCCAGCACTGACGTCAAATTGACGATCGATGATCACGTTTCGATACGCATCCACAATCCCGACCCTGTTCTTCGGATAGAGCGTTTCCGGGTAGCGGTTCACTGGATATTCGGGCACAGATGAGCCCTCCTCGGGATTTGCATCTGGTGGAAAACCGTCTGGAGAATTGCTCGCCGGTAAATCCATCGGATAGGCATCCACAAGCTCGATCTTGTCACTCGGATGAATTACCGACTGCCCAGATGACTCGTCTCGATGATTTTCGGCCACTTCGTCGCTCGGTGGATCCGCGTGAACGGGCTGGCACGACACGAGCGCAAGCAGCGCCACAGACGGCCAATGAGCGAGTTTCGTGGAGTATTTGAAGATGGGTGACAGGATTTTGACTCGGAAAACGAATTCAACAGCCTGAAGTTTGCGACTAGGTGAGCTTCCGCACATTTAGAACCACCAAACTGAGCCATACCAATTCTCGTCGCCCTCCCCAAGATGGATCGCCGTCATCCGGGAAAAAAAGTTAGTCGCGTCCTGTTCGTCGACTACCATGAAACTCAGGATTCGCGCCTCATCACCTGACGACGGACTTAGCGCTAGTCATGTTTTCTTCGTTGCTTTCCTGCTCCACCTCTTGTCGACCCCGGGTCGGTAGGAGGCGTCGCCTTCGACGTCTTGAGACGCTCGAAGCT
>JAYZAR010000089.1:0-11839 GCA_036339635.1 Planctomycetota bacterium | reverse complement strand
TCAATCTTGATTGGGATGAGTCGACCAAGTTGATGGTTGCAGGCGCTTTGTTTTTTGGTGGAATGCTGTTTGATGCCTTGGACGGCTCGGCAGCCCGGATGACGGGGCAGGCGAGTCGCTTTGGTGCTGAACTCGATAGTTTATGCGATGCGATTACCTTTGGGACCGCGCCCGCCGTCATCGTGTGGCGATACAGTGACGGCATCGCTTTGCCCCAGAAGATTAGTTGGGCGATCGGTGTGCTATTTGCGCTTTGCGTTCTGATCCGCCTGGCGCGGTTCAACGTCGAAACTGGCGAAGACGATGCACACGATGGATTCGATGGATTGCCCAGTCCTGCGGCCGCCGGCACGATCGCAGCATTCGCAATCGCGATGCCAGAGTTGGCTGGTTATGCGTCAGAGGATTATTCCGAGCGAATTCAGTGGCTGGCATTGCAGGTTGAATCGGCCTCGCAATATTTGATTGCCGGTTTGACGTTGTCACTCGCTTACCTGATGGTTTCTCGCTTCGAGGACCCGCATGTGTTTCAGCAGTTGATTCGCGGACGTCGACGACCGCACGAGATTGGCCAAGCGATGTTCGTTGTCGGTGGTGCGCTGATCTTGCACTGGTTGGTGCTGCCGATCGCGTTCTGTTATTACGCATTCGCATCACCGATGCGAGCACTGATCAGTCGCTGGCGAAATCGACGCGCAGTGACCCCCGATTGCAGTGACCCCGAGCTGCAGTGACCTGCAGTGTTGAGTTGACCGTCGTTGTTGCCACGCGATTTAACGACGCAAATCATTTGCAGGGGAACGCGATTTGACGAGTGGGGTCGGGACGCAGGTGCTTAATGGTTCGCTAAGACGCTTCCGCAGCTTAAGAGTTTCGTTGGCAACCGCATGGATGCAGTGAGTTTGCGAAGTCGAGTTACAGCTTGGCGGGCTGGCTACGTTTCTTCGATAGGGCACGACGTCTCTCTGTTGGACTTTCGGCTTATCCGTCTGAGAGGTTCCTGCAGCGAAAGTGTCAGTCAATCAGTTGATTGATTGGGTACTCGACGATTCCGGTTGCTCCGATCGACTTCAGTTCGGGGATGATGTTTCGCACCACCGATTCTTCCACAATCGTGGTGACGTCAACCCATTTGGGGTCCGAAAGTTCACTGATGGTTGGTTCTTGTAGGGCAGGCAGTAATGCCAGGACATTCTTCAAATCGGATTTCAGAACATTCATCATCAATCCCACTTTGCCCTCGGCGTGCAGGCAAGACATCAGCATCAAGGCGATGTTATCTAGCTTCATTTTTTTCCAAGCGTCCTGGTGCGAATCTTGATTCGCGATCAATCGGGTTGTGCTCTGCAATACCTCGTCGACGATCCGCAGATCATTCGCGCGGAGTGAGCTTCCCGTTTCGGTAACTTCGACAATGGCATCAGCGAGTCGTGGCGGTTTGACCTCGGTAGCTCCCCACGAGAACTCGACGCTTGCTTCGACACCGTGTTTGGCGAGGTATCGCTTGGTCAGGCCAACGGCTTCAGTCGCGATCCGCATTCCTTGCAGGTCTTGAACTGTTTTGACGGGCGAGTCTTCGGGAACGCAGAGTACCCAGCGAACCGGGCCGCGACTGACACGGGAAAATACCAACTCACAAACTTCGACGACATCAGCTTCTGATTCGACGACCCAGTCGTGTCCGGTGATGCCGGCATCGAGTACCCCCTGTTGCACGTAACGAGCCATCTCTTGCGCGCGGATCAGTAGACACTCGATCTCTTGGTCATCGATGGTCGGATAGTAGGAACGTGACGAGAACTTGATGTTGTATCCAGCCCGTTCAAATAGCTCAGCAGTCGATTTTTGCAAACTTCCCGCGGGGATACCCAGTTTTAAAATTTTGCGGTCGCTCATCAATCAGCTTTTCTTGTAAACCTGATGCGGATCAAAAACTCGCTCGCCGACTACTTCGGGTTCCGTTTGACCGGGAACTATTTTTCGGAAAAAACAAGTGCGGTAACCTTCATGGCAGGCTGCACCTCCGATCTGGTGGACTTTCACCAACAGCGTATCGGCATCACAGTCAAAATAGATTGCCTGTAGTTCTTGGACGTTACCACTCTCTTCACCCTTGCGCCATAGTCGTTCTCGGCTGCGGCTGTAGTAGCAAACTCGCCCTGTTGCGAGCGTTTCCTGGTAGGCCTCCTGATTCATGTAGGCCAACATCAGGACATCACCGGTTTGATCGGCCTGGGCAACCACTGGAATCAGAGGTGTTTTTTCAGAATCGGGCCCGTTCACCACTCGCTCCTCAACACGCAATGTTCGATTCAAAGTGTCAAGATACCAGCCGGATCGAGAGATGGTAGGGTGGGTGGTCAGGTCGCATGATTCATACGATGTCGGGCGTCGCGGCGCGCCGGGAGTGGTTCTCAGATAATCGCACCGGAAGTACTTGCTGTTGCACCGACACGCCTGAGCAACTCGTTGCTGCGCAAAAACGGGAGGTTAAGATCGCGAGCCTTAAGTCAATAGGGGATCGATTGGGGCGGGTGAATTGGTTCGCTCGCCTCATGTGGCGGATGTTTCTTGATTGGACAATGGGTCGTGTTGCGTGGTTTCTTCGGTGACCAGTTGTCCACCCGCACTCCACTACAACGAACAGCTAATCGGCACCAAATACAGCACAACGATTGTCGCAAACATCTCTCCGAACGCGATGCTGGTCGCCATCGGCATCAGGATTCGCGCTTGAATAGATGATTCCAGCAGGATGGGCGTCAATCCGCCAATGGTTGTGATGGTGGTCAACAAGAAGGGTCGAAAGCGTCGCGTTCCCGATTCTCGGATCGCATCGTTGATCGGCATTGCTGCTCGCACTCGAGAGTTGATGAAGTCGATCAGCACAATGGAGTTATTGACGACGATTCCGGTTAAGGCGACGAATCCGTAAAAGCTAAATAGCGTCAGTGGCAGTCCCATGATCAGGTGTCCAACGACGGCGCCCAAGACACCGAAGGGAATGATTATCATCACCAAAATCGGCTGCATTGCGGATTTAAATTCAATCGCCAGCAGGACGAATATCACCAGCAAGGCGACGAAGAATTCGCCGAACAAACGAATCATCGACTCCGCACGCTACTCCTGTTGGCCTTCCCATCGCAGGCGAACCATCGGGAACTCTGTAAGTACTCCTGGCATAAAGTTCGCCTGGAGATCTTCGACGATCTCAGTCGCATTACCCACGGTTTCATCCAGATCACTGGCGACAGTGATTGAACGTGCCTGGTCGATGCGATTGATTTCGGAGTGGCTGCGGACGGCATCGATTTCCGCCAGTGCGGTGATGGGGCGTACGGTTTCATGGTGTTCACTGCTAAACCACTGATGGGTGGGCGTTCGATTCGTGGCGTTCGGTAAAACCCTCCAGCTATCCCTCGACGGGCATTTCTGGTAACGAATCCAAGAATAAGCGACCATAGGCTTTGGTGCGGATTCGGGGGTCCAGAACGACCACCATTCCCGTATCTCGGCGAGTCCGAATGAGTCGTCCAAAGCCTTGGCGAAACTTCAAAACAGCTTCGGGTAATTGATAATCTGCAAATGGATTTCCACCCATCGATTTGATCGCATCAAGTCGGGCTTCGATTTGAGGATGGTCGGGAACAGAAAAAGGTAATTTCGTGATGATCACGTTGCTTAACGATTTGCCTGGGACGTCAACACCTTGCCAAAAGCTATCAGTGCCGAACAAAACACCTCGTGAATCACGGCGGAAAGCGTCGAGCAGTTGAGTGCGGTTTTGGCCGGCTGCTTGGCTATACAGTTGCATATTCTGCGTGGCCAGCCAGGGAGCGAGGGCGGCAGCACAACGTTTCAAAAGGTCGTAACTAGTGAACAGCACAAAAGCGTGTCCGTCGGACTGGGTGACATACTTTTTGATCTGGTCGGGCAACGCTTTTTCAAACGCTTCACGCTGGCTCGATGGGTCTGGCAACTTCGTTTCCAGAACCAACTTGGCTTGTTGTTGGTAGTCAAAGGGGCTGCCAACCCGCAGTGACATCCCACCTGATAAGCCGATTCGGGAGCGATAGAAAGAGAACTTGTCGTCCGTTCCTGTGGCCAACGTGGCACTGGTCATCACGACTGATCGAATCGTCTTGCTTTGAAAAAGTTCCTGCCGGAGGGTTTGACCGACATCAATCGGCGAAGCTGCCAGTGCGATTCGGTCAAGGCCGCGGCGCGACCCACTTCGTTCCAACCAGTAAACCGCATCGTCCAGATCGTGTGTCAACCATTGCCGTAGCCCACCCGCTAAGGCAAGCATGCGATCATGAGCGGAATCGAAATCCAAGCGGTCCGCCTCGGTGTCTTGCGCAGCAGCTTGTTGTTTGAGTGCCATCGCCAAATTTTCCATCGGCTTGCTCAGTTCATTCGCCACCACATTACTTTCAAGGACACGACCGTTGCGGGGGCCACGTTCCGTCATCCAGTCGAGCAGGTCTGCGAATAGGTTGGTCGCTGCGAATCGGCACTGATCGACCTGCTGTTGCAGTCCTCGCAGTTGTTTGTCAACTAACAGGCCTTTCTGTGTTCTGTCGTTGTATAAACGATTGAACAGATAATCGAATTGACCATTGGTCAAACGGATTCCCAGGTGGTCACCCGCGACCGATTCGAGCGTATGGCACTCATCAAGAATCGCAGCATCATAATCTGGGATCAGCGAAACACCTTGTCGCCTCAATGCCAGGTCGGTGAAGAAGAGAGCATGGTTGACCACAAGGATTTGGGCACCCATTGCTCGCCGTCGGGCCCGAAAGTAAAAGCAATCTTTATGGTGTTTGCAGGAACGACGCAAGCAATTACCGGTGTCACTGACCACTTCATCCCAAACCGTGGCCTCGGGACGCATCGGTAAGGATGATAGGGAGCCGTCCGCGGTTTCGGTCGACCAATTCTTGATTTGACGAAGCTGTGACAGTTGCTCGTCAGTGCTCATCAGCGTCGTTGCCTTACCGATCGCTCGATTCATTCGCCGGAGCGAAAGATAGTTCCCACGTCCTTTGACGAGCACTGCAGAAAATTCCAGCGGGATCACGCTATTCAATAACGGAATATCCTTGGCAATCAGTTGTTCTTGCAGGCTGATTGTGTGGGTTGAAATCACGACCCGTCGCGACCGCTCCGGTTTTTCATCGTTGCTTTCGTTACTGGAAGCCTGGTCGGCGGTAGCGTACAAGATGGCGGGAACCAAGTACGCAAAACTCTTGCCAGTTCCGGTTCCTGCTTCGGCAATCAAGTGCTGGCTGTCCCACAACGCTTGGTCGACCCGGCGAGCCATCTCTAGCTGCTGTTGACGGGGTTCGTAGTTGTCCAGCCGTCGCGCAATTCTTCCTTCTGGGCCAAGGATCGAATCGACTGATAGCACTTCGTTCACAAAGGCTCCTGATGGTTCTGCGTTTCACAGCCCGATAACGTAGCGGGTCGTGTGGTAACCGAAAAATCCCCCTTGCGAATCAGCGTTTCGAAAATCGACTCCGGAAGTCTCCTAAACCAAGGCAGGTTTATCGAATTCGAAGTCGACTTCTCGATCTGTCGGCGGTTCCGAATCGGATGGAAGTAGCCTCAGGCTGGCGGCCTGACCGATGTGCCAGGCGAGAGAGCCTCCCATTTGTGATGCCGATTGTGAATTTGGCCACAGACTACCGCTCTTGTCTTCGTATTGGGCATCTTGTCCTCGTATTGGGCTCGCCTTTTGGTTTCGTATGCCCCTGTTTTCTGGATTCGTATGCGATCTGGCGACTTTGTGTGGTTGCTGCTCGGCGGAAGATGGTTCCGAAAACCAAGATTGGCGGCGAAAGCTAGGATAGCGGCTTATGAGTACTTTGCAGTTATCCTGTCCGATCTGCGACTGCCGACGTCAGTTGCCGGTTGGGGTGGCAGATCAAATGACACGATGTTCCGCCTGCGATGCAACTTTTCAGGTGGCGGACGAATCGCTTGGCACCGAGCCCCGGCTGGTTATGGCAACAATCGACGCCAATCTTGAATCCAATCCGCTGGTTGGGCTCATCAAGTGGAGCTTCGCTCAAGATCCAGCGCAGTCTTTTGCGATTTGGTAGATCTCGTTCGCGTCCAAGACTTGATCGTTGGATTCGAAGAGTTGTTTGATCGCGGCACGGTGCGTTTTCATCTTCAGTCCACCGACCCCAATAGCACCGTAGGCGACACCCTTACCCAACGGAGCTGCCTTGTCGGTAACCGAAACGCCGCCGATCCCCGCTGGAGGAACTGCATTCAAATCGATCGCCACCTTCAAGGATTCGATACCTGCGATGGTTCGTTCTTTGACCAGCTCGAATCCAGCCGCCCCACAGCCGATAACGATTTGGGCACCATCAAGCACTTTGGTGCCGATTCCATTTCCAATGGCTGCCGCCGTTAAATTTCCGTTTTTGACCTTATTCGCAATTTCTTTGCAAGCGACTTCGGCTCGCTGCTTCGAACGACTGGTCAGTGTGACATCCGCCCCGTCGCTTGCCATCAGTTGAGCAACGCGGCGACCAACTGGTCCGGTCCCACCCAGCACGACAGCTTTCGCGTCTTTGAGGTCGATATGACGGCTGGCAGCGACCACTGCCGCAGAGGCCGTGGTGTTGCATCCGTTGGCATCTAGCATCAGAGAGACTCGAACGGGCCCGAAAAATGCATCTTTGCATGCGGCCAGCAAACGCTCAGCGACCATCACATCGGATCCGCCAATGAAGATTGCGGTATGACGCAGGTCATCGCCACCTCGAGTAAACATCGCGCCATGCACCAATGGCTCGACACTCGTGACTTGGACGCCGCCGTAGCGAAGCATGTGATCGACACCCGCGTCAATCGCGACGATGGAGTCGAACGAGCTTGGTTGAAGATCACTATCGAGTTGGATCAGGATTCGACTCGTCATTCGCTATCCGATGAAGAGACCACAGGCGGGTCACGGGAGACACGCGGATCGGCATAGATCTCCGATCCCACGTGATGGTGCAAATTGGAACAGAGCGGTCCCAAGTTTCTCCGAACATGGCGCGGGAGTCGCTTGTCGACAGCTGGTCAGCGAGTGACCTTTGCTTAGAAGCCCTTAAAAGGGTGTGCCGCGGAATCTTTCTTGGCGAGCATTTCGTCGGCTGACGGTTTGCTTCCCATTGCCGCTGCGAGTGACTCCTTTACCGCTTCGTAGTTGTACTCGTAAATCTTCTTGTCATCTTCGGCGGCGGGATGAATAAAGACGCCGCAGACACAAACAAGTTCTTCTGTTTGATCTTTCGGAATGATCCCTTCGCCAACGGCGTCAGCGACCGCTTTGGCAACCGCAGCTTGGGCGGGACCAAACATTTGTACAGCCTGCTTCATCCCCTTGATGGTTACTTTTGTGATCATCACAGTCGAAGGTTTGACCGCAACGTTCGGCTCGAGGACGGCCAGCAGGTTGGTGTGGCCTTCACTCTGAGTTGACAGTGCATTTGCGAATGCGACGCCGACAGGTCCGTCCTTGCTACCGATCATCAAGTCGATGTGAGCGATTTCGTTACCTTCGCCGACCAGTGCTTCACCAACGTAGAATTGCATGACGTTTTCGCCTATGAAGGGGAGAGTGCGAGAAAGGCTCGTCCGGTACAACCTTTGAAGCCGTGTGAATTAATCGATTGGCTGAAAACCCTAACAGACCGCACCGGCGATGCAAACACCCGAGACGCTGTCGAAATCAAACCAGATCAATCGGCCGCCGCTTGTATTGATCGGGGCATCCGTACGGGAAGCCGCCCAATCAGCCCGTCGCGGCGGCTACCGAGTGATCGGGATTGACCTGTTTGGTGATACTGATACCCGCGAATTGTGCGACGAATTTTACTTGCTGAGTCCCGGAATTCAGCAAATGACCCGTCCAGAATTAGATGGACGTGTCCTGGCAGCAATCCAAGGTTTGCCGATCTTGCCGGTCGGCGGACTGCGATGCTGGCCGGCCGATTTACCATCCGACGGGCTCTTCGGCAGCGATCCCACTGAAAACGGGGTGTCGGAGAATGGGGTGTTGGGCGATCACTCATCCGGCCAGCGAGCTTACCGACCGCCGGGATGTTTTCGCGATTTCGGTGAACTGCGGGATTTTGCTGGGGATCCGGCCATTGGTTTTCCAGAAACGATCGATGCGATCACGCCACCGGGGCGTGGCAAGTGGCTTCGGAAGCGAACCGACAGTTGTGGTGGCCTGGGGATCACTTGGGCAGCGAAAAGAGATAGTAGTAGCTTGTTTTACCAAAGGCCAACGGGAGACAAGAATCAAGCAGCGGATCAGAATCACCTGGGAGACCAAGGTAGTGAAACGCGATTACAGCGTTGGGTCCGCGGGCGTCCGTTTGGTGCGACTTTAATCCACGATGGTGATCAGGCGACTTTGGTCGGTGTTTGTCGGTCGGTCGTGACTCGGATCGGCACTTTTCCTTTCGCTTACGGCGGCTCCATTGGGCCGGTGGCATTGCCACCATCGGTAAGCGACGGCATCACGAGATTTGCTGATCGTGTTGCTGAAACCCGTCGATTGAAAGGTTTGTTCAATATCGACTTTATTCTTGATGGGGATAATCGAGCGTGGATCTTGGAAGTGAATCCACGCTGGAGCGCGTCGATGGAATTGCTGGAGGGGCAATTACGAGAATCTGACCCCACGTTTTCGCTGATTGCGATGGACCTTCGAAGTCGAGAGCGCCGCTTGCGTTCCGTCGAACGGTTATCGCTTCGCTGCCAGCCCCGATCGAATTATCAGCCCCGATCGATCTATTTCAAGCGAATCCACTTTGCCAGCCGATCTCAAGTCTTTCGTCGTCAACGCTGGACCGCGGCTCTGCGGCTTGGATCGTCGCTGCACGATATTCCGGTCGATGGACAGCGAATCGGCATGGGGGAACCAATTTGCACCGAGATAGAACGATTGGATTGGAACATGTAGGAAAGCTGATTTCTTCCTAGCAGCATCCTACCACCGCACCCTCTGGGGGGCAGTCGCATCTGGAGCCCCGAGCCCCATGGCGGCTCGAACCGATTGTTCGGGCTTACGATTCTTTAATCTCAATCGAGCTCGCACTCAGGTCGTGGCCCGGTGCTCGTACTCCTACTGGGTCCGCACGAGAACAAGCGTGTGAAACGCCGTAGAGATGATCGTTCACCTCAGACGGTTTGCTCACATCCGCGCCGAATCGAGTGCGAGTGCTGATTCGCCGATTATGAGTTCGAAAAGAGATGTGCATTCGATCTCCCGCACTCGAATCTGTGCGTTCAATGATTCGATCGTGGGCTGATCGGTGGGACGGCCGGTTTGGGTTGGCCGAGTCGTGAATGTCGCAAAGAGCCAGAACCGCGCTATGCAACGGAGACACGAAGTTGGGCATTCTGGCAATAAGCAATTCTTCGCCATGATTTCTCGTCATGACCGCGTGTTTGCCCACGGTAACATCCGAGCCACCGAGCTGAAGCATTCGCACAGCTCGGGGTCGTCAATCGTGACGTCTATTCGATGCCGCGTTCTTCGGCGTAGGTATAAACCCTGAACATCTCCTGGTCCTCTAGTTCGTCATGAACCGTCAAGCGACCTGATTGGTCGAACAACAACATCACGCCGGGACTTTGGATATCTTGGGTGATTTGGAGTGGCTTGGCGCCATCGATTGCGACAACGGTGGTGCCACTGACCAGCGAAACGTCGGGCATTTTCTTTACCAGCAGGGAAATGGGATCAACCACGTCGGCTGATTCCATGTCTTTGCTCAGCACGGTTCCCGCGGTGACGTCCAATTCGACGGGAATCCGACCGCCGGTTTTTGGATCGTATTGAGAGGCCAGCAGTTTTGCCTTGGGCTCGCCCCGTGAGTACTCGACCTGTTTGCCGCCAACGGTCGCTGTTGCGATGGGGCCGCGTTCGACAGGACCGACGTAGTAGTGTTCCAAGCTCGGCAGGGATGTACTTGCGGACGGTTCACTCCAGTCGCTCCATCGCTCGAACAGTTCTTTGCGCGAATCAGCATCGGCAGCTTTTTTCATCTGCTCTTGAATCCGCGTGGCGACTTCAGGAGCGAGGTTCTTGACCTGCGGTTGCTGCTTTTCAGAGAAAGGGAAGTTTGGATCAACAACAGAGAATCGAATTCGGTAGACATATTTGCGGCCAAAGACGGGTCCATTTTTGATTCCGGCGAAGTCATAGAAGCGGACCATCTTGTGTTCGACTGGGTCAACTTCCGCGGCACGGCCGCTCATTCCCATCATCATCCCCATCATCATGCCATCCATGTCGCCCATTTCATCCATTTCCATTCCCATGTCCATGCCGCCACCCATCATTTCGTCCATCCCACCTGCCGCGCTTCGCTCGCCCGGGCCGGTAAGTTCAAGGTCATTCAGAGCGGCATCGACATCGAATTCTCCAAAATCCTCGACCTCGTCGGTCTGATTGGCCAATTGCTGCAATTGTTGCTTGGATAAGGTTGGGATTTTGGTGTGCTTGGCCCAGGTTCGGTAGTCATCGAGTAGGACCGGTGGAAGCCACATCGTAAAGGCGTCATCGCGGTATTCTGGATGGACGGTTTCGGGTGCAAATCCAGACCAGAATTTTCCTGCTAGTGTGGTGTATCTCAGTCGGGTCCAGATATCCACCCAGTCTTCATCAACGAGTTGGTCAACCGGCTTGTCCGTGACATCCGCACGCTGGACTTCGAAGCCGTAGTAGTACGGCGTATCACGCGCTGGCGTGTACTCGGTAGCATCCGCCAGCGCGAGTTCGAAGTTTGCATAGAGTTCTTTGTGAGGGACCAACGCGGTGCCCACGATGAATTGACCGAGTCGGGGTTCGGGCAATCGTTCGTCGTCGGTTTTGCTTGGACGAAAACCAAAGTCATGTTCGGCATTGAATGTTCGTTTGGGGCCTGAATCACCGTCCATGCCCAGCATGTCGCCACCGAACATGTCGCCTTCCATCTCCATCTCCATGTCCATCCCACCTTCCATGTCACCCATTTCCATGTCCATACCGCCGAAACCTAATCCCATCTCCGCGCCACCTCGATTGCGATTTCGACGGCGGCGGGTTTTCTTTTCAACCTTCTCCAGCTCGTCAGCGCCTTCGAGGTCATAAAGCGCGTACTGAGGCTCCTCGCTGTTGGTTTGGGCTCGAAAGGCAATTGCAGTGGTCACTGGCGTGAGCTCGATAGAAGTCGCTGCGACCAAGACGGGATCTTGCCGGCGAACAATCGAATCCAGCGTCTTGCCCTCCCAGGTTCGCTTCAGTTTGTACTCCGAAGGTTCCACTGCGGTGTACAACTTTTTGGTTTCGCGGACGATGTCGAATGTCGGGTTCCGATCCTTTAAGACTTCATCATTGTGGTTGATATCGATATCGCTTCGGACCTGAGTCGCGTCCTGTTGGAGTCGCGTAGGCAGATGCTGATCAAGGAAGTTGGGCTTCTGAAGCCCTTGATACATCAAGAAAACCGACACACCGATCACCACCACCAAAATCATCTTTTCGAAGTGATTGATGAAAAAGTTTTTGATCTTATCGGTATCCATGGGATCGTCCCTTATACGGATCAGGTAGTGAAGGTGAAGGGTAGAGAGTGGAATCTCAGAAACGAACTAGGCTTGATTAGGGTTGCGTTGCTGCCGTCGATGTTGGCGGGGCGGTGTTTGTGCCGGTGACAGGTGCGGTTGTGTCTCCAGCTGGCGTGGTTGTGTCTCCAGCTGGCGTGGTTGTGTCTCCAGCTGGCGTGGTTGTGTCTCCAGCTGGCGTGGTTGTGTCTCCAGCTGGCGTGGTTGT
>JAYZAR010000088.1:0-6788 GCA_036339635.1 Planctomycetota bacterium | reverse complement strand
GTTTTCCATCATTCTTCATGCGAAGGCGAATTCGCTGCTCGTGCAATGGAGCGGGTCATGCAATGATTTCGTGAACGACGCGTGGCGTCTCAACACCCGTCAGACGCTCCTCCAAGCCACTGCGATTAAAAAATAATTGCTGGTGGTCGAGTCCAAGTAGATGCAGGATCGTAGCGTGAAAGTCGTGGACACTAACCGGGTCTTCAATCACCGCATGCCCAAAGTCATCGGTTTTTCCATACGTTGTGCCACCTTTGATTCCGCCCCCCGCCATCCACGAAGTAAAGGCTTGCATATTGTGGTCGCGGCCGGAAAAGCCATTCGCAGATTTTTGTGTTGTCGGCGTGCGACCAAACTCGCCACCCCAGATGACCAGCGTCGAATCCAACAATCCCCGCTGGGCAAGATCCCGCAGCAGTCCGGCAACCGGCTTGTCGGTCCGTCGACACACGCCTCGGTGATTCGCCTGTAGATCAGCATGACTGTCCCAAGGCTGCTCCTCAAGAAAGATTTGCACAAACCTTACGCCACGCTCAACCAATCGCCTCGCAAGCAAGCAGCGACGCCCAAACGAATCCGTCCATTTCTCGTTAATCCCATACATTGCCTCTGTTCCCCGGGTTTCCTGTTGAGTGTCCAATGCCTCATTCGCCGTCAATTGCATTCGGCCAGCCAATCGATAAGATTCAAGCCTGGCATCAAGCTGAGGCTGATAAGGACGCTGCTGACGATGTATTTCGTCGAGTTGCTCAAGAAGTTGGCGAGCAGAGTTTGTGACTGCCGCAGGCAGTTCGGTTGTCGGTTTCAAGTTCAGAATTGGTGATCCCGTTGGACGAAACCGAGTTCCCTGATACACCGGTGGTAGGAAACCGGCAGTCCAGTTCCGAGTTCCGTTCTTCGGTGTTCCGAGGGGATCAGTCAAAACTACGTAGGCCGGCAAATTTTGATTCTCGGTACCCAATCCATAGACGGTCCAGGAGCCAAGTGTCGGATAACCCATAAAAAGGCGGCCGCTGTGAATCTTGTACAACGCATTGTCGTGATTCGGATGATCCGTCCACATCGAATTGATCAAACAGATCTCATCAGCCAATTTTGCGGTTTGCGGCAAAACGTCGGCCATCCACATCCCGCTCTCTCCGTGCCGGGCGAATGAATATCGTCCTCCCATCATCACACCAATGTCATCGGTATCCTGATTTCCAATGTGTTCCACATTGCCTGGGTAGGGCTGACCATCCATGCGATCCAGAACAGGCTTTGGATCGAATAAATCCATTTGGCTAGGCCCGCCATTCATAAACAATTGAATGACCGACCTGGCCTTGCAAGCATGATGGGTTGGCTTCGGTTGGAGGTTATACACTCCGGGATACTGCGGCCGCACCTCCGGCACTTCATTTGCTAATAGCTGCCCATCGAACAGGTCCTGGCTGAATAAATGGGCGAATGCAGCGCCGAGCACTCCATCGCTTGTGCGTGCGAAAAAGTCACGGCGAGTCGATTGAGCTGAACGTTGGTTCATTTTGGATGCGTTGTTAATCGACATACAAAAAATTCGCGGAGTTTAAAATCGCATGGCAGTAGGCTTCCAACGCTTGATCAGTGATGCCGGGGACATCTTGGCTGTTGGATCGCAACATTCTAGTGCCTAAGGTTAACTCACGCTCCGTTGGCGACTTTGTTAAAGCGATTTGAGAGACCGCCGTCACGATATCTATTGGGGTTGCCTCTTTCCCAACGCGATTGCGTACCCGCAAAGCGAACGATTTCGCTAGTTGCCAAATATGTTGATTGTTCATCAGAAGCAATGATTGTGGCGAAGTGTTCGAAAGACTACGGGTCAAACAATTCGGCCCCATTTCGGGGTAGTCAAACGTCTCCATCAGCGTCGGAATCTCCGTCCGCCGATATTGCAAATAGACGCTCCGACGCCACTGCCCAGTAGCGGTTGGCACTACATTGACCAATCCATCCCGCGCGACAGAAACTAGATCTGGTGGCCCACTGCTTGAATGCTCGAGGCGTCCCGACACCAAGAGTAGCGAATCGCGTAAGGCTTCCGCGTCTAATCGCCTCAAGGGCATGCGAGACAGCAGACGGTTCTGCGGATCAGCACGCAAACTTTCTCCGCTGATTTTGCTTGTCTGTCGATATGCACGTGAGTTCATAATCAGGCGATGTATCGCCTTGACACTCCATCCTTTCTCTACAAATTCGATCGCTAGCCAATCGAGCAGCTCGGGGTGGGATGGCGGCTCACCCTGAAGTCCAAAATTTTCCAGAGTCGACACCAAGCCGACACCGAAGTGATGATACCAAATGCGATTCACCATCACTCGCGCCGTTAGTGGATGATCCGATTGAGTTAGCCACCGTGCGAACTCCAAACGTCGCCCTGTCTTCCCAGCAAAGGGGGGCGTTGCGACAAAAGGTGTTGCTCCATCGGTCAACACGGAGGGAACGCCAGGACCAACTAATTGCCCCGGTTGGTGATGCTCACCGCGCCGCAATAAATAAGTGGGCGAGGGCTCACCGCGATCCCAAAGAGCACGGATTTTTAAGGATGGTTCCATTTGCCGAGTGACTTCAATAATCTCCATTTCAATCGCGGCGATTTTGTTCTCAGCATCGACTACCTGTGGTGGTTGGAGATCGGAACCCAGGATCTCAACGCGCTGTAACATTTCAACCAAGATTCGCTGCGGTAGCGTGCGGGTATTGTCCGCGATGCGAAGCGCGCGGATGGTCTCGCTTCGATCAGCCTCGCCTTGTTGAGGGTAGTGATGTTCTAGTAACGCCAGACGCCACTCGGTCTTTGCTTGCTTGAGCGTACTATTCAATCGTTTGAGGCGTGCATGCAGCGGCGGATTGATGTTGGCAACCCGTTTTCGACGCTCAGGAACATCAAATTGAAGATTTCGATTTTTGAAGGTTAACCAATCATATTCGTCAAACGCTCCCTGGAATATCGCCTTGAAACGATAATAGTCGCGCTGTGGCACTGGATCATATTTGTGCGAATGGCAACGGGCGCACCCGAGCGTCATCCCCATTAATCCCTCGCCAACTACTGTTATAGCGTCCCCGATTACACCGAGACGTTCAGGCACAAAATTCATGGTTCGCGAACCGGTTTGATCGATCCCCATTCGCAAAAAACCAGTCGCAATCAGATTTTCGACCATCGATTCGGTGATTTCTGCGGTATGTTCGTAATCTTCCAGCTCATCTCCAGCAAGTTGTTGAATCAGGAATTCGTCGTACGGTTTGTCCTCATTGAACGCGTGAATCACATAGTCTCGATACTTCCATGCAACTTCGCGAATCGGGTCGGCCGATACGCCACCTTCCGAATCGGCATACCCAGCCAAATCCAGCCAATAACGTCCCCATCGTTCACCATACTCGGGTGCAGCTAAAAGATTTTCGATCATTTTTTGATACCAATCGGTATCGCGAACAGCTCGCCATTGTCTCCATTGCTCAACCGTCGGCGGTATTCCGATTAGGTCAATATAGGCTCGCCTGATCAACGCATCCCGCTCAGCCAGCGGTGCGAAAGTGAGTCCGCGTTCATGGAGTTTCTCCAGTAAGAATTCGTCAATCGAATCCATCGCAGTCTTTTTACTCGGAGCTCGAAATGCCCAATGTTCACGATCCTCGCGGGTTACCATTGGATCAGGTTGGTTTGTTGCAACATCCGCAGGAACATCGAACTCTTGCGCGCCTTCGGCGATCCATTGCCGCAAGACCCTGATCTCAGATTCCGGTGGGCGACGAATGAAGAACTTCAATAATAATTCGCGAGGCGGACAGGCTTCGCTTTCGACCCGTTGCACCATTAAACTTCCATCGGGATCATGCTCTACTAGTGCGGGGCCACTCTTTCCACCCCGTCGCATTGCTGCAACTGTTCGCAGGTCAAGGCCACCCTCTTGCTGTGATCGCCCGTGGCAGGCAACGCATCGCAACAAGACAATTGGCAAGACATTATGTTGAGTCAGTGGTTTTGTTTTTGCTGCAGATGATTGTTCGGACATTCCATTGGCAATTATCCATTGGCGGATGAGTTTTCTCTCCGCCGATGTTAATCGTGTTTCGCCCTCTGGAGGCATCTCACCCGATTCAATTTGTATCCATAATGGGCTCTCATCTAGCGAGTCGCTGATCGCAGATTCGCCCGACTCGCCACCACGATGCAAGCCACCCAAGCTGGAAAGATCCAAATCGCCCTTGCGAACGGTTTCGCTATGGCAAGTCCCGCATTTCGCGGCCAAGATTGGTTGTACGTCTGCTTCAAACCGAGACGGATTCTCAGCCACGGCGACAGCAAGAATCGAACTGCCACAAAAAAAGCTTACGAATCCGAGGAAAACGCGATTGGACGTCATGCGAACAGAGCTTTTAATGCAGACGAAGTACTTTTCAGCACGAAACTCTCTCTGTTGTAATCCAAGTCGATTCAAAAGTGAAACGTCGGAGTGAGTGGTGGAAGGCAAACGCTCCCTGGAATTGGTGGAGAACATTCAGCGATCATCTTCGATCTGGGCCTTTGGGGCATTTTTTATGACCGATTTGGTTCCATGCCTGACGACTGTGCTGCCGGAATAAGCCTGCCCCGTACCGACGACTTGCCGATTCTTGGCCTTGAGTATGGAATAGTATTTTCCGTCTTTGTTAGTGAGTAATTCAAACTGATCTGGTTCCGAAGCGTTGTTCTGAACAGATGCGATTGCTTTTTGTATTTGCTTTCGATGCGTACATCTGGCTGGTCAGAACGACCTCACCGTTGGCAGCCAGCAGATTGAAATAGAAGGATCCATTCTTCGCACGAATGTTTTTAAATTTTGCTGTCATCCACAATCTTCTTTGCCTTTTGTGTCACCGCGTTTGTGCTCCGGTTTATCTCCCAAACAGTGTTATAAGCATACCGTTTTTGCGTTCGGAACGGGAGCAAACTGGATGCCGTTGCATTGGTCTGACTGAATACTGACGATTTACCTTTCGGGACGTAACCCATAAAGCCGACGATCAACATGCGAACTGAACATAGAAGACGGATCATTACAAGTTTTGCTGGCGACTGGAAATTCCGTAGGGCAGAGGGTTGCGTAGCTGAGAGGGTCGAAATTCTGGCATTTAACTTCGGTTATGATCACGCTTGCAAAAAATCTTACGTGAAGGGCTTGGCAGATGATGAACGGTCTCGATTTTCGATTTCGCCGGGTGGCATTGCTGGGAGCACTTGCGATTTTCCAACACGGTGGCGTGCCTGGCGCTAACGCGGGGGACTTGGTGACGCCCACCATGATGAACCTTGCTCCGGCAGCGGGGCGAAGAGTTCGCCAAGTTGCCGCGGAATATGCGGGTACGGAGGTCTACCACTCGCTTTATTTGCCAGTGGACTGGATTCCGGGGGAAAAGTATCCCGTCATCGTTGAATACACCGGCAATCGATTCCCGGCCGGCAAAGGAAGTGGTGAAGTCAAAGATGCCAATCTCGGCTACGGCATGAGTGGAGGTCGACGATTTATATGGGTCGTCATGCCCTACATTGAAAAGAATTTGACCGAAAATGCGGTCCAATGGTGGGGCGATAAACAGGCGACCATTGACTACTGTAAAGTGAACTTGCCTCGAATCTTCGCGGCATATGGCGGGGACCGCGACAACGTCTTCTTTTGTGGATTTTCGCGAGGCGCGATCGGGATCAGCTATATCGGTTTGGGGGATGATGAAATTGCATCTTTGTGGCGTGGTGCTTTTACGTTCGATCATTTCGACGGCCAGAGAAACTGGAACTATCCCGGTTCTGATCGGCAATCAGCCTTGAAACGTCTTGCCCGACTCGGCGGGCGCCCAGTTCTTATTTGCGGGCAAAATGCAACACGCTTGCGAAACGACTTTCTGATTGACCATCTTCATTTAGCGAATTTTTCCTTTCTCGATGTCCCCACGGGCGAAATCTTCAACATCCCCGAAGGGCCTTATCTACATCCCCATACAGATCTTTGGATGCACCGCGAAAGTGAATATCGCAAGGAAGCCAGAGCGTGGCTGCAAAGACTTCTTCGCGAACGCTAGCAAGCCGGGCGATAGGGGCAACCAGCAGTGATATTTTCGGTTATTTGCGAATGTATTCGCTGCCTGCGAGGCGACGGGAGACGTGGTCATGGCCAAATGGTAAACGCGATTTAGACTAACGCAGGAGACCGACCAGATTGTTAGGGCCTAAGTCTGCAAAAAATTTCTCTGAATTCGATCCTTTCGAATCGCTTGCTAAACTGTAAGCATTCAACACACCAAATGAGGTCCGGCAACCGCCATGCGTTGTGAGTATAAGTTTAGATGACGGCCATCCTGGGGATCTCGTCTTATTATCACGACTCCGCGGCAGCGATTGTTGTCGACGGTGAAATCGTCGCAGCGGCACAGGAAGAGCGTTTCACTCGCTGCAAAAACGATCATCAATTTCCGAAACAGGCAGTCGAATATTGCTTAGAGGAGTCAGGGCTTGCTCCCGAATGCCTCGATTATGTTGGTTTTTATGAAAAACCAATTCGCAAGTTTGAGCGTTTGCTGGAGACCTATCTAACGTTCGCTCCCGCCGGATATCGCTCCTTCCGCGAAGCGATGCCACGTTGGCTTAAGCAAAAACTGCATCTTCCACGAGAGATTAGAAAAGGCTTGGAAGGTCGATATAGCGGCCGATTTGTTTTTCTCGACCACCATGAATCGCACGCGGCGAGTGCCTTTTTTCCCTCGCCTTTCGAGGAAGCTGCGAT
>JAYZAR010000087.1:0-10580 GCA_036339635.1 Planctomycetota bacterium | reverse complement strand
ATCATGATTGATCGCATTAGTATTGAACGACTTGATGATGCAGAGATCATCAGCAACCATTGAAAGATGAGGCAGCAATTCGCTCATCCAAATTCCATTTGAACCGGCCTGCTGAAACTTAAACATCGACGGGGCAACCAACTGTTCCTTACCGCGTGTCATCGCGGTAACTCGCTGCCCCTGACTGATACTCTCCGGTAAGGGTTTGCGAAAATATTTCTCCAGGTTTGGTTTGTAGTCAAACAAATCCACTTGGCTGGGTGCACCAGCCATGAAGAGGAAAATAATGTGCTTGGCCCGCGGTTGGTGATGACCCTTCGCATGCGCATTCTGTGGTAATAGCGAAGCCAAGGCAGTGGCACCCAAGCCCATCCCAGACGTCTTCAGAAATTGGCGTCGGGCCTGCTGTATTAGAATGTCTTGCTCAATATTCATCTTTTCTACTCGTCCCGTATCCGAAGGACCAAACTATCGATTTCTCTCGTCTGCAGCACGCTAATTGCGAATCATGAAGCCGCATCGTCCATTACCAAATTACTGTCAAATCGCTACTGTCGCGTCTTTGTGATGTCTAGGTTGTACAAGGTATTCACCAATACAGTCCAAGCTGCTAATTCCTCAACTGAAGTCCCCTCCAATGAAGCTCCCTCGGTAAGTTGCGACGAGAGCTCTGGCGCTTCACGATAGAGGGCCGTTAGATCTTCTAACGTTTTCTCAAGCACTGCGGTTTCACTCACATCTGGTATCTGTGACGTCACGGTCTCGTACAGAACGCTCAAGCGTTCTTGCGGAGCCTCCCGGAGCATATTGCTCGCCAGTTGGCGAGCGGCCTTTAAGTACTCCTGCTCGTTCAACAGCAGCAAGGCTTGCAATGGAGTATTCGTCCGCTCTCTGCGGGCGATACATTCCTCTCGCGTTGGCGCGTTCAAAATCGTCATCTGTGGTGGTGGCAGTCCCCGTTTCCAAAAGGTGTAGACGCTGCGTCGTCGAATCTTGTCACCGGTGTCCGCGGTAAACACATTTGGATACGAGCTTGGAAGCGCAACCGCCTTCCACAAACCGGCAGGCTGGGGTGGCTTGACACTCTTTCCGTACATTTCGCTAACCAACAACCCGCTGGTAGCTAAGATCTGATCGCGAATGACCTCGGAATCAAGACGATACCGAGAGGCTCGGGACAGCAGTCGGTTCTCGGGATCACGTCCAAATTCATCTGGAGTCGCATCCGATACCTGGCAATAGGTCTCCGACAATACCATTTCTTTGAACAGCGCCTTGATATCCCAACCATTTTCGACAAAGGTCCAAGCGAGGTAGTCAAGTAACTCAGGATGACTCGGCCACTCGCCCTGCGTCCCCAAATCCTCGGATGTTTTGACAATCCCAACCCCAAATAGCTGTTGCCAAAATCGGTTCACAGCAACGCGGGCAGTGAGTGGATGCTCACGGCGAACAAACCAATCTGCCAAATCCATCCGTGTGGCCAACTCGGCATTCTTGGGTTGCAGTGGAGGTAGGAACGCAGGCGTTTGTCGCGTGACTTGCTCACCCAGATTCGCATAATCGCCCCGGATCATGATGTGTGACGGGCGGATTTCGGTCCGTTCTCTCATCACCATGGCTGCTGGCAGCGTCAATTCAAAGTCATTCCGTTCAGTTTTAGCGTTGGCCAGCAAACCCTCCGCCTCTTGAAGCTTCTGCTGCAATGTAGACTTCTTCTGCTCAGCTTCCTTCTGCCCAGCTTTTTTCTGCTCCACCACTTTGATCTGTTTCTTGAGTTCATCAACTTGCTTCTTCGCCATCGCTTCTGCCTGTTGCAGTTGGTTGGCCTTTGCCTCTTGTTCGAGCGTCGCAAGGCTGATGTAGGGCGGCTGTAAACCTCTCTTAAAATCAGATCCTGATCGACCCCCGGTTTCGGGATTGGCGTCAATATTGTTGAAGAACGCGTACAGTTGATAAAAATCTCGAGACGTGATCGGGTCGTATTTGTGATCGTGACAGACAGCACACTGAACCGTCAGTCCCATAAAGCTCGTACTCACAGCCGTCACCCGGTCAATGACGTTTCTCGCTTGACTCTCCTCTGGAAGCATCGTGCCGCGATCAATAATCCGATGCAATCGGTGGAATCCGGAAGCAACCAATTGATCCTTGGTTGCCTCAGGAAATAAATCTCCGGCCAGCTGGTACCGCACAAATTCGTCGTAGGGCAGATTTTGGTTGAAGGCGCGAATCACCCAATCTCGATAGGGTGATTGATCGCGAAAATGATCGTGGTGAATTCCATTGGTGTCGGCAAATCGAACCAGATCAAGCCAGTAGCGAGCGATGTGTTCGCCAAACTGCGGTCGCTTGAGTAATCGATCAACGAGTCGCTCGTAGGCATTCGGCTGATCATCACTGAGAAACTGCGCGATCTCATCTCGAGTCGGAGGCAACCCTGTTAAATCGAGAGTCAAGCGACGAATCAATGTCCGTCGATCAGCTCGTGGTTTCGGACGCAATTCCTCTCTTTCAAGCTTACGCAGTACGTATTGATCAATGGTATGATCACTCCACCCCTTATCCGAGACGTTTACTTCCCGTGGAGGCTTTGGGGCTTCGAACGCCCAAAAATTCTCGTACCGCGCCCCTGCCTCGATCCATACCTTGATCAGATTTTTTTCTACGTCGGTCAGCGGCTTCTTATTCGCATCCGGCGGTGGCATGATTTCGTCACGATCATTCGTGATGATTCGCTTCCAAACTTCGCTCGATTCGAGTGACCCTGGTTTGATCGCTGTCGATCCATTAACAGTCCGAAAAGCCCCCTCCTCTCCATCTGCACGATCGAGACGCAGCTCTGCCTCACGTTCATTTTCATCAGGGCCGTGACACTGGAAACATCGATCGCTCAGAATTGATCGGATATCGCGATTGAACGAAACGGAGCTTTCAGCAGTCTGCGCGAATCCAGTCAAAAGATAGCTATTGAGAGCAAACGCAAAAATCACAAATCGACATTGCAAGTTCATTTCTTGAATGATCACCGAGTTCTAGTCCACACGAATCGCCAACGTACTCGCTGACCCTCTAATCCTGGTCGCGCAAAATGGCGATCGTAGCGAAACGAACATCGTTCGTTTTGCTACCGAATCAACACCGCTCTCAATTGTACCAACGGAAACCGGTG
This sequence comes from Planctomycetota bacterium, assembly GCA_036339635.1. Classification (GTDB taxonomy): domain Bacteria; phylum Planctomycetota; class Planctomycetia; order Pirellulales; family Pirellulaceae; genus Rubripirellula. The sequence continues at coordinate 7,408 of JAYZAR010000087.1, read as the reverse complement.
ATCAGTGGTGCGATGGGCCAATGCGTCAATTGCGCCCACTGCAATATGAAGCAACGCCTTGTGTGCAGGCGTCGGAGCGAGGACTACCTCACGGGAGTGAGCACCAACTTCTTGACGGCCACTCCGTACTGCGGAGGCTGGTCACGCCAAAATCGCAATCGATTCTCACCCTTCTTGAGCGTCAACGTGACTGAATCACTCTCCTGCCAATCTCCAACAGTGAAAGGCAACTCGATAATGAGCGGCGTATCAGAATCATTCGCTGCAACATTGATTCGTTGTTCGTCGTTGGCGGTTACAACCTGAGCAGTCAAAGCATACTCACCTGTTTTCGGTGCGACGACCTTGTACTCGAAACTCGATTTCGTACCTTGGCTGGGTCCGGTTGGATCCTGCTTTGGACTGAGACTGTAGTAATTTCGGGCGTAGGTGTCAGAGATTCGCTCACAGACATTGCCATAAATATCGAAGAGGCCCCATGGATTCGGCTTCTTTTGACCCACCGGATGAGACTTGGCATGCGCGTTGCCCTTGAACCAGGCGTAATCTCCGATCGGCGAGGGGTCATCACCAAAAAACCATTTCGTTACTCGGCCAGCCCGACTGGCGTATTCCCATTCGGCCTCGGTAGGCAACCGAACATCAAGCCCGGTTTTCTCGGCGAGCTTTCCACAAAATGACAAAGCATCTGGCAAGCCGACGTTGTCAACCGGACAATTCTCACCCTTCGTAGATCGACTGGGGTTCGATCCCATGATGGCCTGAAATTGTGACTGTGTCACCTCGTACTTCCCAAGGTAAAACCCATTGGTAAGTTCGACTTCATGTTTTGGTAACTCGACACACTCAAACCTTCCATCTGTTTTGCTTTCGCCACCCATCACGAAGGTGCCGGGCTTGATATAAACCATCTCCATGGTGACTCCATCACCCAAATCAAGCGTCAGATTACTTGGAGCGGTGGTGCCGGGAGACGAGACGGCAGCACGTAGGCCCCAATTCTCATATTTTCCATAACCACCGCTAAGCATACGCTTTCCCGAAGTACATGCATTCGCATCGCCTTTCCACGTACCGCCTCGTAGAACGGTTTGACCTTCAGGAAAGAAACGTGGCAAAAAGATTTGCAGACCACCGCCAAAGCTTTTCATGGCAAAGACATCCCGTGTATTTCCGGATGGCTTGTGGTAGGCAGCAGCCGGGATCGAGATAACACCACCAGCGTCATACGTGACCTTCTTATCTTCTGGTGTCACTGGAGAAGCGATCATTTGCTCCGCTACTGTCGGCTCATTGGCTTCTCCAAGATCTTCACCGAGTGCACCCAGGGTGACAACTTTTTCCTCATCGATGATCGCCCGCTGGGTACGTAGAGCCACACCGTTCCAAAAGGCTGGTGCACCACCACTTTCGCCATAAATCCTTGTTTCTCCCAAAACGTCGCCCGCCCACTGAGCCCGCTTCACCTTCAAGTAAGCGGTCCGGTTACTTCGCGCCTGTGTACTAGCGAGGAAATCGACATCTTTGTCGTACCGCGTACTGGTCCAACCACAGCCCCAGGCTCCTCCGAGATTGACGACCCAACCTTCCGGCGTCCAATGCGCCAAGGCGGCGTGTCCCCGACTGGGTCTTGCTGTTGTTGGAACGCCAAAGGCTCGCAGAATGAAGCGTCCAAAAAAAGCCCGCCGACCGCATACCCCGCCGTTCATCAAAATGTTCTGGTACTTCTGCAACTCCGGTCGGTCATATTTCACGTCCCCAGATCCATACTTCACATCCGAGCCGACGATACTGACGTAACGCCAGCCAAAATTTGGATTGTAGATATGATCGGGACGGTAATTCCGGAGCATCTCGCGGCCCCACCTCAGCGTCTCATCCGGCTCGTCTCCATTGACGACCATGCGAAGCTCCCAAGTACTCAGTCGCTCGAAAGCGGGATCAAGTTCGCCGTCGAGATAGGCCTTTTCAAAGTGCAGATATCGTTTCACCGGATCGACGGTTTCCGGCTTATCCGACTGGGCCGTTGGATTGACTTGTTGAATCGGCACCGCGTGCTCCAAACTGACCGCGAGAGCTAACCGTTGCATGATACCGTTGCTCGCTTTCTCACTCATCTGTTGGATATCGGTGTAGATCTTTATCGCTTGACCGTACTGTGCTGGGCCCTCGCTACGTCCTTCCCGTCTGGTTTTTGCGCCATCTGCCACCAGCATCTGCTGCATGAGATCTGCATCCGATAACAGATTCTCTATCAACGACGCCTGTCCCCTTCCCTGTTGGGCAAACTCAGCGAGACCTTGAGGTGTGGCCTGAAGCAGTACAACGTACTTAACGAATTGCGAATCCAGCGAATCAGTGCTGAGAAACTGATCGAGCACCTTGGCCTGATCACTCTGCGGTAACTTTCCAGCAAGCTCAGCACGCAACTGCTCCAACTCACTGGCGTATTGTGCCTGAAGTTTTTGACCGACACTCGTAAGAGGCGGTTGCGCTTCTACCGGTGGCTTGGCCGCCCGGAGATTTGTAGCACCGATCACGAGAACGATCAAAACTCCAAATATTTGAAACTTCCGCGTCGTTCTCATCGATACAAATCCCTGTGTTTATTCTTCGTCATCTTGGCCGGAACTCATCCCCTCGCCTTGCCAAATTTCTGCCACGATTCATGCAAATGATTGCTAAACGCTCGCTCATGCTCAAGATTATAAGACAGCACGACTATCAACGCAGCAGATGGCTCCAAAGTATTTATTCCTCCTTCTTGAACCTCGCGTGAATCATTATCTTGACCATTAGACCCTTGTAGCTTCCGGCTTCCATTCCAGACAGGTGGTGAAACCGACTGTGGGTTTTGCCAAGTGTATCCCGCAGCAAACTGATTTGCGACAAAGTCGACTCATCATCCGAAGCAGCAATACATTGCCCCCAATTCCCTGATGTAAATCAGTCCGTCAACCAAGGTCGAATCAATTCAAGAATCAGCAGCTTGGAACTTTCCTTCTTGGCGGCATACTCGAAAGATCTTCGGGAAAATCGAGCATCGCTAACGTTCACGCTTGGACACATCCCGTTTTATTCTCAAGTTGTCCCACCTATCCAAGGGCTGAAATGACGGGTCGCCATAATCCAGTCCGGCATGACTCTTTTGCATACTCTCAAGATACGCAGCCAATTCTTGAGTCATAAGTTTGACCTGCTCCGGATGATTGGAAGCGATGTTACGTTCTTCGCTCCAATCACTAGAAAGGTCGTACAGTTCACCAACAGGCAGAACCAACTTGAAGCGATCCTTCACGAGAGTTGCGTTACCTCGTGCGCGGAATGGAATTGAGATTTTTCGTTTGCTTTCTTGACCAGTCAGGATGGGCATCAAATCCTGCCCGTCGATCGGGCGATCATCAGGCATCCTGTAATCGGTCAACTTCGCGATCGTCGGAAAATAATCGAGGGTGGAGCAAGGGACGTCGCTAACCGTGCCGGCTTTGATCCTTCCGGGCCACTCTGCTATTGCTGGCACACGCACACCTCCGTCGTAAAGGCTGCGTTTACGACCACGCAAGCCGGCAGTGACGCCCACTTTCTTTCCTCTTGGCTCCTTTCCCTCAGGCCCATTGTCTGAGCAGAAACAGAGCAGCGTACTATTGGCAATGCCCCAATCTTGAAGGCTCTGACGAATCCGCCCAACTTGTTCGTCAAGCTCTGTGATGCAGCCATAGTAATGCGCAGCTTCACCATACTCTTCATACATAGCTAGATATTCTGGCCCAGCCTTGATCGGTTCATGCGGCGCATTGAACCAAACAACCACCAAGAAAGGGGTATCGTTTTTCACAGCTTGTTCCATGAAGGGCACGGCCCGATCAACTACAACACGTGCTGCCCCGCCGCGCAGGCTGGAATCATCACCGGACAACACTAACCCATCATCATAAAACGGATTCTTATCGCTACCGGGATCCCAAGTCGGGACCGACGACTCAACGACAAACGAGCGATCGTAATCACGCTCCCAAGGCGGTGCGTATTTTTCGGCGGGCTTACGACCGGGACCTTTTGGAGAATGGCTTTTGCTCAGCGTTCCCACATGCCACTTTCCAAAATGCCCAGTTGTGTAACCTTTGCTCTTCAGCATCCTCGCGAGCGTAATTTCCTGCTTCGGTAAATGGCCAACGTTCGCGGACCAAATTCCGTAACGGTAATAATGTCTGCCTGTTAAAAATGTCCCACGCGTTGGTGAGCAGACTGGTCCTCCAGCGTAGAAGTGTGTCAGCTTAGCACCCGCTTGGGCCATCTGATCGAGATTTGGCGTCCTAATGATTTCGTTGCCATTGAAGCCGGTGTCACCATAACCCAAGTCATCGGCCATCATCAAAATAATATTGGGAGGTTGCACAGCAAAGCAAAACGAAAAACTCGTCACGATGGACAGGAGATACAACGCGACCCGAGCCAGGCATTGCAGCATTTCACCGCTACGACCGCTTGCTCGCCGGAGATTCACTCGAATCCTCATTTCTAACCATTCCTCTCTTCTCGAGGTTTCCGTTGCCGCTGCGAGCTTCGTTCACGCTGGGTTTTTTCGTCGCGTGAAATTTTCTTGTCCTCCGTACGCCACTCCAGATATTTCCGCCGCATCCGACCATCCATAGCAGCTAATTTTTCATCCCAGGAAAGATGGCGATCGTAGACTTTTGCGAACATCGGGTAATTCCCATGCGGCACGCATTCCTTTTTCCATTTTTCGAGTGCTGAATCGTAATATTGCTGCATTTCTCTCAACGCCGCTTGATGATTGACGTCAGCAATCAAATTGGTCATTTCAAACCGATCGCTCACAAGATGATAAAGCTCATCCGCCGGATTCATTTCATGCGAGTAGGGCCAATGAATGTACTTGTACTCTTCGGTGACTATGGTCAATTCGTGTGTTGGCGCATTTCCCCAAGCATTGCTCAACAGCATTGACTCACGAACTCGCCCAGTCGGATTGTCCAATAATGGCCGTAGGTTTTTGCCATCCATGTTCTCTGGAATTGGCATTCCAGCCAGGTCGAGAATCGTTGGCGCGACATCAAGATTACCAACGACAGCTTGACACCGCTGGCCGAGACCCGACGCAGGATGGCGGGGGTCATAAAGAACCATCGGCGATCGACTGCCCTCTTCATAGGGCAACACTTTGCCACCAAAACCGTGTGCCCCACAGTTGTAGCCATTATCTGACAGAAACAAGATGACGGTATTGTCAGCCACACCCTGACGGTCAAGTTCCGCCCGAATCATTCCTATCGCCACATCGACCCCGTAAACCAACTGCTGATACTTCCGCATCGTCTTTTGGAAACGGTCCGGCTCAAAATCATTGATTGTCAAATACTGACGACCGCTTTTGGCCTGCTCAGGTAGATGGGTGGCTCCTCGCTGATCGTAATTCGGTGACTCTTCCCAAACTGTCTCTGCATATACTTCATCAAATGCCGGATCGGGCGACATGGGGCCATGCGGTGCTTTAAAACTCACAGAAAGGCAGAAGGGTTGTTCAGCTGTCACCGCAGCTCTGATGAAGTCCCGCGACGCGGCCCCCACTGCTTGAGTTACATGCGGGTATTCCGCCGCGTATTTCAAAAAGAATTCATTTTCGGCCGTTTGATAACTACCTTGCCCTGGCCACCCGCACCAGTAATCAAAAGAATCAATTGGAAGATCTTCATTTTGGTGATAGCTTGAATCCCCTTCTTCACCCTTCACGGCGAAACCGAATTTTCCTACGAAACCGGTGAAGTAACCAGCATCACGCAATAGCACAGGATAGGAAAGTTGCCATTTTTCATGCCGGAGCGGCCCGTGGCTGAAGTTGCAACCTGTCTTGTACTCGTACATCCCAGTCATGACCTGGGCGCGACTAGCCATGCAGATTGATGTCGTATCGTAGGCCGCGTCAAAAATCAGACCAGCCGATGCAAGCCGGTCCAAATTCGGAGTTTTTACTAGTTTATTTCCCGCATAGCGGACCGAGTTGTAACTTTGGTCGTCGGTCAACAGCAGAAGAATGTTCGGCCTTGCATTCTCGACTGCCCAACAATTCAAGGTATAAATTGCCGCCCAGGCAAAAATCACAAACGATGCAAAAAAATGGCGACGCATTTTCAAAGACTCTTCTGTTCAAGCAAAAGGAGCGACAAAAACTCAGATGGAATGATCACTCGGCACTGATTTGCAAGGCGTAAGCAAAATCACAGGGTGGCTCGGCCGGCATCGAGACCTCGAGCCCATCACCCGTTTGCTTCCAGTCAAGTATGCCATCGTGTCCGAGTAGACGGACGGATTGGATCGTGATCTCGTCTTTGGTCAGTGAGCGAACCAGTAGCTTGCCATCCGCGGGCCAATGGAGTGCGATCGCATAAATCTCGTTGCCCTTCGTTGTAAAACGAATATCTTTCGCCGTGAATTTCTGCCTCCAATCCCACTGTTCCTTCTCTTCGCCTTTGTTATTACGTTTGATTCCACGAGTCACGGTGGGGCCTTCGCCGTGGATCTTCCACGGTCTTGTTCCATAAATTGCGTCACCGTTGACTTTCATCCATCGACCAATCCCACGCATGATGTCTTGCTCACTCTGGGAGATAGATCCATCCCCTTTTGGCGTCAGCGACAACAGAAAAACTCCGCCCCGGCTAACAACATCGATGATACTCCGGAGATGGTAATCAGCGCCATCTTTGTACTTCTTGTTATTGACGTAACTCCAGGGATAAGCGATCGCTCGATCAATCAGAAACCAAGGACCAACATCTGTCGGCATATCGCGACCATTTTCATAACACTTCAATCCAAAGGATTCGGGGAAATTGAAATCTCCCCCATGTTTGTTACAAACAGTAACTGCTTGATTGTTCGCAGTCGCCTGATTGTAGTACCGGGCAATCACGTCCAAGACTTCTGACTCCGGTGGATGGTCATGGCGCATTGATGTTCGCAGGCCATCGAACCAAATCATGTCTGGTCTATAGGTATCGACAACCTCCGTGATCTTCGCAGTCCATTGCTTGGTAAACTCCTGAGGAGTTCCAGTCCACTGGTTCCAATAAAGCTCTTTGTATTTCGGATCAAAGACATCCCACTCTGATCGCATCTGCGGCGTTACATCTTTCTCCTTCATCGCGCCGGTTGTGTAACCAAAACTGCGCCCATGATGAAACGTGGCAAGCAGTTTCATGTCGTCATATTTCCGGACTGCGGTGGCGATCTCGCCAAAGATGTCGCGTTTTGGTCCCATCACCGCCGAATTCCACCGATTTACCTTGCTATCCCATAACGCGAAGCCGTCATGATGAATCAGACAAATGCCGCCGAACTTCGCGCCGGCCTCATGCATCAGCCCGACCCACTCGCTCGCACTGAACTT
>JAYZAR010000086.1:0-24471 GCA_036339635.1 Planctomycetota bacterium | reverse complement strand
GACCACCTTCTCAAAGCGATCACGTAAGTTACGAGTCTCACCAACGTACAGCGGTTCGTCGCCGGAAACGACATACACTCCTGGACACTCGTACTCACTACTCAAGCAATCCTCAATTCCTTTCAGGGAGGGCATCGACTGCTGCTGCCACCGGTCTCGCTGATCGACAGCAATTTGACGCAATCGCTTGGTCGTCGCGCGTTTTCTTAACGATATCGCGGCCCAACGGTATTCCAGCGGTGAGTAGCCGGGAGCCAACATCGCTGCCAGCCGATCAAATTCCTCGGCTGCATGCGGTGTACAGAGCATTTCATCGAGTGTCATGCCATAGTCGATTCCGATTAGCTTCATCGCTGCTTCGCTAGCGTCGCTGTAGGGATCCATCTGAGATGCTGACAGACGAGTCCCTAGTTTCGTCGATCCTGGCAATTTCCCTGACTTGCGAATCCTCAACAAAAAGGTGTTCCATATTCGTGGATCACCCGGAATCGACTTCGCGCGGCAGGCTTGAACAAAGACCTTTCCTACCTCCGGCTGGCACAGCAGGTAATCAGCCGAATAACCTTCAGAAGTCTCTGTAAACGCCTCAATCACTGCCGCTTCAATTTCATCCGTCAGCGGGATCAGTGGTCGCCCATTACGAAACTTCGTCTTTCGTTTTCCCTGTGAAGTCATGGGAGCACTACGCAGTGGATCGGCAGCGCCATCCAATGGATCTCCAACTTCGCAATCTTCTAACCGCTTCGAAATGTGTGTGACGTACTCCTTGGACAACTCAATCCCCATGAATCGCCGCCCGAGTTTTTTGGCAACCGTCAACGTGGTACCGCTGCCGCCGAACGGGTCGACCACAAGATCACCAGGATCACTCGACACGCGAATAATTCTGCCCAATAATTGCTCGGGCATTTGACATCCGTGAAATCCCTCACGCTCTTTAAATGTGCCGGCAACACGAGAAAAAAACCAAGTATCGTGAGAGTTCGAAAAGCTGGGTGGTGGAGCATCCTGAGGCCGTAAGATCCACGTGTTATCCGGCAGCCTACCTTTCGAATTGGCCCGCGAATCGGCGTAAACCAGCTGCCGCGCCGAAGCGACGCGAACCGCAGGATTCTCACCGTTGAAAGTAAAGTCGTCACGATTTTTGACGAAATGAAACAGGTGCGTATGCGAGCGACTGAAACCTTTAGCGCAATTGACACCGAATGTGTAATACCAAATCACCCAACTTCGAGGGTGGAACCCAACTTGCTGCGAAAGGACTTTTAATTCCGCGGCGTACTCGTCTCCAATCGCCAGCCAAAATGTCCCGTTCGGCTTCAAGGCCCGATGGACACCACGGATCCAGTCTTCGCAAAATGTTAAGTAATCTTTGCTCGACTGCTGGTCATCGTAGATGTCGTATTCGTAGCCGATATTGAAAGGTGGATCGGCAAACACGAGGTCCACTGATCCCTCCTTTAACTTCGCCAGCTTTTCGACGCAGTCGCCCTGATGAATCCGATTTGATTGGAGATTCAAAGCCCTGCTCCCGCTAGGATTCTGGTTACCACGCCAGAGCGTGGGGATGGAAACGATATCGAGCGATCACCATTCGATTTTCTTTCCACCACACCAAAATCAAAATGTAATGAGTATCGCAACAACACAGACCAGAACGTAGCGCATTTTCTTGCCATTGCAAGAGCTGAACGAACCGCAATGCATCCGTAACCGAGGCTACCGACTCGCAGACTCACAATTCACACTGCAGAAGCGCGTTCTCGATATCGTTTCCTTGGTAAAACCACATCGCACCACGAACACGAACCGTTTCGCCCGGGTCGCAATTGGAAAAATGGGATCGGAATGAATGCAGGGCACCGGCGGGTTGGCCCACGCGCGGTGATTCGGCTCCCAGCCCGTAATGACCCAACGATTGTGATGGTCGGCTTTGATCGCAATCAGCGGCCCTCGCACAACGGATTCTCGTCGTCGCTTGGAATTGAAACCGATCAAACCTTTTAACATGACACAGACTTGGGATCGCATTCCCGTAAGAGCTTGCTCGGTCCCGTTATGAAGCCACATCTCCATTCGGACAACATTGTCTTCCGAGCTGACTTCGCTTCCAAATCGGATTCCGTTGGGCAAATCTCGCTGAAAACGCAACTCATTATCTCTGACAACTTCCCACTCAATGGGCTCCACCTCAATCGAATTTCCTGACCAGATCGTTGGTATGTGCGAGATAGGTCGTCCGATATTCTGACCGTCAAACGGTGTTGTGCGACAGCTGGACCAAGCGCACAGAGCAAGATACCAACGCTGGCGAGACGCCGAACCATGATCATGGGCAATCAGAAAGAGTGGTGAAGTTCGCTGCTATTTTCCGGGCGGAATCTCGATCAAGATTGGCTTGGAGGACTGCTGGGTAGCCTCACGACTGAGTGTCGAACCACCCATTTTTTTATCCCAATCGATCGCCATCAAAAGATCGAACCCCGGATTCTGATCTTTCACTTGGCATGAGCAAGGACCCACAACAAACCTGGATGCCATCTCAATCGTGTCCGGAAAGATTCCTTTGCCGACTAACGCATACAAAACACGTCCTCGGCCAATGACAGGAAATGCCATCGGCTGGTCCAGTGCTTCAAGATCCGATTCACTGCCCAGCAACATCTGCAACAAGAACCGTTCTTTGACGTCCGTGCGGTCCAGCGTGACCATCGAAAAACTCAACCGCAACTCAATGGGATTGTCCGCTCGAAAGAACTCGTCTGCTTCGATTTCGTCTTGTGGAGGCAACTTCAATTCTTCTTGGTTCCGTTGCATCTGCAATTCCAACATCTTCAGAGCCGTTCGGTCCTGCTCCGCATCACCGCAAGGCACAAACACCCAGACTGCCGAATCGCCTGCCAGCAATTGTTTTGCCAGCTTTTGCCGAACAGGCGAATCCACAACAGCATCAACCACTTGATCCGAAAGTGGCATCACCCCCACGATTCGATCGGGTACTTCGCGGGCATTACGTGGGTACATCGTGATCACCAACGGCCGATCACGTTCGGCCCTGGAACTCCACAATTTCAAGAGCTGCGGATCCTCAACCTTGTCAGCCGAAATCGCTCGAACGCGAAAATTCGCGCTAACCGTGGACAGATGATCCGAGTTCTCCAGCTGGTTAAACTTTGCTTGATCCGCCTCGGAAAATGGACCGTCGTGAATGACCACAATCTCGTACAAGTCAGCGGGCCAACGCTCCAACGCGTAACGGAACACGGGCACATTGCAGGCGATTGCCAAAGAACTTCCAATCAACAGAGAAGCCAAACCGAGGACAAATTGACGTTGTTTCATGATCGGAACAATCGAAACAGAAAGGGATGAGACGGAAAGTATCAGGCAGCCTGCCATTCTAACCTGCCCATCATCTAGTTGTGTGAGACTTGGTTTTCTGGCCTGCTTTTCCGCGAAGGATCGCTCCGCAGGACTCGAACGCAGCGAAATGACGCGGCCACCCTTCGCCCTATGCCAGCTTGTATTCGGCTGCCCAGGTTCAGGTCGGTGCCATAGAATAGGGCAGCACGATCAAGCAGATCACGGTGCAGGGATGACGCCTTCAGGAAAGCTCGGATATGGATTTTGCGGCGAATTTCACAGCGATTGACTTCGAAACCGCCAGCCGCAGGCCCGATAGCGCCTGTCAATTGGCCGCGGTTCGGGTGCGTGATGGAGAAATGGTCGACAACCGGATGTGGATGATCCGTCCGGAGCCTCTGTACTTCAGTCGCAGCAACATTCGAATCCATGGAATCACCCCGGAACAGGTACAATCTGAGCAGAGTTTTGGTGAACTTTGGGCAGATATCTCTGAAACGCTGAGTGACGATTGCTTGGTCGCACACAACGCGAGTTTTGATATCGGAGTACTCCTTGCATGCTTGCGATCCCATCGTCAATCGATCCCTGAACTACATTTCACTTGCACCCGTGCGATTGCCCGCCGAACGTGGCCGCATCACCGTCGCTACGGCCTAAAACCCCTTGCAGAGTGGCTTGGGATCCGGTTCCGCCACCACGATGCACTCGAAGATTCGATTGCCTGCGCGAAGATTTTGTTGGCAGCCGGCATCGACCGAGAAGCAACTTCACTTCCCGACCTGGAAAAGCGGCTGAAGCTGCGTCGCGGATCTGCCGGTGGCTGGGGCTATCAGGGTCCAACGGGTCGAATTCGCCCGCGAGCGAAGACAACCGCGAAGGAAGCGTCAGCTCCACTTCCTTTTCTCTATCCCAACCAATTGGCAGATCCCCCCAGCCCGCAACACAACCCTGTCGATCTGCAGCGATTACTGGTGCGAGCAGAGTTCATTCGACCCTTAGCAGGCATGCAAATCGTTATCAGCGGCCGCCTGCAGCGTTGCAGTGAAGAAGAGGCCCAAATGCTCACCAGACGGCTGGGAGGCCAAATTCAACAGGAAATCGACCATCAAACTAACCTGATCGTGATCGGCGAAGGTGAATCCGTGGAACAACACCGGCTCAAATCTCCCCAATCCGAGGAAAATCCCGTCCGAATCGTGGCAGAAGACGAATTCTTCGGCTTGATCGTCTCTGGGGATGCGTGATACGAAGCGCTGTCAGTAATTCGGGCTCATTTTTATTTCGGGCTTGTTTTTCCATGCTGCCAATTTTCCACACCCCCTCGAACGTAAACTTTCCCATGAGACTGTCCATTCAAAGCAAGCTGCTCGTATTGGGATTGATGCTCGCCATCACTTCTGGTCTAGGAAATTTAAATCGCAGCCGACGACTTTGTGCGGATGAATCGCAACTTGCCGGTGAGGAGAGGACCTTGGCAGACCCCAAAGACAACGAGCAAAACAAGCACAACCAGGAAAACGCAACAGATGCTGCGTCTCCCTCACGCTTCAACTTGGCGTTGAAGACTGGCGGCGGAACCCAGGTGTGGACCGATCACTGCTACCGGGATGGCTACCGAATCCAACAGAATGCGTTGACCGAACATTGGCGTGTTCTCGATCCGAGCGATGTCAGAATGGGCTGGGGTTCCGAGCAACAATGCCACAAGATTCTTGACGAACTGAAACCGAACCCTCGCGTTCTGGGCAAACCGAAACACTACACCGTTTTGCTACATGGACTGATGCGTACGCATCACTCCATGAAACCGATTGCAACGGCAATGGCAAAAGAGGGTCGCCCGGATGTCATTCGCTTTGCATACGCCAGCACTCGCAAATCCATCGCCGACCACAGCGCAGCACTCAAAGAGGTTCTGGAAGACCTGCCAGCAAACACACAGTTCAGCTTTGTTGGGCACAGCATGGGTAACATCGTCGTGCGACATTTAATCGGACGATTGCAGCAAGATGACCCAAAGCAACTGTTGGGTCGCTGTCATTCAATGGTCATGCTGGGCCCACCAAATCAGGGCGCTGCCATCTCACGGCGACTTGCTCCCACGGGCCTTTACGGATGGCTGACCGGACAAGGCGGGCTAGAACTGGGTCCCCAATGGGACACCTTTGTCAGAGAACTGGCGACACCACCCTTTCCCTTCATGATCATCGCTGGTGATGTTTCGGGCCTGCCCATCACAAATCCTTTAGTTGATGGAAGCAGTGACTTTGTTGTCAGTGTCGAGGAAGCAAAGCTGGATGGTTCCGAGTCGCTCGAAATTGTTCCCGTCTTGCACAGCTTCCTGATGAATGATGAAAAAGCGTTAAAGATGACGGTCAAATTTCTGCTGCAACATTAACTAAACTTCGCTGCTACCAAGGCAAGCCGTTACACCACCGGTAGCAGCGATTTCGACCGCCGCATCATGGCGTAGAGATTCGATTTCACGCCAAATCCCACTCGTCGTTGGCGGAAGCACCGACTGCGTAAAACGCTTGTATTTACCAAGTGACTAAATCTTATCACTTTGCGAATATTCTCGGGAATCCAGCGGGATGAATAGTCTACTCAACTCCTGAAACAGCGTCACAACTCGCCTGAACCAGCCGACCTTCCTACAATGAAACTGCCAAACAACCTATAGGGATCTAAACGAACCGCTTGTGACCAACCAACCTTCAATCCCCGACTTATTAAAAATTGGTTCCCGGGTATCGCTGCTGCCAGTGATTCATGGTAGCGGTCAATTTGCGCTCACGGTTCGCCGCTGGATGCTAGAACAATCATTCGATTGCGTCGCCGTACCCTTGCCCGATTCCTTTCGGGATAGTGTCGAGGAAGCAGTCCTTGAATTGCCTCGCCCATCGATCGTCATTCAGCCGCCAGTCGATCCCTTCGGTGCATCCAACGAATCATGGGAGTCGATTCCTTGGAACCAGGACCCACACCAACTGGAAGACAGTGACGAAGACTTGGAGTCAAATGCGACCAGCTATGTTCCCGTTGATCCCTGCCAAGGTGTGATCATGGCGATTCGTGCCGCGATGGGAGAGCATATTCCTCGCGAATACATTGATCTGGAATCCAATCATTTCCGACCCTATGCGACCGTCATGCCCGATCCATTTGCGGTCCGTCATGTCTCACCAGAACGTTTTGCCGCTGCAGTACTTCCCAGTATCACTCGTCCCCCAGATCGCCAAACCGAAGACCGCATGGTCCACATGGCGCAATGCCTGATTGAATTGGAACAAAGGTACGACAACATTTTGTTCGTTACCAGCTTGCTGCATTGGCCATGGATTCGCGAGGCGCACAACGAACTGACTTCCAAATCCACCCCGACCTCACGCAGCGAAGCAGCCGCAACAATTGAGTTGCCTAAACACGACGAAGTGGCGACCCCGATTCGCCACGGTGTGGAAGACCGAACTCTCATGTTCTTGTTTGGCGAGTTGCCCTTCATTACTTCGCTGTATGAACGGGCAAGATCCGAACTAGAAGACGACGATGATTTGCAGATTGATGGTGTCAAGGAACTGTTGATTGCTGCTCGACAGAGCTATCTCCAAGAATTCGGGAACCAAGCAAGAAAAGTCACCCAACACCATTTGTCAAAATGCCTTCAATACATTCGCAATCTGTCCTTAATCCATCGACGATTGACACCTGATCTAATCACCATTGTTACGGCAGCTCAACAAATCCTGGGTGATCAGTTTGCGTTACACGTGGCTGAACTGGCGAACCAGTATCATTACACCAAAATATCAATTGAACAGGATGAATTAGACGAGGTGACACTCGGAATCGACCAGGCACGCTTACCCAACGGCGATATTGTTTCGCTGGTGAGTCGGCTGCCCAGTCCACCGATGACGTGGTGTACTGTCAAATTGCAACGGCGGCCATCACGCTACGAACAAAGCCGTTGGAAGTACAAGTGGAACCCACACAGCCAATGTAGCTATCCTCCAGAAGATGATCGAATCGAGAACTTTCGGACTCGCGTCTTTGAGCGGGCCAGGGCAATTGTTGGCAACGATTTGGCGCGGACAGAAAAATTCACGACGAGCGTGAAAGATGGTATCGACATTCGTGATACCCTTCGACATTGGTACGAACATCAGATTTACGTCAAAGTCGTCCCACCAAGCCGCGGGACCTTGGATGCTTGCGTCATGCTGTTCGATTCACCTGCAGATCCCCGTGACTATCCCTGGCGAAGCACTTGGTTTGCAGAACATAAACATGAATCAACGCTGGCGCTGTACGCTACGAACTTCCAAGACGAAATGGTCGGCCCCGGTATCGGGTGCAGTATTTATGGTGGCGCGATGTTTCTCTATCCACCAATCGATATTCCTGATGTCTGGACTGACCCCAGACTAAACTACACCGAGACGCTGGAAGAAAGGCTAATCGCAGCCGCCTGCATGCACTCCAGTGGTCGCCAAATTGCACTCGCTTCCTCGCTTCCTCCGGGAGCTGGATGGCGGCGCTTGGCCCGCCGCTACAAGAAACATCTGATTCACGTCCCACTCAGCTCATTCAGTGATGAGCAAGTTCAGCAATTGAGACGCGTCCATGTTCTCAATGGTCAAGACGTACGGAGTTATGCTGAAGCTTTTATTCGTAAAGTCTGACGCGATGCGGTCAAACGGACCAAATCTCAAGCCGCTGCAGTTCCCGTCAATTTGCTAAACAGCCGATTGAGGTTCAGATTCTCCCTACGCGATGAACGCTTCATCTTTGCGTTTCTAGTAAAGCCCGCTCCAGTGGTGACAACTGCCCCGATGAGGATCTTTCCTGCGGCAAAATGGGGGCAACGGTTCCCTGATTTCCTTGACGCTGAGCCGCCGAAAAAAACCCGATGACGCCCGACGGCGAGAATTCTTAAGGTGATTCTGGCACTTCTGAGGAAAGAATCCGAATTAAAACGAATACCCACCTTGCTTACCGGTCTACCAGGCGTCATCCCGATCGCCCAGTCCTATCTGAATCGCACCGTCGCAAACGCGGAATCCATCCCTCTTCCCGATGCCAAATTCGGCGGAATTGGTATCGAAGCCTACCTCACCTTCAGGGAAGCATTTGCCCCAATTCTTCACATAATCGCCCCACAATTTCTGCGTCATGAGTAGCAGAAAGCGAAATCCTCAGTCGGGCGGTCCCAGTAGGGACGGTAGGTGGCCGAATCGCCGGCACATAAAAGCCTTGTTGAATCAACTGGTGGGCCGCATCGACTGCCTTACCCTCGGAGCCGAGCACGACGGGAATGATCGGAACGCCACGCTCGGTCGGACCAGCAGGAAGAGCAAGTGACTCACGAACCTGTTGGGAAAGCTGCTGAAGCACTTCCCGCCGCTGGGGTTCGCTGATGATCATTCGCAAACTTCGTCTCGCTGCTGCTACAGCGGCAGGCGCCAAGGCGGTACTGAAAATCAGTGAGCGACATCGATTGACCAAATAATCCACCACCACTCGGGGCCCTACCACAAATCCTCCTTGGCTAGCGATCGCTTTGCTGAGTGTGCCAATTCGAATGGGGACTCGGTCCTCGACAGCCAACCATTCACAAACCCCGCGTCCTCTGGCTCCTAATACACCGGTGCCGTGCGCCTCATCAACGACCAAGGTTGCGTTATAACGATCCCCGATATCCGCTAGTTGTGGCAATGGTGCAAGATGTCCATCCATGCTGAAAACTCCATCCGTCACGATCCAGACTCGCTCGAATCGAGTGCGAATCTCACTCAGCTTTTTCTCCACAAACCTGCAGTCGCGGTGCGGGTAGATGACCCGTTCAGCGCGAGAGAGTCGGCAACCATCGATCAACGAGGCATGATTCAGTTCATCGCTAAGAATCAAATCACCCCGTTCGGCCAGGGTCGCAATCGTTCCGCTACAAGCCGCATATCCACTCGGAAACAAGACGGCCGATTCTGAGGACTCAAAGGCAGCCAGCTCCTGTGCAAGCTGTTGATGAGTGTTCGTCCAACCACAAACCAAAGCGCTAGCGGCACTCCCGCCGGCCGCGGCTTGGACCGATCGATCGGCCAAGCCTAAGTAGTCGTTGCTACCAAAGTTTTGCAACCGAGAGTGATTGACAACTAATTCATTGCCGTCGATCTGCCGGGGAACCAGTCGCCTCAGTCGATCCTGATCGATCAATTGCTCCAGCCGCCGTTCTAGAGAGTCAAATCGTGACATATCGCGGTGTTCATCCTGGTGGCCAGTTCATCGGGCGACCCCCGAGAATATGAAAGTGCAAGTGCGGTACTTCTTGTCCGCCTTCTTCGCGGGTGTTGGCCACCATTCGATAACCAGCTCCCAAACCTTCGGCGTCAGCAACCTTCGAAGCCACGACCAAACACCTTCCTAAAATCGCTTCGTCTTCCTCACTCACCTCAGCGAGTGATTCAATTTCTTTTTTGGGGATCACGAGAAAATGAACTGGAGCCTTGGGATTGATATCCCGAAACGCCAAACAAACATCATCTTCGTGCAGAATATCAGCAGGAATTTCTTTGGCGATGATTTTGGAGAATATTGAAGGCATGCACTTACTTCAAAAGACGGCGACTTTCGAGTGATCTTTGCAGCATGATAACAATCGCAAGCGAGATGGACGAGAAAGCGATTGAATTGAGACCGGTGAATTTCTCATTTGCTCACTAGGGATTCACTCAATCGCTCATGCTGGGTTTCACCATTACCAAGACTGCGTGTCTAAATCCCCAAAACTCGGGTGAATGGGCGTCAATTCTGTCGCCCATCGCAACCGCTTGGCATCCGCAGCCATCCCGGCAGCTTCCAGTTGATCTGCCAGAGCACGGGTCGGCCCCGGCTGAAAAACCATCGGCAACTCGGCGAGTTGCTGTTCCCACTGCCGAGCCAGACGTTGAATCTCAGGAGGGGAAGCAATTCGCCACAGCAAGGGCCCCGCCAGGGAGGAAATCTCCTTACGATCGCTGGTGACAAGCTGTTTGAGCACGGCAACTGCCTGGTTCCGCTTGGCAGAAGACAGCAACCAGCTTGCGGCGACCAACCGAACCGCTTCCGAGGGATCTGATAAACGGGGCTCCGCATCTCTTATCGCCTCAGACGATTGAACTCCGCGTTGCCACGCAATCGGCAACCACGCAACGGCTAAGGGTGGTAATGAACGGCGATCCAGCTGCGAAACAAGATCGAGTGCGATTTTGCTTCGCCGACTTTTCCACGCCGCATTGGCCGCTAACATCGTGATCCACTGCTGTCGCCAAATTGACGGTCTTTGTTCCAGCGTCGCAGGTAACTTAGAAAGCGTGTCGGCAAAATCACCCTTCCGATAAAGTTCTGCCATCGGACCCTCGAGTAACTCGAATCCTGCTGGCTGAATCCAAAGAACTCGTTCGGACGCCAACCGAGACGCACTACTTGCACCTTGAGCAACAATCTCCAGTTGAGCCGAATCAAACCGAAGAATTTTCCCTTTCACCGATCGAACGGCAGGCGGAAACCACGATGCCGTTTGGCCGGTCGATGGCGGTGGTTGCACCCAAACACGATCCAAGGATTCCGCAGACGGCGAATCTGCCTGAGCAAAACCCACCTGAGCGAAAAAGGGGCCGATTCCGCCCAACAGAAAGACCAGAAAGACACTATTGGAGATACAGCGCCGTCCACTCGTACGATACGTCATTCGTTGCCCGCCGAAATCTGACCAAGGGTTTGCACATTGATGTAGCGGTATTCGCCCAAGTTTTGTGCTGCAAGGGTTCGCAAAAAACTGTCAGCCGGCGCGGCTGGATCAGGGCCAAATTCGATTGTATGAATCGTCGCGCCGACACTATCCGCCAGATTCTTGATGTCTCTTAATTCTGATGCCGACAAACGCGGGATCCGGGCATCGGTCAAAAAAAACACGATATCCGGTCCCATCCGAAGCGCCATCTTCAGCGCTGCCTCATGCTCTGTCCCACCGAACGCTTGGATCGACCGGATGTGATTCTCTGCCAGTTGACGATAGGATTCCTCGCCCGAAATCATCTGCAGCGGCAAGCCGGAAAGTTTGAACGGTGACGGTTTATCGTTGTAAAAAATCAATTGGAACTGCTGACGTTCGGTCAGCGACCGAAGACTCCGTATCATTTCTGACTTGGCTGCTCGCAGGGGCCGCCCCCCGAATCCGTTCATGCTGTCGGATCGGTCGAAGACGTAAACGAATCGCGACCCACTCCCGGAGATCCCGAATAACGTCGTGGTTGCTTCCTCTGAATTGCCACTGGTGCTGCCGGTGCCATCGCCCTCGAAAGCATCACCGCCCAGCTGCGTTTCACCGGCCAAACCGGTACCAGAGATTAGTGACGGGGTCGACTCCATCGCTTCCAACACACCCGCCAAATCAACTGGCGGCGATAAATCGGCTGGCGGCGCGGCAGCGGCTGAGGGAGTCGATTCAGCGGCCGCCTGCTCAGCCTGGACCGCCGTTGTTTGACTGGCCTCCACGTAGCGATCCCGATCCGGCATCCGATGGACCATGGCAATTCCAATCGGGCGGTCGGCCGGTTGGCCCATCCCCGCAGGCACACGAGCCCAAAACAATCCCGCTGCGGTCAGAATAATGACATGCATGAGCAGCGACATCAGCATGGCCGGGGTTGTTCGATCTGGCAGCGGCAGATCCGAATCGACCTCCCGCGAAGCCGCTAAATCTCGCGATTTTTTCGATTCTGGGATCATTTTGGCAGATTACTCGAAAAGATTGCAGTCGCTCGCCACTCCAAAGAGACTTCTCAGAATCCTTGGACGCTTCTCAGAAAGGTCTTATGTAATTAGTTTATTGGATCTTGAATTGTAGAACCAACCTAACCCATCGGCACTGCTGCCGGGAGAAAAGCCGTCGTGAGCAACGCTCGATACCTCTTTACCAGCGAATCGGTCAGCATGGGTCACCCAGATAAGCTGGCGGACCGAATTTCTGACAGTGTTTTGGATGCATTGCTCGAACAAGATCCCTACAGCAGGGTCGCCTGTGAAACCATGGTCACCACCGGCATCGCCATCATCGCTGGAGAAATCACGACTAAGGCGCAGGTGAATTACTCGGATATTATCCGCAAGACGATCAACGACGTCGGATACACCGACGATCACATGGGTATCTGCGGCGATACATGCTCCGTCATGGTATCGATCGACTCCCAAAGTCCTGACATCGCTCAAGGTGTTGACTCGGATGTAGCATCGGGTAAAGACGTCGGCGCTGGTGACCAAGGTTTGATGTTCGGCTATGCCTGCCGCGATACCGAAGAATTGATGCCGCTACCGATTGCGTTGTCACATCGCATCATCAATCGCTTAACCGAGGCACGGTTTAACAAAGAAGTCACATGGCTGCGTCCAGATAATAAGAGTCAGGTTACGGTCGAATACGAAGGCAATAAGCCCGTCCGCATCGATACGGTCGTTGTCAGCGCGCAACATGACGAAGATGTCAGCAATGAAGAGATCCGCGACTTCATCATCAACAAAGTAATCTTGCCGGAACTTCCGGAAGAGCTCGTCACGAGTGAAATCAATTACCACATCAACCCAACCGGAAAGTTCGTCGTCGGTGGCCCTCACGGTGACTGCGGTTTGACTGGTCGGAAAATCATTGTCGATACCTACGGTGGCTGGGGTCGCCACGGTGGCGGCGCGTTCAGTGGAAAAGATTCCACGAAAGTCGATCGTTCAGCAGCCTACATGGCACGATACGTTGCCAAGAACATCGTCGCGTCTGGCTTAGCGGAACGCTGCGAAGTCCAATTGGCATATGCAATCGGCGTTACCGAACCAGTTAGCGTTCATGTTGACACCGAGGGAACTGGCAAAATCGACGACACCCAACTTTGCGATTTGGTCCGTGAACATTTCCCGCTGACTCCAGCTGGAATCATCGACCACCTGCAACTGCGTCGCCCGATCTTTACAGAAACGACCTCGGGTGGCCACTTCGGCCGAACCGGTGATGCATTCACTTGGGAAAAAACCGATAAAGCCGAAGCGTTGACTGCGGCCGCCAGTGAAGCGACTTCTGCCTGATTGGTATCTCGAACGTGAGATTGATTTGGACTACCGACCTTCACCTCGATCACACCGCTGAGCTGAATCGGCTGCGATGGATTCAATCGATTGCATCGCAGCCAGCTGATGGTGTCGTCATTACCGGAGATATCTCGGAAGGTGATGACGTTATCGCCCAATTGCGCCACTTGGAAAACTCGCTTTCGGTGCCGATCTTTTTTGTCCTCGGTAACCACGATTTCTATCACGGTTCGATTGGAACCACGCGACAACGTGTGGTTCATGCTGTCCGCGAAACCGGCAATCTTCATTACCTGACCGATACCGGTACAATCGTATTAGGAGACGAACCGCTGGTAACCCTAGTTGGCGAAGATGGCTGGGGCGATGCCAGCGAAGGGAATTACGAAGACAGTCCCATTGAGCTGAAAGACTTCCGTTTGATCGAAGACTTTCAGCGAACCGATTCAAGTACTTGGAAGCAGCAGCTGAATCGTTTGGGAGCCGAGGCGGCTGCACGCTTGCAGGTGAAGCTCGAATCAATCTCTCCCGCTGTCCGCCAAGTCATCATCGCTACGCACGTGCCTCCCTTTCGCGAAGCATGCTGGTACGAGGGAAAGACGACCGACGAAAATTGGGCCCCTTTCTTCGTCTGTGGCCAGTTGGGAAAAATGTTGTTGTCGCATACCGTCCGTCATCCCCACCAACAATTCACAGTGCTGTGTGGACACACTCACCATGAAGGGACAGCCAAGCTTTCCGACAACTTAATTGTTCACACTGGAGCGGCAAATTTTTGTTTCCCGAAGATCGAGGGAACAATCGTGGCAAACAGTGATGGGGTTTCTCTGAAACGGCACGATCAATAACCGTTGGACTAACTCTTTAACTGGCTCCACAGCGACAACAGTTCGACCAAGTGCTCGGTGGCTTCGACCATCTCGTCCAAACAGGCGAACTCCGTAACTGCGTGAATGTTGTGCTGACCACTTGAGAGATTCGGAGTCGGCAGCCCTTTTTCGGTCAGCTGACTACCATCCGTTCCTCCTCGAATGATGGCGCTTGTACATTCTCGACCAAGATTCTCGAAGGCTTGCTGTGGAAGCGTTACCGCTTCGGGCAATTTACTAAGTCCCTCACGAAGATTGCGATACTGCTCTTTAACCTCGACTTCTACTCGCAATCCGGGCATCGAATCAGCCACTTGCGAAGCCGTTTTTCGAATCAAATCGGCGTAGCCAACCAGGTCTTCTGTTTCGAAAGAACGCAGGATCAGTTCTACCGATGCTTCACCGACACCACCAGTGATTCCATAGGGATGAATGAAACCGGCACGCTCCTCGGTCGTCTCGGGCGTTAAGTCGCGGGGCAGGGCTGTCACAAAGTCGCTTACAGCTCGCAGCGCATTGACCATTCGGTCCTTAGCGATCGCTGGATGAATATTATGACCGGTGAATCGAACTGTGGCGGCGTCTGCGGAAAACGTCTCCACATCAATCACGCCTGCACCACCACCATCAAGTGTGTAGGCGACGGTAGCATCCAACTTTTCTAAATCAATTTTTTCTGTCCCGTGCCCTATCTCCTCGTCACAAGTGAACAATACACGCACTGGCCCGTGCATCAAATGAGGATTCTCAATCAGCGTCTGCGCCAATTCCATGATGATGGCCACACCCGCCTTGTCATCGCCACCCAACAACGTGGTGCCGTCGGTCGTGATCAGGGTCTTCCCGATCAATCCACTCAACTCGTCACACTCATCAACGCGAATCACCGCACCAGAAGGTAACGTAAGATCACCACCTTCATACGATTCCACTACTTGAGGATTTACATCCTGACCAGGGGCCTCGGGACTGGTATCCACATGAGCCACTAACGCAACCGTTGGACTCGTGCCTCCGTCGGTCGCGGGAACGGTTCCCCAGACTAGGGCATGCTCATCCTGGTGCGCATCTTGAATCGTCATCGCGCTCAATTCCTCATTCAACAATTTCCCCAACTCTCGCTGCGATTCGCTGCTGGGGTACGTGCCACTGTTGGGATCGGCCGAAGTTCCAACGCGAACATAACGCAGAAAACGATCCAGTAATCTCTGACGATTAATCAACACACGCTGCTCCCTTACCTTGTGAGTACTTTCTCGGTTCATACGAGTTTCAGGTAGCTTCACTCCGCTACCAGTGTTGCGATGACAAGCAATTTGGTCATCCGTTTGAAAACAATCGTTGCGAACTTATTCACGCTACCAACCAGTGCTTTACCCAGACTGGCGTTTATCTGGGCCAGCATCGCTCAAACACAGGGTTCACTTCACAGGAACGCTCTGTGCCCTATCATCTTAACGGCAAATGCTGCACGATGATCTGGTGGGCGATACACTGAAACGCGATTTTTGATCGGGAGTAGTGTTCGTGTGAAGCGTTCCCAAACTTAAGGAAGGCAGTGATGGGAGAGAAAGTGGCACACTTGGTCTTTGACGTGGAAAGTGTTGCCGATGGGGAACTGATTTCTAAGGTCCGATACCCGGGTGCTGGCTACAGCCCCGCGGAAGCAATTGCGACCTACCAAGATGAGTTGATGGAACAACGGGGCACTACTTTTATTCCCCACACCTTTCAGATCCCAACTGCAGTTGTCGTCGCGAAAGTCGCCAAAGACTTTCAATTGCTAGATATTGTTTCGCTTGATGAGCCCGATTTTCGCCCGCACATCATTACCGAGCACTTCTGGCGGGGATGGGAACTCTACCGGTACCCGCAATGGGTGACTTTCAATGGCCGCACCTTCGATATTCCGCTAATGGAATTGGCCGCTTTTCGATATGGCGTATCGGTGTCCTCCTGGTTCACTTCCGAGGGTTACAAGACACCTCGAAATCGATTCAATTCCAACGCGCATTTGGATCTGCAAGACCTGCTGATGAATTACGGAGCTGCCCGCTGCAACGGCGGGCTGAATTTGATGGCGCAGTTACTTGGCAAGCCGGGGAAAATGGATTTGACTGGGGATCAAGTTCAACAGCAATTCGACGCCGGCAATAAGCTGGCAATTAGTGATTACTGCCGTTGTGATGTACTGGACACCTACTTCGTTTTTCTTCGAACCCAATTATTAATCGGTAATCTGTCACTGGAACAAGAACTAGAGCAGGTTCAGAAGACCAAGCAGTGGATCGAAGAAAGAGCCGATTCCTGCGAGGCTTATAAATCATACCTAAGTTGCTGGGACGACTGGAGCAACCCTTGAACTGCAGATCCCAGCGAAACATAGGCACGGCCCAAACGTGAAACATCCACGTTGTGAAACAGGCCTTACCGAAATTCAATCTTTACCCGATGAGCTTCGGAGAGCTACTCTCCTTTGCGAGTCCGCGTATTCTGCCCGAAATTTACCTGAACACGAGATCTGAACACGACACCTGATCAATGGCTGGACATGGAGGTCTCTGCCGACGTTCGGTTCGATCGCGCATTTTTGCGTCGACGATCGGCTGGTTGTGCGCGATGATGATATCCGCTGTTTCAGCCAAAGATGCGAGCATCATTGATCTTCGTCTTCAGTTTCAATGGCAAGCCCCGGTCGCCTGCTATTGGAAAACGCAAGTTGAATTGACAGACGATCAATCGGGAACAAACTCCATCAGCGAAATTATCACTCGTAATGAATCAGAACTCAACGGTTCCATTGAACTGGCCGATCCGCCTCGCAACCTGTTGATCCAACCTCGATTTGTGCAGAAGAGCGGAACGGTGGAATTCCGAATCCGTGGCAAGCGCAACGCGAAAATTTCAATTCGCCTTGCGAGACTCGAGACTATCGAAAACTCATCGCTTGACTATCTGCCCTCACGGGAATTGTCACTCGAAGAGCTAGCCAATCTTGGCGAGATTCACTCTCACGAAAACCACCAGACTGATCCAGAACGCCCCTCGTGGTCGCTGACGCGATTGCCCGGTGATTCTTTGAGGACCGAAGGCCTACCTCTGGTAGGAACGGTGGCCCCAGAGCAAGATCTGAAATACACCGTTGCCTGCAACTCAATGCTGCAGCACACGTCCCAGCAACTAACGCTGCATGCGTCATTGATTCGAGTGAATGACGGGCAAACGATCAGTAGTTCGCGTCACATCATGCAGGTGGATGCACGGGGGAACAGCCAAGCAGTCACCGTCGATTTCCAAACACCAAAAGCGGCTGGCGTCTACGAAGTCCGATCACTCGTGGTCAAGGAGGACGAGAACATCTGGTTGCGGATTCGTCGGCGCGATATGCCGATATTAAAAAAGGGGCACCCGATTGTGGTGCATAATGAAGATCAAAACACGACAAACCAACCCCCGGTGCAATCGGATTGGGATGCGATTGGTGAAATCAATCCATCAGAGCCTTCCTGGTCAGTAACCACATGGATCCCCCAATCCACCTCACGATTCGTTCCTGGCCCAGAAACAGAAGCGAACCAAAATGCTTTGGCCAGCGAATCCCATGCCGACAAAACGGTGTCGATCCTCCAGTCGAATCAACTCTTCCAAACAGCATTACCCGTCCTGCGGCCAGCGATTCCGCACCGAATTCGGATTCGCATGGCACAGGATCGACCCATTCACCTGCGTGTCCATTTCGGAGCGGTCGATACTCCAAGTCACTCCTTTGTGATCGTGCAGGATAAGGTTGCCAAGTCTGAGAACCCATGGCTGGAACACACCTGGATTCACTATCCAGAGCTGGGAGAACAGATTTGCTTGACTAACCTAAGTGCAGATGATGCAGCGATTGAATCGATTCGCGTCGAAGCTGGACCAAATCAACTAGGTGATTCGAAGCCACCTTTAGAAAGTATTACTGCCTCACCTCAACGAGTAGCGGCGCTGCAGATTAGCGATGAGAATTGGGTAGAAAACTGGAGCAACTCGACACCGCTTGGCCGTGATGACTTTGACAGCGCAACGGTCGCGGCACAGCGGATCTGGGAGAGCTCTATGCGTTTGGCTGACTACGCCCGACAAATGAATCTGACTGGTGTGGTGCTACCAGTGATAACACGGGGCAATAAACAAAACAATCTCGACTCCGAAAACGCTATCCAATTAGCGATGCCACTGCTGTCGAACCAGTCGCTTCTGGTTTACGTCTCAGTACGCCCAACCGACCTACTCTCCGAACTGGAGGGTGACCTGCGATCTCAGCCTGACCGTGTCACCGAACTTACGCGGGACGAACTAAATCGCAGCAATCAATACGACCTATTGAATCCGGCAGTTCAAAGCAGTTTGGCGACGTGGCTACATGAAATCGACGCTCGTTACGAACAGTATCCGCATTATGCGGGACTAGGCCTGTACGCCGATGATGGCAGTCATCTGCAGCCGCCAATCAACGCGCAACGTGAGCCATCAACAATCGCAAGGTTTGCTGAATCAGCGAATCTTCAGATAAGTCAGTTAGATGAAGAAGCGCGGGCCGAGTTGACCAGGTCAGAAGCTTTTGAAGATTGGATTCGAGCAGAGACGCAAAATGCTTTCAACGGGATCACGTCCATGTTGAACGAGCACCCAGCACTTATATTGCTACCTACAGAAAGCTTCGCTGCATTGGAATCAACGGCGAATAGTCACTGGAGATTAGCACCCATCATTCGCGACGGTGATGAACAAATTCTTTCCGAATGCCAATTATTGTCACAACAGATTTCGGACCTCGCAGAGACTGATGCAGCGAGATCTTCGGCAGTACTCGTTCAAGCGAAAACCGCTTCTACGAAACAGGGAACGATTCGACCAGGCTGGGAGTCAGATCTCAGTCAAGTGATGAATCAATTGGAGCCTGACATTTTGCTGATCGACCAATCGGTGGTTTTCAATCAACTGGATGACGAGCTGAAGAATTTCTTTGCTGCATTCACGAGCATTCCTGCAATTCCAATGGCCGATGCTCTGGGTTCAAACCCCATCGCTCAAACAGTCCATGTCAAGACATCCACAGCGGATGACAAGTTGTGTGTAGCGATCATTAGCAGCGTCCCTTGGCCTTCAGAGATTGATCTGGAGACCTCAGAATCAGTTACCTGGAACAGTACCTCACCGGCACTGCTTCAGCCGCGCAGCAACAGCCGGATTCGCGTTACGGTACCGGCTGGACAAATGGTCGCCTTGTGGGCGACGCCAACCGCCAAAAAACCGATCAAGCTTGTAGGTTGGACATCGCGGGTGGGTGGTGGAATCCAAACCTTGCAAAGAATCAAACAACAAGTCACCTCGGTCGTCGAGCGACTTGGATCGCTCTCAGACATAGAGCCAAGCGGACAGCCACGCAATGGAAGTTTCGAGCAAGCGGGGAAAATGGGACTCGTGGGTTGGCTTCACGCTCAACACCCACCCGATTGCGTAACAGTCGACGACAGCGAACGTTTTACCGGTGAACAAGCAGTCTTGTTGACAACCGACCCCAACTCGTCGAGCCGAACTTGGCTAGTCACCGAAACCATCGATCCACCCCAATCCGGTCGTCTCGCAGTTTCGCTCGCTTGCCGTGGTGAACGGCAGGACAATGCACCACCTCACCGCTTGAAGGTTTCGATCGAAGCATCACGAAACGGCCAACCGATCCGATTCGCTACAGAGTTTGAGGTCGCCAGAGATGGCAAATGGAACGAGCAGCACGCGGTCCTGGAAGCAGATGGAATCCATCGTGGAGTAATTGATTCCTTGAGACTGACGATCGACAGCCTTTCAACAGGCAGAGTGTGGATCGACGATGTTCACCTTCATGAGCATTTTGCGACAGAACAAGAACGTGATGAGTTACAAAGCCTGGCGTTTTTAGCCGTTCAAGGTCTACAACGCAACAATCTCGCTCCTTCGGGGCGACTTTTGCAAAACCCGTGGGCTAAACACCTGCTAACTCTCAACCATTTAACGTCGTCCGAACACCAAAGTGACTCGAATCCCCAACCGACGGATACACCAGGTGTGGCCGAACGACTTCGGACTTGGTTACCGAAACCGCTGCGTTTCTAATGTTACCTAGCGAATGTTGTCAGTTGCAACGATATGCCAACATGAATCCACCGTGTCGCCTTCTTATTGACCGGCACTCGACTATCCCGTGTGCGTTCAAGAAGTTGGGCCGTCAGCAAAATAAAACGCGCGGCGACTTCTGCGGCCAAGCCACCAATTCGCTGATGGCAAGCACTAGGTAAGCAAGTCATCTCTATGCCGCCGAAGGAGAATAATTGCGGCAAGGTGATTTCCAAGAAGCATCTTGGTTTACAAATTTCAGTGCTGACAAGACCAATACACAAATGCCCTTGGAATACCCAAGAAAATCACATCTTGCCTCGCCAGGGGGCAAACGAATTGGGAATTGAAAAGCTGATGGTGGAATCCTTACCACTGCCCCTCGACCAATTTGTTCGCGAGATCACGAAAGAAACTGCCAACCGCATGCAGCGCTTTGAGTCACCACTCAAAGCGATCACATCAATTAAGTTACTGCGACGAGGGACCATTCCAGCGATTCGAAAAAGCCGGTGATTGTGGAATCGACTTCACTGATCTTGAGAAGAATACTCCTGAAAGAATACACCGATCAGCCATTGAGAGATTCTTTTAAACTTGACGGCGCCGTTCATCCCTTCGTGTCGCACACTAGTGGTGAAATCCGAAGACGGTAAACATCACCACTGCGATCGCGGAGAGATGACTCACCGATCTCGTTTCGAAAAAAGTCTAGTTTGGCAGTATTCGTTGAATCTTTGTCTTGCCAAATGATCCGTAACTGGATGCGTTCTTTATCGATCTTGAGCGGCTCATATTTTCCAGCGATCACTCGTTTTACGTCACCACGATCACCACCAAGCGACCCCTCCAAATCAAGATAAGCGATGCGATGATCATTCAAACGCTGAGTCACCACCACGATTGGTTCGATAAATGTCGCGATGAGTGGAGTTTCCCAGGTTTCCAATGTCTGGTTTTCCTGTTCAAACATCCAGTCAAGATGATCTTTGGTGGCGCGACCCAAACCCGGTCCCACTGTATGCTGCAGGACAACGAAACGTCGGTACCTTGTGTTGTCGTTCAAGCGTACACGACTCCGTCAGTTGCTTACTGCCTGATACCGACGCCGTAGATCAAGTTGAAGATCAGGCTTTGTCAGTAAAATATATCGCGCACGCTGACGCGCCTGATCATTCTGCCCAGTAACCTCCAGCAGTCGGATCGCAGACAGCTTAGCCTTGTGCCACACGTCACTTCCAGCGGTGCTACCAGCGGCGAGTTGGTCCCACCATACAATCGCCTGTTTTCGGGCCTCCAGGTCTCGACTGGATCCAAGTAATTCAGCGACTCCCTGGATCGCCTCGGCTGAATCGGGGGATTGCTTAATCAACGAACTGGCCACCCCAATCGCCTCGGATATCTGGTTTAACCACAGCAATCTTTCAACCCATCCGAGGGAAGGTGATGGCTCGCTATCGCGTGAATCAATCCATGCGTCGATCAACAAGGCAATGGCACGACGTCGTGATGGCTCCGCACGTGCATCTAACATCAATCGACGAATGACATCAGCCCTCTCCGTTTCAGGGATTGCCGATAAAGCTTGGTCTTCTTTACCTGCTTTTCGAAATTCAATAAGTGCTTCAATCCATGGCGGCTCTGCAGGGTTGGCAGACGGTACACCAAGCAACCAAGAACGATCCGCGACGAGGGCGAAGGTCAGTCGATGGGTACCAACCGCAGCCGGATTTTTGGAAAGTGATGCGAACGCTTCCTCAAGTTGCGTATTAAAGCCGGAATCTTGATCAGGCTCAATCAATCGAAATGCAGATCGCCATTGTGAAAGGATGCGGCTGAGTTGGTTCGAGTCAAGATCGGCAGCTGCGACCTGGGTTGCCGCGACCGCCGCCTCTGTGAAACGTGACTGTGATTCAAGCAATTTGATTAGCCACCGCCGTGCTCCATCAGCTGCCTTCCCTTGAGGCCATTGATCGAGATTTCTGCGGAGCATGGATTCGACTTTTCCAACAACACCTGAATCATTACTAGCAGCAACCAAAACGATGGCCTGCAAATGTGCGGCAGCAGCGCCGCGCCCCTCGGGTTTGCTGAGCGCGATGTCCGATAAGACTTCCGCTGCTTTGATTGGAGAACCCGCCTTTCTCCAAGCGGCGGCCGCTTCAATCGCTCGCGAGATCGCACGGCTTGTATCTGTTTCGGCAGCGGCGGCAGCTGACAACAAATCTGCAGCGCGCGACGCTTCTCCGCGCCGCAACCAATCTTTGGCTTGGGCAGCGATGATCGACGGATCGACGTTGGGACGATTGCTGAACGATGATTGCTTGAGATATTGAAGGGACCACGCTTCGGCACGACGGCGGGCATATGAACCACCACGCTTAGAAATTTCATCCAACCAGGGACCAACAACGCCTTTTTGCGTGCTCTGCAGCAAGTACTCTAACCTTGCCAAGTCCATCTCGACGGATAGCGGCGCTGAACCGGGAGTCGTTCCGTAGAAGGCGGCCAATAGTGATTCGGCTTGCGGGATTTTGGCCAGGGCTAAATCGAGACGAATCCGTAACGCTAGCCACTGCGGGGATCGAAAATCGATTTCCTTGTCGATGGCTTGCTTCCATGCTGCATCAGCACGTTTGGCTTGGTCCGCGCGGAGAATCGATTCAATTCTCAAACGTTCAATCTCCCGCCGCGCCGCAGATCCATTTGGCAACTTCGATTCTGCGGCGATGGCAGCCTGCTCAGCGCTAACGGCTGCCGCGATTCCGTCCTGACTGCCGCGAGAAAATAATTCCGTTTGCAATAACGATAACGAAACAAGATCAACCTGCAGCGACTGCTCCAATCGTGTCAAGTCTGTGATCTGCTGTTGGCTGTCTGGATCACGGTTGCCGCTAAGTCGCGAACGCTCGTCAGCGATACGTTCAGACAAGGCTTCCATGTCGCTAGCGGCTCTGACTAAGCGACCGGCGGCCGCCTCATTCTGAGCTTTGTCGCTTGGCGAGACAGCGGCCCTCAGCACAGCATGCCTCGCTGCATCTCGCTGAACACGACGCTGCTGCGCCTCGAGAAAGAAACTTCGTGCCTGACCAGGGTAGGCACTCAACAACTGCGACACGGGTTCTTGCGCGGCCTGTATTTCTGTGTCTGTAAACGTCTCGTTTACCAATTGTTTGGCGGAAAGAGCCTGTGACGTCCTGATGGCCCATTTCGCTGCCACGTCGCTTCGGGGATCGGCACCACGTGATCGGGCCTGGCATAGCTCGATCGCAGCGCTAAAACGACTTGCATTCATTAGTGCCTGAAACAAATCCTGATCGAGATCAGTTGTCCGGCGTCCTACGGGTGCTTGGCCCAGCGAATCCGAGGTGCCAACTAGAAGGCTTGATGCGAGCAACATGGCGCACAGAAACAGGTTTCGCATGGTCTACTCCGGTTCGGCTGCAAACAGAACACGATCGGCACCTGCGTCGCGGGCCGCATCATAGACCTGAACTGCCACAGCCATCGAAATCTGGTCCGCAGGATCCACAATGACCGGTGGCTGAACACCAAGTGACAAGATCTCTGTTAAATAGGTGCCCAACGCATCGACATCAGGAAATGCTTGACTTCCGACCTCGATGACCAATTGAGCATCTCGTCGATCGAGTCGAACGACAATTTCATCAAACGCTTCAGGGGGCGGCGTATCGGTACTGATTTCGGTTCCACCAGCGGGCGGTTGAGCGATAGAACTGGGCAGATCGAACTCAGGGATTTCAAAACTGCTCGTACAAACAAAGAAGACGAGTAGCAGAAAAACAACGTCAATCATAGGCGTAATTTTTAACTCCATCGATTCGCTGTCGTGGACCTTCGGCGTTCGCACTGGACGTCACGAGCCCTAACAGCGATCGCGGCGTCAGTGATCCCCTGCAATGCCGCTTCCCGCAAGATTGGCTCTATGTAGCGATATTGCACGGCACCATCCGTACGAATGCGAATTGCC
>JAYZAR010000085.1:0-31293 GCA_036339635.1 Planctomycetota bacterium | reverse complement strand
CAGTTCCAGGTGGAATGACTCCAGGCCATCGTGCAATCAAGGGGACGCGAATACCACCTTCGGTGAGCATGCCTTTGTTGCCTTTCAATGGCAAATTGTCGGCATGAGTGCCACCATTATCGGAAGTAAAGACAACGAGTGTGTTGTTCGCGATGGTGTCGGATGAATCGCCATCCTGGTTGGGATCATCGAGCAGTTCGAGCAATCGTTTCAGGTTCTCATCCACTCCAGCAATGAACCCAAGGTAATCGGCTCGCTTCGCACCTTGGTTTTGAAACGTCTTCTTCAAATCAGGACGCGCTTTCACTGGTCCGTGCACAGCATAGGTGTGAAATTGCAAGTAAAACGGCTTGCCAGTCGCGTGTAGCTTGCCAACCGTTTCTTCCAGTGCGTCACCCACCGCATCGCTAATATGCTTGGGCGTTCCGACTAGCGAAGAATCCAAGCCACGCCTCTGTACATACGTGTCACTGTAAGGTCCGCCAAATCGGTCGAAGTGACCGAGGCCAACGCCTCGAAATTTCCACACGTCTTCTTTTTTGGTTGCGAAACAACTCGGCTGATGCCCCTGAGAGAAACCTCCGATGTTTATGTCAAAACCAGCATTCTCCGGCATCGTGGATTGATCCACGTGACCACCAACGTGGTACTTGCCAATGTGTGCGGTGGCATAGCCGTTTTTGCGAAGTGCCTCAGCCATCGTGACTGCTTCCGCCGCGACATCCTCACTTTGCTTTGGGCCAGTGAATTTAGCTTTTTGTTTACTGATTCCGCCACGACCATAACGATTCAAATTCCCCACAACGTAGACGTCGTTATGAATTCTCGCCGGGTATTGACCGGTCAACATCGCCGCTCGCGTCGGCGCGCAATTCGGCTGAGCATAAGCATGAGTGAAACTTAAACCGTCTTTCGCCAGTTTGGCCAGGTTAGGTGTGACGTATTGTTGACCATGTGTTCCCATGGTGGCCGGTCCAACCCCGATGTGATTCCATCCCAAGTCATCGACCATGTAAATGATCAGATTTGGTTTCTCTGCCGCTTGTCCAACGACACCAAAAATCAACGTAAGCAAAAAAGCTCGAATCTTCATCAACATCAATTCCCGTATCAAACTAAGTCAATTGTTAAGTTCGCAAGCAACAGTCACCAGCGGCCGGCACGAGGCAACAGGTTCGAATCAAATTCTTTGCTAGTTGCACCGCAATCGCAGTGTCCCGCACCACGTTTCACGGACGCGCAACGGCAGTCGCCCAACCATGGCCAGCAGGTATGACCGGCTTGCCTGCGGGGATGGTGGGAATTTCACCCAGGGGTACCAATGTCTTCACCCATGCATCGTGTTGCGATGACAATCGCTTGACAACATCAGGATACCTTGCTGAGACATCACGTTCTTCTCGTGGGTCCTTGTTTAAATCAAACAACTGCCAAGGATCCTTTTCGTATTTTTTGTAGAGACGCCAATCCTGCCAACGAACAGCGATTAGGTGCCTTCGCACCGCATCATCGGGTTGATTGTTCAACCAGAACAGATAGTCGTGGGCATCTCCCGACTGCTGGCCTTTGAGAAAAGGAAAAAGGTCAACACCATCGCAGTGCTGAGGAATTCCTTGTTCGGTCCGTGCAGCGATGGTCGAGTAGAAATCAAAATTGGCGATCAAACCGTCGTACTGCGTCCCAGCGGGCAATTTCCCCGGCATTGAAAAGATCGTTGGCACCCTCACCCAGCCTTCTTTCTGAGTCCCGGCACCTTTGCCGCCGGTATACGGAGTCGCAGTGCCGCCCTCGGCCGGGTTTCCGCCGTTGTCACTGGTAAAAATCACGAGCGTATCGTCGCGCAACTCGAGTTTTTCCAACGTTTCAATTAGTTTACCAATCTGGTCATCCACCGAAACGATCGCCCCGGCAAGCAACCGCTGCTTTCCCGTCGCGGAAGTGCGGCGACTCAATTCTTGTGGCACCTCCGTGTTAAAGGAGTGAATCGCTTCCGGAGACCAATACAGAAAGAACGGTTCGGACCGGTGACGTTCGATAAAATTAACGATGGAGTCGCCGTCGTAATCCGTCAGCCACTGCGTCTGCCCTTTTTCGTTGAGGCAATAGTACTTCGAAGCACCATTTTTCTTTTTCAACTGCTGACGCAGCGCCGGTGATGCAGCAGCGAGCTCTTTCTTAGTGTAAACCTTTCGCGGTGGATTCTTTGCAACCTCGATAAATCCCGACTTCAGCGGTCCCTGAAGCTTCGTACCGATGTCCCATTTTCCGATTTGACCAGTGACGTAACCCTGGGTGCGCAGAAACTCAGCCATGGTGGGTCGGTCCTCTGGAATCGGCAAACCACGCGACATGCCGTATTTTCCAAACCGCTGACCATACTGCCCCATCATCAAGCTACAACGACTTGGGCAACACGGCGGATTGGTGATGTACGAGGCCGTGCAACGAACACCCTCCCTCGCCAATCGATCGATGTGGGGTGTTGGCGTGTCGTCTGCTCCATAGGAGCCCAGGTCGCCATATCCCAGATCGTCGATGTAAACCAGCACGACATTCGGCTTTGCTGCTTCCGCAGATCCCGACACGCTAGGCATTCCAAATAACGCCAACAAGCCAAGCAACCGCAGTGAGGGTGTAATCCGAGGCGATTGAAAACGAATGGAAACAGGATCGAGGTAATTCATAAAGATCGGAATCCTCAGCGGTGATTGATCGGACACAAGCGATGGTCGCAACACGTGACTCGCCCTCACCGCTGCCGATCAAATCGCAACCGGCGAGTCCACTGATCTGCGACATTTTGTCGATATCGTAACTCATCTGACGATAACTCGTTGCAATTGCGTGGTTCCAACGGCCAGGACCAACCAAATCACTCAAAGGTCATCCGCCTATTGTTGCACCTGCCCGCTGCGAATTCATTGTTGATTGCGAGTCGCTGGCCCAAAATCGCGGCTGGCCGACAATTGCCGAGCAAGCGAAACAAAAGAAATTGGCTGGGGGCGTCTACCAGTCCAGCAATCCGGGCCAATCCGAAAAAGCAACGCTCCCCCGAGCCGGATTAAAACCTTTCGTCCTAACGATGAAAAACGGCCTACGAAGAAAGAAAAACGGAGCAACTGCTGCGTGACCAGCGAACAGATTCGTGCATAATAGGGGAGTAAAAGAATTGGAGTGGTACTCCGGTTCTGACCGCACCGCCATCGCCCCACCTATTTTGTCAGGCTAGTCGGAATGCTGCGTTCTCGCATCGCAACACTGGTTTTGCTGCTCGCCACCCCCACGCTATCGCTGGCCAGCGATGGCGAAGAAAAACGTGCGACAAAGCAAAGTCAGATTGCTTCATTTGTTCAAAGCTTTTGCTTCGAATGTCACGGAGATGGAAATTCGGAAGGAGAGATCGATCTTGCCGAAATCAATGCGGAGGTTCTCCGCGGTGACGCGGATCTTGCTCGTGAGTTGATTCAGGTTTTGGATAACCGGGAGATGCCGCCAGAGGACAAACCGCAACCGACCGCGGAGCAGAGAGAGCAAATACTCGCAACCCTGTATCCGATTCTGCAACAAGCAGTCACCACTTCGCGATCGCAGGAAACCGCATCGATCCGGCGGATGAATCGTTTTCAATACAACAATGCAGTGATCGACCTGTTCGATTTAAAGTGCATTGTCTTTACGCTCCCTGAACGAGCAATGCGAATTCATAAAGACTACTTCAATCCGCAAACAGGCAAGATGCCCGACACGGTAACAGTCGGCAATCGACCGCTCGGTAAATCACAGATGATCGAACCTCGCTTGGCCGGTGTCGCCGCATTCCCGCAGGATTTGCGCGCCGAAAATGGCTACGACACGCAAGGCGACCATCTATCTCTTTCCCCGCTGCTGATGGACGAGTTCTTAAAACTGGGCCAGTCAATCACACAAAGCCCCGATTTCAATCCAAAGCGGGTCGGGATCTGGAAGTCGTTTTTTCAGCCGCCGGCGAAGGACGTTAGTATCGAATCAAGCGTTAGAAATCGCATCCAGAATTTTCTGACCCGAGCATTTCGTCGCCCCGCAAACCCTGACGAGGTTGAACGCTATTCTCAGTTTGTGATCGATTCGCTTGAGAGAGAAGTCGGCTTCACCGAAGCGATGAAATCAGTCGCAGCGGCAACCATTGCATCGCCCCGGTTTCTGTATTTGTACGACCATCGAAAATCTAACCCAAGCGATGGCATCGCCGCCACCGATGATTCCAACCGTTTGGGAACAAGCGATAGGGATTATCAAACAATTGACGACATCGAACTCGCTTCGCGACTCTCCTTTTTTTTGTGGGGCAGTTTACCGGACGAAACTCTATTGTCGCTGGCTGCGGCAGGAAAACTCAGCCAACCTGACGTTTTGAACGAACAAATTGACCGTTTGCTGAAAGACAAGAAACTGAAACGTTTCTGTGATAGTTTTCCTTCGCAATGGTTGCAACTCGACCGAATTATCTCCGCGGTACCGAACCGAGAAAAATTCGCTGACTTTTACTTCTCTAAGTACCGCGTCAGCATGCACATGATGATGGAACCACTGCTACTGTTTGAAACGGTTCTTATCGAAGACCTACCCATCACTCAGCTTATCGACTCTGACTTTACCTACCGCTCAGGCAAACTTGATAGCGCTTACGGTTCACTCAAGAATGGGTCAACGAAACAGGCCGGTAGTGGCGTAACGGTTTTGAACTTTCAGCGTGTACCGGTAACGGATCGCCGCGTCGGTGGTGTGATCACCAACGCGGCTGTCATGACAATGACGTCGGGACCTGAACGAACTCAGCCCATCACTCGGGGGGCATGGGTCGCCGGTGTCATCTTCAATGATCCCCCGGATCCGGCCCCAGCGGATGTTCCTCCGCTCGCAGAGAAACCATCTAGTGGCGAAGAAAAACTGACACTGCGGCAGCGTTTGGCTGCCCATCGGGAGCGATCAGACTGCCGCGGTTGCCACGAGCAAATCGATCCACTCGGATTTGCCCTCGAAAACTTTGATCCTGTCGGCAGATGGCGCGAAGTTTATGAAAACGGTGCCAACATTGACATGGCGGGAAAATTGTTTCGACAGTATCCGTTTACCAATATCGTTGAGTTCAAGGATGCGGTGCTTGCAAATCAGGATCGTTTCTGTCGGGCATTAGCAGGACACCTTCTCTCCTTCGCTTTGGCGAGAGAGCTTCGCTCAGCCGATTACTTGGTTATCGATCAGATCGCCGACGCGGTGGCGGCCGACGATTACAAAATGCAAACGCTGATTCGCCAGATCATCCTCTGCGAGAGTTTTAGAAGAAGATCATGAGTACCTCACGACGGCAATTTTTACGTGGCATTGGCGGTACGGCACTCGCTCTGCCGTGGCTTGAAAGCTTGGCCAGTGCCGGTGACCGCCACCAACCAAAGGCACCGGCCATTCGAATGGCGCACTTTTATGTGCCGATCGGCGTTGTCCGCCGCGGTTTCTTTCCCGGGGAAGCGAACGATGTTATCCCCAAAGGGAACCTTGGGAACGTCATGAAGTCGCTTGGCAAACAAGATCCAAACCAAAGCGTCAAGCCGCTGGAAGATTTAACGCCGACGATGAAGCCCCTCGAAAACCTGAAGCAGCATATCAATCTGATTACCGGAATGGACCGGACGTTCCAGCAGGGTACCGACGTTCATGCCCAGTGTGCGTCCTGCTATCTCAGCAGTGCCAAAGCATTCACGATCGAAGGTTCGGCATGGCCACTCGATCGAACGCTCGATCAAATTGTCGCTGACGAAGTTGCCAAGACAACTCCTTTCCGAACCTTGGAATTTAGCTGCAATAGCCATCGCGACAACAAAGAATCGATTTACTTCGACAACATCTCTTGGTATGGCACAGGCCACCTCGCGCCCTCGGTCCGTGATCCCAGAACGATGTATCGCCGTTTATTCTCCAACCAGGAAATCGGTCGATACCGTGACATCACAAGTCTCGTGCTTGAAGATGCCCGTTCGATGCAGCGAGATCTTGGCAAAGCAGACCGCGATAAGTTTTCGGAGTATTTCGAATCAATTCGAGCGATCGAGACACAAATGAATCGTTTGGAAGAAATGAAAGCGGAATTGTCGACCGTCGACTTTGAGGAACCAACTGAAGCTTACATGCCCCGCGGAGACTACATCCGCTTGATGGGAGATTTGATGGTCACCGCCTTGCAAACGGGCCTGACCAACGTCGCGACCTTCATGGTCGGCCCGGAGCGTTGGGATACTCCCTACATGTTCGACGGACTGTTCGACAAACCACGTAGCCACCATCAGATGTCACACAATCAAACGAAAATGATTGACGACCTGCTAAAGGTGGACGAGTTCCACATGCAGCAATTTGCTTACCTCGCCGAGAAAATGCAATCGATCGAGGAATCCGATGGCAGCACTTTGCTCGACAACACATTGTTCACCTACGGGTCAGGCCTCGGCGATGGCTCCACCCACCAATACAACGATCTGCCGATCATCACGGCCGGTGGCGGCAGCAGGCTGAAGTCAGGCTTACACATCAATATGCCCGAAGGGACGCCCCTTGCGAACTTGTGGCTAACTCAGGCGAAGTTAATGGGACTTTCCATGGACGAATTCGCCGACAGCACCGGACAAATTCACGAAATTTTAGCGTGACCAACTGCAGAGGAGGACAAGTCGAGGAATCGAGGTCCTAAGGCAAGCATACGCCAGATGAAGGCTCGATTCCGGCCCCCACTGAAGCACCGCGACCGTCTTAAGATTCGACTGGCGTTTCAAGATTCGACTGGCGAGCCCTTCATTGTCCGCCAGCTGAATCCGATAACTGTCAAAGGGCATTCTCGATTTGAAATAGAATCAGCGACTTAAGTCACTGTTTTTGGTCAACACGAGAAAAATCAATGATGATTCGCCAACTCAGTCTGATTCTGCTGGTATCTGTTTCTCTTGCCGACCGTAGCATCGGCCAAGGCGAACACGGACAGACTCCAAATTCGCCACGTGCTGCCCCCCCCAACATCATCGTGATTCTCGCCGACGACCTGGGATATGGCGACACCAGCGTTTACGACGGATGGGTGCAAACTCCGAATCTACAGCGCATGGCCGACGAAGGCCTCACCTTCACTGACTTTCATACGAACAGCTCGGTCTGTAGCCCGACCCGCGCTGCGTTCCTCACTGGCCGCTACCAGCAGCGTGTCGGCATCGTTGATGTGATCGCTCGCCATCTGGATACGCCCCCCCTCAATCCCAATCAGCAAACCATCGCCCAGGTGCTTAAAACGCATGGATACCAGACAGCCCTGTTTGGCAAATGGCACTTGGGGATGGAATCGTCCAGCAACCCAGTGCATTTCGGGTTCGACGAATTCCGCGGGTACCTGGATGGCTACATCGACTATCACAACCACGCCCATCATTGGCATCACAATCTCGAGATCGAGCCGCAGACCGGTTACTCAACTCACTTGATTACGCAAAACTCCGTTCGATTTATCAAGGAGAATGCGCACCAACCGTTTTTCTTGTATGTATCTCACGAAGCGGTTCATCTGCCATTTCAAACTCCAGCTGACACGATGGAAGCGAGAAAGCCAGTGTCGAAGGAGGATCTCTGGAAACGAGAACGCATTCGTCCCAAGTACAAAGCGATGCTGGAAGAAATGGACAAGGGAATCGGAGAAATCTTCAGCGCGTTGCGTGTCTCAGATATCGCAGACAGCACCTTGGTATTTTTCTTCTCGGACAATGGGGCGATTGGTGCCGGGTCGAATCAGCCGTTTCGAGGCGGCAAGTTCAGTCACTATGAAGGAGGCCATCGTGTCCCAGCAATCGCGTGGTGGCCC
Source organism: Planctomycetota bacterium (assembly GCA_036339635.1). GTDB lineage: Bacteria > Planctomycetota > Planctomycetia > Pirellulales > Pirellulaceae > Rubripirellula. The sequence continues at coordinate 23,420 of JAYZAR010000085.1, read as the reverse complement.
GGCAAAATCCGCGCTGGTTCGAAGTGCGATGGGCTTGTAGTCGCGATGGATCTGCTCCCCACCTTCGCTGAAATCGCTGGCTTCAAATTGGCGACAGAGGCCGCATCAGGGGCGACAGGCATTGCCCTCGCACCCGATGGAATCAGCCTGGCCAACGTTCTGCTATCCGGAGCCGCACCGCCCGATCGACAGGTCTTTTTTGGCTACGAACCAAAACTGGGCACCGCCATGCGTGATGGTCCCTGGAAAATGATTACCAAAGGAGATCGAGTGCAACTCTTCCACCTGGGACGTGACTCGGGCGAACAAGACAATCTGGTGGAAAGCGAAAGCGAGCGTGCTTCATCGATGCGAGCTGCAATCGATCGCTGGAAAGAAGAAACCGCCTATCGTCCGCCGAATACCGCGGATACGAATCAATAGAAATAGCGCGAGACCAGCGACGAAACCGCGGCTCGCACGGCCCGACAACGCACTCACGCTATCGTCGGCCAATCAGGCGAATATTAATCGCTATCTGCCTCCGACACCTCCACTTTGCCTTTACCATTCAAGGGCTCTAGCAATTCCAGACCATAATTCTTTCCCTTTTGTACCGCCGGGATACCGGCAGCCATCCACTCCGGTTCCGGCGCGTCCAAAAGGTAGTGATCAAAGAATTGCTGCATGCGAATGGCAAAATCACGGCGGTTATACTCATCCATCACCCAGTGAGGTTCACCATTGTAATTCAACATCCAGGCTGGTTTTTGCAACCGACGTAGCGCTACGAACAGCTCAATTCCTTGATACCACGGCACCGCACCGTCTTGGTCATTGTGCAAAATCAACAGCGGTGTATTGATCTTGTCAGCAAAGAAAAGTGGTGAATTCGCGAGATATTTCTCGCGGGCCGACCAAAGATCCTCTCCGATGCGGCTTTGAGTTCTCTCGTATTGAAACATTCGGCTCAGACCGCTGGCCCAGCGAATTCCACCGTACGCGCTCGTCATATTACTAACCGGTGCGCCAGCTTCCGCACAAGCAAACAGATCGGTTTGTGTCACGAGATAAGATGCTTGGTAACCACCCCAACTGTGCCCCTGCATCCCAATTCGCTTCTTGTCGACAAATCCTTGCGCAATGAGATGCTCAACGCCCGGCAGAATCGCATTAGCGGCACTGGGTCCAGGTGCGCCCGTCTTATAGGGAATATCAGGAATGAACACTAAGTAGCCACGACTAACATAGAAACTGTGGCAGATGATTGATCGCCCAGCGGCGGGCGTGTAATACCGATGCAGATCGTCCGACTTCCGTTCATAAAAATAAACCATCATGGGATATTGCTTGGTTGCATCGAATCCATCTGGTTTCAGCAAAATCCCGTCAAGATCCTGCTTATCTGCCGCCTTCCAATGAACCAGTTCGGCGGTGCCCCATGAGTAGTCGTCTTGCTGCGGGTTGATCTTACTGATGCGGTCAATGGTTTTGAATTCAAGGTTACTTGCCCACAGATCTGGGCAAGCACGAAACGTACTTCGGGTAAAAACAACTTCATCGCTATACTTTGCTTTCCGTAACCCAGCGAGCGACTCTTCCAACATGATTAAGGAGCGGAGGTTGCGTTTGCCCGCCTTGCCTGGATGTCGATTTTTCGCAACTCCGTCGCTTGCCTCAGCCAACGAGTAAAACCCGCTCGCTTTGGTCACACGATCGAATGCATCAAGGATCATTGGCATCTTCGGATCAATGGATTGCTGCTCTCGATCGAGCGCTCGGTAGCGAAATCTAACGCTGCTTTTTCGCCCAACTCCATTGGTAAGACAAACGGGTTTTACTTTTCCAAGCGGATCAAGCTGCCAAATGTCGAAACGATCGTAAACCAGAAAACCAAGGTCCCCCTGAAGCCATCCTGCAGTTCCGTAAGCCGAAGCAAGATTCGGTGTATCGTGCAACTCATCCTGAAGCGGATAACGAATTCCTCTGCTGATAGCAAGCGGTTTCGATTTGGGGTCGGTAGTCGCCTTGGCAAACCATTGCTTTCGCTCCCCGTCAAACCACGTAATGAACTTTCCTTTTGGTGAAATCGAGACATTCCACTTCGCCCTTTCGAGAATCAATCGCCGTTCACCGGTGTTCAGATTGACGAGATAAGCGTCCTGATAACCTGGGACGTCCCAAGACAGCATCTTGCGATACCGCATGTTGGTATTGGCAACCGCCAGATCGGATGAGGAACGGTAGTCGATGCTGAGGTCTGGAACCTCGCGATCTGCAAGCTGCACGATCTGCTTTGACTTCAATCCATAGACCGCCCGGTAATCTCGTTTTCTTTCTCTTTCGGCCTGCAGCAGTTGCTGCGGCTGCAACTGCGGGTCTTGCCAATGCCATAAATCAAGCTTGGCTTTCCCGTCTGATTCATCCTCATTGACCTCTTCACGCTTTGCTTTAGCGATGCGCTCTTTCACGACGTCGACCGGAACCGGCGCTGTGTCAAAATAGAGGCGTCGGCCATCCTCGGAAAAACGCTGGCTCGAAGAGGGAGAGATCCACCACCCCTCAGGAATGCCTTGATCACCCTCTCTCGCGACCGACACAGCCTCTTTGAATCGCGACTCCCATAGATAAACCGACCAAGCAGGTGTCTTAGCTTCATAGTCATCTTTATTCGTAAGAAAACTGACATGCGAACCGTCCTCCGACAATGTCATGTTCTTATACTCGCCCGTGCCACTGACAAGCGAGATGCGCTGCTGGGTGTCAAGCTTGATTAGCTGCACGCCATCCAAAACTTCCTCGTCGACATCAACCGCCTTGTCTTTCCCTTTCGAATTGGAATCAGTGTCCGCATCTCTCGAGAGCTTTACCGAGGTCGTGAACGCAAACACGTTTCCTTGCTTTGAAAAGCTGTACGAGACAACCGCCGGAAATGTCCGGCGAATCCCTGTAGCAAGATTAATCAGCGTCAGAGGAACACCGGTTTCTTTTTCCCTCTTGCCAAATCCCCCATCCTGCTTGTCGGTCACCCGCGACTTTGCAGGAGCGATCTCTTGCTTGGACGACTGCCCCATCGTTTTCTGCTCTCCTCGCTCGCGAGCTAATTGCTCACGGCTTTTTAAACGCAACGCCTTCTCCGGTCGCCGGAGTCCTTGGCCCGTGATCTCATAACTCTCGCGAGCGGCAGATTTTTTTTCATTCACTTCACTCGGACCAGTGGGCTTTTCCATCAGACAAGCAACCCAGCCATTTCCTGCTTCAGGAATTTTGAACGAACGCACGTTTTCCAACGTCGTAATTTTTCCTGAATCGAGTTCTAAAATTTGCAGTTTCGCATTGGGAAGTTGGCTCGCATCTTTTTTGGCTTTACGTAATTCATTGATCTGTTTTTTCAGGGGTGTGATTCGGTAAATCGCAAACAGGCTGTCGTCGGTCAACTGTGCCCCTGAACCACGTTCGATCACGTACTCACGAGCCGTTTTGACGTGGCGAATGTGCAGCGTCGCTTCGCCGTCAATCGCACCACTCTGCACCTGATACATCACCCATTTTCCATCCCCAGAAATCATGGACCGCGACAGCGTGTTCCAAACGTCGTAATCTGCGTGCTGCAACGGGCGACGCGCAATGTCCTGGCCGTGAACTGGCACCTCCGCGATGGCAAAAATCATCACGAACAAAGCAAAACAAGGCACGATATCGTGTATGGATCTGCGAAGGCCAGTATTCATAAGAAGAAATAAAGTATTCATTCAAAGTTCGTCGAAGGGCAAAGAGGAAGGTCTCCGTCAAGGATAATCACTCCTCACGGCCTGGAGAAGCAATTGACCGTGCTGCGGCGAAATGGGTTCTCGTCGTACAAATCCGTTTGGGTCATGCAAGACACCAGATCCAAAATCTATGCCATTTGCAAGCGAATTCCGGGAAGTCTTACCCCATTGGAAAACGGCCGCCCCATGCAATTACAACGGGAACAGAGATCGACAAATGCTTCATGATGAATCGCAAAAGGGAGCGATCATCCACCGCGCGACGAGTGGGCATCACAGCACAAGAATGCCCCGTGATTGCGATCGCCATCCCAACTACTCGATGGAACTCGATGGAATTCGATGGAATTCGCGCGATTGAATCGTGACGGACAGGTTGGTCACATAGACGACAACATCACTGTCGTGTTTCGTATCGCAGCTTCAACGCCAAAACGGCAAGACGGCGATCCCACGAACAGAACCACGAACATAAGATCGCGCACTCGCAGCCTACTGCATGCTGTGATTGTCAATAACACAATCTCCGCGATCAGCCTTACGTACTCGACGCCTTCCCCGTACGCCAAGGCCAAGCAATCAATCCCATCCTTATTTTTCGCGCGACGTCTATCGCCCAAAAACGAGAGCAGTCGATTCACGCAGAACCATCATAATGTGCTTTACGAGAAAATTTTCGCAAATCCACATTAAAAGAGACGCAACATTCGGACGCCGCAAGATAGGTAAACTGCAGGGTATCGCGAATCTAACACAACGGAATCGAAATTCCCAAAGATCCGTGACGCGCGAAACATGAAAATACCGTTCTTGCTTGCCAGGCTTATCAGTTTGCGAGCGATGCAGAAATGCAAACACAAGAATTTACCGCTTGGCGCGACTGCCCTCCCCACCACAGCAAACGAATCGGTGATAACCCAGAAAATCCGTCATGATTCGCAACGAACAAGTTAACCATCCATTCGCTGCTTAATTGCTGGAATCCAGGGAAGTGATCTGTTAAAAAAATGTTGTGGTAGAACACACGCTGGGGCAGCACTTTTCTTTTCTGGGGGGTCTTTGATGTATTCGACTAAACGAACCTTTCGCACTTCGACCAACAAAAGCAAGCGTCATCGCTCGCAATCACTCAGCAAGCGGAAAAAGCGTTTGCGACTTGAGATGCTTGAGTCACGGCTGTTGTTGCACGGGGGTAGTTTCAATGCAGACGGTGATTTGGGTGTTTGTATGTGTGGTGTCTGTGCAGCATGCACCGGCCGTCATGCTCACGGCGACCTACACGAAGCACATGCGTTGTTTGCTCCGGGAACATCACCGGAATATGTCGGACTCGTCGAAGCTCGTGCGCATGAACAGGCGCATATCAACGAGGCGCTTTGGAAACAGTACAGTGAATCCGAGTTGGCGCCGATTGCGCATTTTCAATTCGATGATGGCAGCCGTTGGGATGGGACCACACAAAGCGGCGGCGGCTTGGGCCAAGGCGATGTCACGTTGGTGACATGGAGCATTGTGCCAGATGGCACGAACATCAACGGTTTTGCTGGCGAGGCGACATCGCCGAGCAACTTGGTCTCGACCTTTCGGGGTATCTATGGAATTGCCGACAACCCCGGAGATACAAACTATTTCGGCGAGGCTTGGTTTGAGGCAATCGCGTCATCGTTTGATCGTTGGAGCGAAATTTCGGGGCTGTCGTATATTTACGAGCCAAACGATGACGGAGCGAACTTTGCCTACAACAACGGGGTCGCTGGCATTCGTGGGGACGTTCGAATTGGCGGACACACGATTGATGGAAATTCAGGCACGTTAGCTTACAATTTTTTCCCAAACACTTCGGACATGGTGATCGACACCGCCGATAGTTTTTACTCGGTAACGACAGACAATTCGCTTCGTCTAAGAAATGTGATCATGCATGAGGCGGGGCATGGCCTCGGTATCTCACATGTCGAATCCAACAATGGCTCGTTCCTGATGGAGCCGTTTATCAACCTAGGATTTGATGGCCCTCAATTTGATGACATTCTTGCATCCCATCGTGGCTACGGAGATGCCCTCGAGGGTAACGACACGCCGAGTTCGGCAACCAGCTTGGGCGTGATTGGCGATGGCCAATTGGTCACGATTGGCTCTGACGGAGTGGATCTATCTGTCAGCCCAACGGAACTAGATTTTGTCAGCATCGATGACGATTCAGATGTCGACTATTACAGCTTCACGGTAAGCGATAACGCCAGCGTGGATGTTCTGCTCGATCCGGTTGGGCCGACCTATAACCAAGGTAGTCAAGGAGGGACTCAATCCGTCTTTGTGGCCAGCGCTCAGAATGACCTTCGCATTGAAATACGGGACTCAAACGGTACGACGATCTTGGGGCAAGCTGACAGTGGAGGCCTGGGTAGCAGCGAACGACTAAATGATTTGTCGTTGCCTGGCGCTGGCGAATATTTCGTAGCTGTGCGTGGTGTGAACAATGCCGCCCAGATGTATCGATTGGAATTAGGCGTTACAAGCTCCGCGCCAACACCGGGCGTCAGCATTGTGGAGTCGGGCGGTTCGACCGAAGTTACCGAAGACGGTGCAACGGATACCTACTCAATTGTTCTGGACGCTCCACCCACGTCGGATGTGATCATTTTCACCAACCCTGACGGACAGGTAAATGCAGATCCAACTTCGCTGACTTTCAACCAATCCAACTGGGCGAATCCTCAGACGGTTACTGTCAGCGGCGTCGATGATGGTGATGTCGAAGGCCTCCATACCGGTGCCGTCAGCCATACAATCGCAAGTTCGGATGCGGCTTATCAGGGTATCAACGTCGCAACGGTCGTCGTGGACATCACTGACAATGATGCGCCCCCCCCGGCTGAAGAACTCTATTTTTCACTGCAGCGTGGCAGCGTTCTAGATGGCTTATCAGTGAGTGACGAAGACATCGTCGCATGGGACGGTTCAAATTTCAGAACAATATTCGATGGATCGGACGTCGGTTTGGCTGGACTCGAGATCGATGCGTTCGATGTCATCAGCGATGTCGGAATTCTAATCTCGTTTTCGGGAGCATCGGGCGGCGTCGACGATTCGGACATTCTTTACTTCGAGGCAACGAGTCTTGGACCGAACACGGCCGGAAGCTTTTTCTGGTACCTCGACGGAAGCGATGTCGCCCTGACTCGCAACGGGGAGGATATCGATGGCATCACCTTACTGGATGATGGTTCATTACTGCTTTCGACATCCGGGAGCAGTCGCGTCTCAGGTCTCCGATTCAGAGATGAAGATGTCGTTCGTTTCGTGCCATCCCAACTGGGAAGTACAACGTCAGGAACATTCCAAGAATTTGCTGACGGAAGCGATTCGCAATTCGGCCTCGCTGATAGCAACGGCGAGGACATCGATGGTATTGCGGTAAAGGACAGCAAACTATTCCTAAGTACACGAGGAAACTTTGCGGTTCCAGGAGGAGTATCAGGAGCAGATGATGATGTTTTTGTCTTCGATACTTCCACCAACTCCTACGATCCCGAGAAGTTCTTGAATCTATCCGGTGATGACATTTCAGGGCTCGACTTCGCTGGCGTCGCAACAGCGTCGTCAATTGGTATCGGCAATGCTGGTGCTTTCACCAACCCTTATGTCGATTATGACCAAACTCCAGTCAAGATCGGCGGGCAAGGAGGAGGAGACAGCGGTGTCGATTCATCCTTCCTGAAGCCTGAACTATTTCGTGGTAGGAATGCCGTTCAGGTTCCTCGATCCGTTTCGATCACAACGGCGGAGGTAGCAGTCGAGAAGGATCTTGATTCATACCGAGACCAATTCGCACGCCCGCGATCCCGAATGCTGGAGGCATTCTCTGCGATCGACGGGATGCTCAGCGACACCAATCGAGGCAAGATTGACGAACTGGCAACGGTGCTTGCCGAAAGCCGAAACTCGATCCAAGGCGATGCTACGGAAACAGGCCCACTGCAGGACCGCTCAATCCAAGAAGTCGTCGCGGAAATCGGCGGAATGCTTAGCTAGGCACACACTTCCAATGCCAATAAGCAGGTCATTTTCTAATCCAGACAGAGGATGAATTTCTCGTGGATGGGGCCAACCCTGCCAATTGTGAAAAAGCCGCGTTCTCACATCATGGGGATGCGGCTTTTTTTCTGTACCAATAACATCGCTCGATCAACACCGGCATTGAGCAAAACCTCTTTCGCCATCATCACCAAAATAAATTAAATCCCATTCCAAACATGCCGCCACGGCAAATCAGCGACTCGTCCCCTCCACTGCTCGTTAGGTGCTATTCATCCCCCGACGGTGAATGGAACAAACGCATCCTAAGGGCCGCTCGGAGGCAAATTCCAAACCCAGCATATCGGGAACGGGTTATACTGCAGCGTCAATTCAGAAACCAAGCTACCTATCGTTGACATGTGATTCTATGCGCATCTTTACGACATTGATCGCGGTCTTCTTGTTGGGGGGAGAAGCGTTTTCGCTTGAGAACGCAGCAAAGCCCAACATCTTGCTCATCTTTGCCGATGACTGGGGCTGGGGAGACTTGAGTTGCCATGGTCATCCGTATGTTAAAACCCCCAATATTGACCGCCTTGCCAGGGAAGGCACAGATTTCCATCGCTTCACGGTAGCCAGTGGCGTTTGTTCACCCAGTCGTACCGCAGTCATGACGGGCCACTTCCCTGCGAGATACAACATCGATGGTCACTTTGCCTGGGTCCCCAGCAATGCCAAGCGTAATATGCCCGACTGGCTGAATCCTAAGGCTCCATTGCTGCCTCGCTTTCTTCAACAAGCCGGTTATGCGACCGCCCACTTTGGTAAGTGGCACCTTGCCAACAACATGATTCCTGATTCGCCACTGCCGAGCGAATACGGATACGACCGATATGGTGCTTTCAACTGCGCCGGCGAACAGATCCCTGTTCATGAAGATGCCGACAGCACGATTGAATTCATTGAAGCATGTGATCGAGCAGGAAAGCCCTTCTTTGTCAATCTCTGGATCCACGAACCCCACACCCCCTTTCACACCGTTCCAAAGTACCGTTGGCGATTCCGCGACCTTGAGGAACGCGACAATATTTATGCGTCTGTGCTCTCCCATGCGGACGACCGAATTGGTGAAGTTCTCGATGCCCTCGACCGCCTAAAGCTAACAGACAAAACGCTCGTCATCTTTAGTTCGGACAACGGACCAGCGCGCGCATCGCGCCCAACGGAATTGACCTTGATGCATGACACTGCAACCGGAGCTGGTTACGGAATCGCCGGCGCCCGGGGCATCACGGGGGGCCGAAAAGGCTACAAAGCAGCCTTATTTGAGGGCGGCATTGGGGTTCCTTTCATCGCGCGTTGGCCCGGTAAAATTGCGGCCGGGCAGATCGATGATGAATCAATGATTTCCGCCGTCGATCTGTTGCCAACGTTTTGCGAACTCGCCAACGCTAAACTCCCGGATGACTATCAACCAGACGGCATTAGCCAAGTCAGCGTTCTGTTTGGAAAATCACAACCTCTGCGCTCTAAGCCACTTTTCTGGAAAATGCAGGCACCCTGGCCAGCACAAAAAAGCAAACCATTTCACTGGGTTTCGTACGCTATCGTACACGACCAATGGAAATTACTTGCCAACCGTGATGCAAGCTATTGTGAACTCTACGATCTCAACATTGACCCCTTAGAGAAATCTAATCTCAAAGAAAGCAAACCCAACATTGCCAGTCAGCTAAAACAAAAACTATCGCAATGGAAAGCGACCTTACCAGAAGGCCCAACTGGAGCCGTTTTCTCAGCCGAACGCTTACAACTGACAAGTGGCAACTGACAAGTGGCAACTGACTTTTCGAAACTCATGCTCATCCTTAGCAACGCTTCCTAGCCCAACCTCCTAATCAAAAAACTGCAGCTCACGGACACGGCGTTATTTCATTCGGTCCAACCGATTGAGTCGTGAATCGCAATTGACGAACAAGATACTCAAATCGATAAGTCGATCTGACGTTCATGTTCGATGAGGGCGACCAAGAAGTGTTCAATCACGCCAGTGAATCTGGCAGTCCGGCGTACAGCCAACTAGGCCGAACGATTTCGCTCGAATTTAAAAAGCGGCTGCAACACGTGAAACGTATCACAACATTGTGTTCGCGGCTCCTATTGAATCACGAATGCCGGCGAATTCTCGAGAAATTCAAGAAGACCGGCGACCTCTGCTGCGGTCAAACCTTGCAGTAGGTCCTCGGGCACAACGTTTCGCGGGAGCCCCTCGAACGCGGCAGGTGGTACGTCTATCTGAAGGACTCAATCTACCTGTTCCACATGCAGCTGTTCATGTTTATCTTGTATCTTCGAGTTAATTCTGGGTCACGCTCGCAAGCCGACACGGACTTTCGCTGATTACGGAGTCTTTTTTCGGTCAGATTTCAACCGTTCGATGCCAGTCTATATCGGATTCTCTACGTTGATATGCTTTGGCAAAGCGGGATGCGGTCAGCTCATGCAGGTTGACAAGCGGGTCGCATCACCCTCCGACAATCTGCTGGTTTTAACCCAGCCACACGGTTCGGTTTGCGTCTATCTACGGTGCATTCACGTCCTGTTCATTTTTTACGCGGCGGCACGCCTTGCTTGACACCTGACAAACGAGCACATTTACCTGCGACTGCCCATATGCTTGGCAGTTGATTTCATCGATATGACGCTCAACTTCGCGTTTTCAAGCATTGCCGAGTATGCATTCGTGCTCACGCTGGGCGACTTGGCGGCTACTAATTACCAATGCTATTCCGTATCGCTGGATCGTTACCGTGCAGTTTTTGCCGCTCCATTCTTAGCCCCGCTCGCCTTCGCCGTTCCCTGGAGCGTGCCGAGATTCATCTTGGACGTGTTCTCGATTCCTGCCTTTCACGCGATGTTGCGAATAAACTCCGCTGAGTTTAAGGGAGTATTTTTAACACTCGGTAAATCCACTTTCCCGACCTACCTCATGAAAACAGACTTCACTAAGTTATCGAAAGGCGTCAGTTTCGACGCGCATCCTGGGATCGCGCAAACTCCTTTCGCTTCGCCCCTATTCTATGATTGATCGACGTCGTTTTCCCCATTCTCGTCAAAGGCTAGAACATCGCTCGTAGCCGTGTTCTAAACAGGATTGTCGCGTGGTTGGTAAGTCGTTGTCATTCGACAGAATGATTGGCATACGAACCCGGCCGCGCAAAAACCGCAGCGAAGCTGGCTGAACTCCAAGCGTTGTGAACTAACGTACAAATGGATGCGTGAATCCGATCGCATGAAGGTATTCGTTCCCACACGACAACAGCCCAAGCGGCATCTGCTATTCTCAGTAAATGAATCGAGTGGCTGCTCGCCCGAACCTACTTTCCTCTTTTGTCTCGACTAGCGTCACCCTTGCTGGTGTCTTTGCGAAACTGCAACGACTTGATCTCTTTGCCAGCAGGAGCCAAGGCCCTGCCGCTCAGACGATCAGTGTTCTCCGCGATGTCAAACCACTTCTTTGCCATCGCGTCAACACGCTCGGGGTATTTCGCGGCCAGGTCAGTCAGTTCCGTGCGGTCCTCCTCGAGGTTATAAAGTTCCCACCGACCGAGCTTAGCGGCAACAAGCTTCCATGGCCCCTGCCGTAACGCGCGATCAGTTCCGAAATGGAAATAAAGATTTTCGTGTGCTTGCCGCGTCTTTCCTTGCAAAATCGGCAACAGTGACTTGCCCTGAAGCGGATCGATGACTCGATTTCCAATTTGCGTTGGATAGTCTGCATCCGCCACATCCACAAACGTAGCCATGAAGTCAATTAGGTGGCCGGGCTGGCTGGTAATGGCTCCTGGTTCCACTTTCATGCCTTCCGGCCAGTGTGCGATCAGCGGTGACGAGATTCCCCCCTCATGCTGATTTTGTTTGTAGAGTCGAAAAGGTGTGTTGCCCGCGTGAGCCCAACTTGCATCGTAGGTCCAATAGGACTTTGGGTCCCAAGGTTCAAGATATCGCCCGCGAGTTCGTTCAAACGGGCATGCTCCGTTATCAGAACAGAACAGAATCAGCGTATTGTCGTACACACCCTTTTGCTGCAAAAAACTGACGAGCCGGCCGACGTTTTGATCCAACACATCAACCATGGCAGCGAATACTTCCATCCGATCGGCTTCCCATTCACGTTCTTTTTTGCTCAAGCTTTTCCAAGCGGGAACATGATCAGGACGCGGGCTGAGCTTGTACTTTGCGGGTAATAGGCCAGATTCAAGTTGCCGTTGGTGTCGCGAAACTCTCAGTTTATCCCATCCGCCATCATAGACTCCATCATATTTACGTACGTCTTTTTCTGGTGCCTGCAATGGATAGTGCGGTGCGTTGAATGCCGCGTACAACAAGAATGGTTTTTCCCCCTGCGTTGCCTCCTCGAGAAACTCAATTGCAAAATCTGTAATCGCATGCGTCGTGTAAAACGGTCGACCATTCAGCTGCGCCGGCACTTCCCAATCTTCGCCGTTTAGGCGGAACGTATTATCTCCGGTAAAGAAATTAGTTGCTCCAGAGAGGTGTCCCCAGTAGCGCTGGAAGCCAAAATCGGTCGGTTGTTTATCAAGGTGCCACTTCCCAACCATCGAGGTCGAATAGCCAGCATCTCCGAGCACCTCGGCAATGGTCGCCCCATGTCTCAGCTTCGCTCCACCGGCTTGATCACAGTAGAGCCCTGTCAGTAGCGACACGCGAGACGAATGGCACTTAGCAGTGTTGTAAAACTGACTAAACCGCATCCCCGAACCGGCGAGCGCGTCAAGATTTGGCGTCTCGATTTCAGATCCATAACAGCCAAGATCTGCAAACCCGAGATCGTCCGCCATGATCAACACAATGTTCGGCCGCTCTGCAAAAGCCTTCCCCGAAGCCAGCGAAACCATGCTGCTGATTGCCAAACAAGCGAGGGTAGTGAATCCCTGCATCCAATTACATACCCGCGACAAACCATTGTCGCCTCCCGTTACTGATTCGAATGAAAAGCACTGCGTCGCGTTCATAAAAATGGCCGATTGCGAAAAGTATGTTTTGGTATGGCATCCATTATTACAGACCGAAGCGATGCAGATTTCAATTGACGGCCACCAAAACCACTACGAATACGTGAATATGTTTCCAGACAGTACCGCATTCTGAAGAAAGAAACCTTACATTTGAGTCAGACGCACCAAGAAGAACATGCATTCCATGAACAACATTCATATCCAACGCTAGAGAACATCGAGAATCAAAAGTGCCTTACCAAATTGCTGGCATCGGTGAAATCCTGTGGGACGTCTTCCCAGATGGCGCTCGATTCGGTGGTGCGCCCGCCAATTTTGCTTGCAGTGCAGCATCTTTAGCAGGCACGCAAGCCAATGTTTCGATGATCAGTGCCGTTGGTGATGACACACTTGGTCAACAGGCGATCGATGCGCTGCAGAGAAGAAAAGTCAAAACATCTATGGTCCAGACCAGCCGCCACCCGACGGGCCGTGTGCTGGTCGAACTTGATCAGGCTGGGGTTGCTAGCTATCGATTTGACGAGGACTCTGCGTGGGATCACCTAAATTGGAGCGATGACCTGTCAAAATTTGCGGAAAAATGTGACGCCATCTGTTTTGGCACATTAGGCCAACGAAGCAAAACCTCGTTAAAAACCATCAACCAACTCCTCGAGGAACTTCCCGAATCGGCGTTGCGGATCCTAGATGTCAATCTGCGAGCACCATTCTTTAATGACAATTTGATTCTGGCATCCCTGTCAATGGCCAACGTCCTGAAACTGAACAGCGACGAACTTCCGCACATTGCAAGGCTTCACAGCTTGACTGGCAGTGACCTTGACATCATGCAACGACTGGCGAGCACGTACCAGCTTCGTTGTGTCGCATTGACGCGTGGTGCCGAGGGTGCCGTCATCGTCGCTGGGGATGCAGTCAGCGAATTACCCGGGATGGTCGTCGATGTAGTTGACACCGTAGGAGCGGGTGACGCGTTCACCGCGTCGCTCATACTCGATTTGCTGACCGACCAATCAATCGACACGATCAACCAGCGTGCGATTGCGACCGCATCGTATGCCTGCACCATGCCGGGAGCCACCATGCCATTTCCGCTACACCTGCGCCGCCACTAATGCTTGGAAGTGTATTGATCGGCCCCTCACCAATTCGGGGTTTTAAAAATGGAGGCGAATTACCCGAAATGATGAAACCACCCCGACCACTCGGGAAAACACACCTGCGATTTGGTAAAAAGGGTGGGTTAGAGCAACCTTCTGGGACACTTGGCGAAGTTCCAACCAGTTGGAACTCGCCGAAACAGTGGGAAGCAATTCAAATCGAAAATTTACTGGCACAAGTTCTCAGCGAAGGGGATAGCAGACCGTTAGCAGCAGACCATGAGAAAAATATGATCTCGCGCCACAAGCAAGTGAATTCGTCGCAACCGATTCACACGCCATCGATTTGAGTTTCCTCAACGGCATCAACAACACGGCATCCCCAAAGCTGTATCACCATCGCTGTCCAAGCTAAATTTTCGCGTTTGCCTACTAATGGTGTTCACACAAATCCTGATCAACATTCACTAACGAGACAGACGTGTAAAACTTGCTGATGAACGATCCTACCAACAATCCCTATCGCTCACCCGAAAGTGAACTCCCGCCGGGAAAACGGATCTCCACCGTTTACTTGTTCGCCTGCCTGGTTTGGTGTGGATTCACCATCAAGATGGCGATACTCCGACGGACTGCTGCTTCCTTTTTCGAAGAGTTCGGCATTGAATTGCCCCTGCTAACTGAGTGGCTGCTCGGATGGGAGCAAACAGCATTCTTAGTAATCATCACACTGGGACTGCTGAGTAGTGGATTGCTGGTCAAAACAATGGATGGACGGAACCGTCTCGGTTGGCGAGCGTTAGCAGTTGTGGTTTTTGTGCTGGTCATCAATGTGCTCGGAATTGGAGTGCCACTGTTTAATCTCGCGCAAGCCCTTTCCTGAACGCTTGGGAACCGCTTTCCTGAGGGATTGGGAACCCGGTCGCTTCGTTCCTACTTCGCCAAACCATCGAGTTCGCTGAGCTTGAACCGAACACTCAGAATGTATGGCTCTTGCCCGGCCGACCAGTGCCCGTAGGTCGTCACGACGAAGGTATCGTCAGGCAACACTTCGACTCCGGGATAGGTTGTATCGTATCCCTTCTTGTTATCTTTAAGTCGAACTGAATATTGACCGTTGCGTCCCTCAACGAGATCCTCCCAGGTTCCTACCCAACCGACCCAATCGCCTTCGAAGGGCCGCCCCCCGACCTGCTGTTTTGGCGAACGACATCGAAAACTAATGAACAGTCGACCGTCTTGACTGTACTTACCCGTGTGTCGATCGCCGGTCAGTGCAAGGGGTAGTTCCCTTGGCTTGCTCCATGTTTTTCCTTCATCTTTGGAAAAAATCACATGCGAATTTTTGCGTCGAGCATTTTCGCGGAGCAACACAGCCAACACCTTTCCATCCGGCGAACGAATGCACCCCGGTTCACACAGATGAATCTCAGATGACCTGTAAACCGACTTTGGAATCGACCAAGTCAATCCGCCGTCAGTCGAAAGCGTCTGGTAAAGATCAAAGGTGACAGGCCGTTGGTTAACCGGCTGCCGATTGAAAAACCGTCCATCGTCATGAAACATTGCCAAGTAGTGCCCCGGGCTGGCTTTCAGTGGTTCCACAAACCCCATTACGACGATCCCGCCCCAATCACCAGCCTTTTTCAACTCACTCCACGTGGAACCATCATCTTCCGAGACCGAGATCCTGGCAGGATACAGTCCCGACCACATAATGACCCGCTTCTTACCGTCAGAGCCAATCACGCGATGCAGTGTTGGGACTTCCTTGGATGTTCCCCAACTGGCGGGAGTTGGCAAACGCTCGCTCCAGGTTCGCCCACCATCCAGGCTTCGCTTGTAGACAATCGTTCCGCGACCATGTCCCTGAGGGTAAACGCACAGAATCGTCTTGCCATCTTCGAGCAAACACGTTGTCGGATGACCGAGATACTGACCCGCTTCTTGGTCAACGACCACCTGTCGATACACTTGATCATTCAAGTCGATCGTCATTGGATAATCTGCCGCCGGTTCATCTGCAAAAGCAATGCAAGAAAGAAGGCAGAGTAATAGGGAAGCCAAACGCATGGACTGGTCTCCGTCTTGTCGCGCAGAACAATGATTGAGGCAAGAACGTATTCACTTAACTCTCTGCCCCGGCGATCACCGGGATCTCGCAACAGCTTAGCCGAAAATACGCTCCGGTTTTTGGGAAGCCTCCATGAACGACCAGAGGAACCGACTTGCGCTGCCCAAAAATTGGCCCCTCCTCAGTTACAACGCTTATAAAATCGACGGATTTTTGGCAAACTCAGCGGACCGAAAATCTAAGTGCGAGGCTAGGAACAACGCGAGTCATCACGATTTGCTAAATTGATTGCACACAAAAACTTTTGACCAACGGTGTCGCAATGCCAACCCTCCGCATCATTTTCTCTCTGGTCATCACTCAATGCTTTTGCAGCCTTGCCCCTGGTGCGGATGCGAATCGCTTGACCTACCTCGATGAGCCGTGTGATCCCGCCTATGTCGGTCGTGATTTTCCACGTCTCGAAACACCGCAATGGGTGGGGGAACCGGGTGTAGATGCAGTCGTGGTTCTGTCGATCGATGACATGCGCGATCCCGAAAAGTATGAAGTCTTCCTCCGACCGATTCTCGACCGACTAAAAAAAATCGATGGTCGCGCCCCGGTGAGCATTTTCACCAACTCGGTCGCCCCTGAACATCCGCAACTGCAAAGCTGGATAGAGGAAGGACTCAGCCTGGAAGTCCATACGATTGATCATCCATGCCCCTGCCTTGGCGGCAGTGATTTCGACGCGGCCCGCAGCACCTACGAGCGGTGCGTCGACTTGATGGCGTCGATTCCTGGCAACCAACCTGTGGCGTTTCGGATGCCGTGCTGTGATTCAATCAATTCAACGAGCCCAAGATTTTGGACCGAGATCTTTCAACAGACGACAGCAGCGGGGAACTTTCTTCGCATTGACAGTTCCGTTTTTCACCTTTTCACGGCAAAAGATAGATCGCTGCCACGCGAACTCGTTATGCGGGAGGATGGCTCATCAAGGTTTCGCCACTATTTACCTTTCCCATCATTCGTCAACACGATTGAAGATTACCCCTACCCGTATGTGATCAGTCAAGGTTGTTGGCAGTTCCCCTGCTCCGTGCCGAGCGACTGGGAAGCCCAGCACGTGCAATCCCCAAATAACCCTGAGACAGTCGAGGATATGAAACGGGCGCTCGATGCAACGGTCTTGAAGAAAGGGGTCTACACACTCGTCTTCCACCCTCACAACTGGATTCGTAATGATCAAATTGTCAGTTTGATCGAGCATGCTATTCAAAAACACGGCAAGAAAGTCAAGTTCCTGAACTTTGCCGAATGTGCCAACCGGATTCGTGACAACTTATTGGCTGGCGAAACGCTTCGAACGAAGACTGGCGATGACAACGGTGTCCGTGTCCTGGATCTCAATGACGATGGATTCCTTGATGTCGTCATCGGGAATGACCACTTGCAAAAAAGTCGCCTGTGGGAGCCGGCAACAAACCAATGGGTTGAATTGGGATTCCCTGCGCAGTTGGTGACCAATACTGCTGGCATGCAAGCTACCGAAGGAGGGCAATTCTTCATCACTCAGCCAAGTGGGAACGCAAGCCTGCTGATCCGCAATCCGGTCACTCAAGGTGTCTGGCACTTTCAAGCCGGGGGATGGACTCGAGACGACACGATGCTGAACGGCCTGGCAACCGGTGGAAACGAAGTCTTCACTGCAAACAATCACCGCAACGTTGGTGTGCGACTAAGAGATCTTGATGGCGACGGAAAGTGCGAATTAATTGAGGGTGGACCGAGTAACCAAGGAGGACGCGTTTTCCAATGGAATGGCGAGGAAACAGCATGGCAACCTCTGCCTTTCCGCCTGCCTGCCGGAACGGCAATCGTCGATGAACACGGCAAAGATGCAGGACTACGTTTCGTTGACGTTGACGGCGACGCAATGGACGACGTGCTTTTCTCTGATCACAACCGGTATTCGCTGCACTTGTTCTCTTCAAAAGAAACAGGTTGGGACCGGCAATGCCTCTCGGCGCTAAGGTCACAAAAAGACAAGATCCCAATGATCGTGCGCAACGGCACCAATAACGGTGCTTGGTTCGCCGACAGCCACCTCTGGGTTCAGAACGAGGACACCCAGAGGTTGCCCGCGTTGGTCGACCGTCGCTCCTTTGATGAATTAATCGAAGACCTCCCACCACCACCTAAAAATCCAGAGGTGTCATTGAAATCGCTAGATGTGCGACCCGGATTTCATGTTGAGCTCATCGCATCTGAACCGATGGTGATGGACCCGGTCGCCTTTGATTGGGGTAGCGATGGCCGCCTATGGATTGTCGAAATGGCCGACTACCCACTCGGCTTGGACGACCAAGGAGAAGCTGGCGGGCGTGTCCGGTACTTGCAGGATACCACTGGCGATGGCAAATACGATCAATCAACCCTCTTTGCCGACGGCATTGCCTATCCCACCGACGTCATGGCCTGGCGTGAAGGTGTTTTAGTCACCGCGGCGCCCAACATCTGGTATCTCGAGGACACGAATGGTGATGGCCGAGCTGATCGAAAGGAAGCCTGGTTCAGCGGATTCGGTGAAGGCAACCAGCAACATCGTGTCAATGGTCTTCGCTGGGGTCTGGATAATTGGGTTTATGTCGCCAATGGTGACAGTGGTGGCGTGATCCAATCCGCCAAGACAAATCAACGAGTCAACATCAGCGGACGCGATCTACGAATACACCCTGACACGGGTGCGATGGATACAGCAAGCGGCCGAACCCAGCATGGTCGCGGACGAGATGACGTTGGCAATTGGTGGGGAGCCAACAATATCTCGCCGATGTTTCAATATGTTTTGAACGACCACTATCTACGCCGCAACCCGCACGTCGCTCCTCCAGACCCGCGATGGCCTGTTGCAACGCTGCAAGATTCTCCTCTTTTTCCTATCAGCCGGATAATGAGCCATTGGAGCGGATATCAACCACCCGCGCCGGGTGAACCCAGTCGTTTTACTTCGGCCTGTGGCACAATCGTCTATCGAGACAACTTGTTCGGCGAGGCCTTTCGCGGTGACATGTTCGTAAGTGAGCCGGTCCATAACCTAATACACCGACGAAAAATCAGCACTCAAGGCATCACGATGCTTTCCAGCAAGCCTCAAGATGAAGCGGGGCGTGAATTTTTGCGGAGCCGTGATAGCTGGTTCCGTCCGACCATGCTGCGCACCGGACCCGATGGTTGCTTATGGGTCGCCGACATGTACCGTCTTGTGATTGAACACCCCGAGTGGATCGATGATACACGCGAACAGAGCCTCGACCTACGTGCAGGCCACGACCGTGGAAGAATCTACCGAGTCGTCCCCGACCACATCACACCAAGATCAATCCCACGACTGGCTGAATCGAGCGGACAACAGCTTGTCGATGCATTGGCAAGCCCCTCCGGCACGACACGTGACCTCGCGCACAGGATGCTGCTGTGGCAACAAGATGAATCGATCTCCGATTCGCTCAGAAAAGCCTCGAGGAGCAGCAATCCAATGCAACGCCTGCATGCGTTGTGCGTCCTCGCAGGAAGAATGGAAATCCAACCCGAATCGTTGATTCAGGCGATGCAAGATGATTCACCTGCCATTCGTCGTCACGCAGTTCGCATTGCCGAACATTTCGCAAATCCATACAGCAACGAAGCCGTTGTTAATGCAATGGTTGAACTTAGCCGGCATGAACGTGATCCGCAGGTCGTTCTGCAACTTGCCTACACGCTGGGTGAATTTAACGATGTAAAAAGCGGGCGTGCCCTGGGAGCATTGTTAGCCCGCAACCGGAACTCACCCTTCATCACCGCTGCCGCGATCAGCGGCAGCAGTCCTCGCCTCGAAGATGTGATTGCAGGGATAGTTAACTCGCTCGAATCGCCACACGAGATCGCATCGCTGATACCGCCGATCCTCGCGACCGCATTGGGCAACAATGATCACCGCTCAACGGGTTTGCTGATGCAGGCGATCATTCCAAGCGACGGTGAGACGATCAACGGTTGGCAACTCACGGCCTTAGCAAATTTCGCCGAAGAAATCGGCAAACGGGGAAAATCGCTCGACCAATTTGCCGAGGCAAGCGACACCGCAATTCATATCGAGCCAATCCTGACGGCAGCCCGCGGCATCCTGATCGATTCGGAGACCCCGCTCGAATTGCGCACCGATGCACTGAAACTGCTCGCGAGTCATTCTCGTGTCAGCGAAGAAGACATCGAGACGTGGACATCCCTTCTGCTTCCACAAACTCCGCGAAACATTCAGCAGACGACGATCGCTTTGATCACCGAACCACGTCACATAGCAGTCTTGCGTGCAGTGCTCACCAGATGGCGTTCATTCGGCCCACTCACTCGCGATCGGCTCGTCGAAGCAATGCTCCAGCGAACCTTCTCGACGCACCTCTTACTGGATGCCCTCGAATCAGACCTGGTTGATGAATCTGACATCAGCACTTCTCATCGCCAATTAATGATTCATCACCGCGATCACGAGATTGCATCAAAAGCAAGTAAATTCCTGCCGACCAAGGTACCGCTGAACCGTCAACGGGTCATTGATCGTTATCTGCCTGTCGTTCGATCAGGAGGCGATCCCGTACGAGGGCGGACACACTTTCAGCAAAACTGTGGCCAATGCCACCGACTCGGCGAGGTCGGACACACCGTTGGACCCGACTTGGGAGCACTCGTCAATTTATCGGCAGAATTCCTGACAACACATATCCTGGATCCTCACCGCGCGGTGGAAGATAAATATCGCAACTACCTGCTGGTCACCGTCGATGGGCGTCAGTTCAACGGGATTCTGCATTCAGAAACCTCGACCAGCGTGACCTTGATGGGTCAAAACAACAAAACCTATGTCGTCCTGAAACGGGACATCGAAGACGAAGGATTCAAACGGAGCCAACTCTCGATGATGCCTCACGGTCTGGAAGCAAATCTTGATCCCCACGCAATGGCGGATGTTGTCGCTTTCATCGCTGCTAACCAACTTCCCCCCAAATCTTTTGAGGGTAATCAGCCACGAACGGTCAAGGCAACTGGGGCGTCGGGATCGCTGAGACTTCATGCAGCGGACGCCGCGTTATACGGCCCTTCGATCGTTTTCGAATCCAAATACGGCAATGTGGGCTTTTGGCAGAACGTGGAAGATCGCGTCCAGTGGCGCCTCGAAGTGCCCATTGCTGGTGAATACGACCTCTACCTGGACTGGGCCTTGGCTGCCAAAACGGCCAATCAGACCTTTAACTTTCAAGTGGGTGATCAGCAGGTTAGCGCCCCGACCAAAGAAACAGGAAGCTGGGATCAATACCGGCAGATGAAAATCGGAACGCTTTATCTCGCACAAGGCTCGCAACTCGCCGTCATGCGGGCCACCCCGCCCCTGGACAACTTCCTGATCGATCTTCGAGAGGTTTGCCTGACCCCCAAAGGAGAAAAACCACCCTCGCCGTTTTCCGGTGAGGACTAACTTTTTGACTGGCAAGCGAAACCAGCGGCGGCATCTTTAAAATCGCGGTGCAGCGTCCACTGTGGACCAATCAGGGTAATTTGCGTGCTCACTTGCTGAGCAGGTCCAAGCGACACTCGAATGCAAATTCCCCACGAAAAGCGAGTTCAGATCGATCTTTTCGGTCGCATTGCTGAGTCATCTGAAGATGCAGGTTGCTCATCAACCGTTAACTGACGATCCCTGTGTGACTACCTTAGTCATAAGCCCTCATTGGGCCAATCTGTCCCCGCGGTTTTTCAGCGTTTGCGGTCAGACAAGGTAAAACCCTCACCTCTCGGCAGATTACTTACGTTTCGGCTAACCTGAGTAAACTGGCAAGCTGGTGTATCAAGGCCACAAAGAACCTAAATTGGCGACTGGGCCGAATGAAGTTCGTCGAAATCAGGAACCGCCTCGTTATTTCCAATGCTTAACATCTGAACATGAAATCTTTTTTGCTTCGAAGCCGCTGTTTATCGGCCTTGGTATTTGCTTGGATCGGGTCATCAAGTTTCTTGATCGCCTCCGAGAAACCAAATGTAATATTGATTCTCTGCGATGACCTGAATGATTTTGTGGAAGGATTTGGCGGCCACCCACAAGCCGAGACACCCAATATCAAACGGCTCGCACAGGGTGGCGTCCGCTTCACTCAGGCACACTGCAACATCCCGATCTGTGGACCGTCGCGAGCAAGTTTATTCACAGGTGTCTACCCACATCACTCGGGCTGCTTTGGATTTACGAAATGGGACGGCTACGAGGTCCTGAAGAACTCGCGAACAATGATGGATCATTTTCGTGCCGAGGGTTACGACACGCTGGGCACTGGAAAACTGATGCATCATATGGTCAAGAGGGAGTGGCAAAAGTACGGCAACCCGGCAGATTACGGCCCCTTCGCTTTCGACGGCGAGAATAAAATTGCTCACCCAGACGTGCCCCAACCCTATTCGGAGATCGGTTCCGTGGATGGATCGTTTGGCCCGTTGGTAAATCTAGCTGGCAGGACGACCCCCGAAGGAAAGCCGATTCGTTGGCAAACGGGCGGTTGGGGCCAACAGCGGCCGTTACGAGTCAATTCCCAAAATGATCGTGACCTGACAGCTGATGAACTGAACGGACAATGGGCGGTTGACCAGCTAACAGCCCGGGCAAACAAACCAGGACAACAACCATTCTTCATGGGCGTTGGTTTTATCCGCCCGCATACCCCACTAATCGTGCCGAAACGATTCTTCGATCAATTCCCTCTCGATTCCATCGAACTACCTGTCATCCGTCCCGGTGACGTTGCCGATACCCATGCTCGTTCTGTCCGCGGAATCCCAAGCGGTGCAGATGGACCGCGCAGTGAAGATATGGGCACCCGCTTATTCAATACCCTTGTTGAATCTTATCCATCGCAAGATTCCGCACTCCGTCATTTCATCCAAGCTTATCTTGCTAGTGTGGCATCTGTTGATGAGCAAATCGGGCGAATCCTAGATATCGTTGAAAACTCAACTCTGCACGACAACACCATCATTATTTTGTCGAGTGATCATGGCTGGGGGATGGGTGAAAAGGATTACCTGTACAAAAACTCGCTCTGGCAGGAGAGCACACGAGTGCCACTGATCATTCGAGCACCGGGCGTCAGTCAATCGAATGGCGTATCCACAAAACCAGTCTCCCTGATTGACATCTACCCAACGCTGGTTGACCTTTGCAATCTGTCGCAGCAAACGACCAAGAATGAAAAAGGTCATTCGCTGGATGGACACAGTTTGAAACCGTTGCTGCAATCCCCAGAACGCGGTCAATGGAGCGGGCCAGATGCTGCTTTGACTGCACTTTACAAATGGCGTACGAAATATGATCCCGCCAAAGAAAGCTATTCGTTGCGAGCAAAGGAATGGCGTTATATCCGCTACG
>JAYZAR010000084.1:0-3663 GCA_036339635.1 Planctomycetota bacterium | reverse complement strand
CAAACTGCAACAAACAGCCAAAGCGCTCAAGCAGATGGACTACAAAGCAGTCGGCTTTGGCCCAGATGACCTACGTCTAGGTGTGGGCGAACTGCTTGCGGTTGCGGCCGCCGATGACCCCGCCTCCGCCTTATTCGTTTCCGCAAACGTCGTGCTAATTGATGAATCGTTGATGCCACTGACAAAAGTTGTTGGCATGAACGGACTCCGAGTTGGAATTACAAGCGTGCTCGATCCTGAATCACTGGAAGTTCCCACCAGCGAAGAAATTGTTGTCAAACCTATTGTTGAAGCGACCAAAGCAGCCCTCCAACAACTATCAAAAGAAGGTGCTGATGCCCGGGTACTGATGTTCTATGGCGAAGAAGAAGCAGCCCAAGACTTAGTTCGCGCTGTGCCTGGCTTTGAACTCGTGGTCGTTGCTGGCGGTTACGGCGAGCCAACCTATCGTGCCGAGCCGATCGAGGGCTCGGAGACCAGGATGATCGTCACTGGGAACAAAGGAATGTACGCGGGTGTGATCGGATTCTTCCCTCAAGAGGGAATCAAGTACTCTCGTGTCGCGCTAACCCACGAATTCGAAGACGCACCCGAAATGCGGACGGTGATGCGAGAGTATCAGGATCAATTACGAGACGTGGGCCTGCAAGGACTGGGCCTGCTGCCACCGATACCAAACAGCTCCGGTCAAAAATACGTCGGCAGCGAGAAGTGTGGTGAGTGCCATACAACGGCTTACGATATCTGGCAGGGAACACCACACTTCAATGCAACCACCGACTTGGTAAAACCGCCGAAGGAACGCAGTGACATCGCACGACACTTTGACCCGGAATGCCTAAGCTGTCACGTCACCGGCTGGAACCCTCAAGACTACTATCCTTACGAATCAGGCTACCTTTCACTTAGCTCGCACGAACACTTGACTGGCAGCGGATGCGAGAATTGCCACGGGCCAGGCTCCGATCACTCGGCAGCAGAAGCCCAAGATTCAACGGTCAGTGATGAGGTGAGAAAACAGCTGAGAGATGCAATGGTCTTGAAGCTTGAAAACGCGCGTGACCACTGCATGAAATGCCATGACCTGGACAACAGCCCAGACTTCCACGAAACCGATGCCTTTGAGGATGTTTACTGGCCCGAAGTCGAGCACTATGGAACCGATTGACATCGGACGGTAAGCTGACTCCGCTTCGGTTGAGCGGAGCTACCGCGAAACGGTTTGCGTGTTAGCTTCACCGCGACTCCGTAGTTTCAAGCTCGCAGCAAATTCTGCGATTCGACAACGAAAGTGCTATACAGTCACCACGCTGCCCAGTGAGATGACAGCAACTGAGAACCGATCAGCGCTGGCATTGGCACCTCGAGACGTCGTGGCGCGAAAGAGCGAACTCTACCCGTATTCGGATCACCCAAACTTGGATCAAGACGTGTCTGCCGCAACGCCTTGGCGGCCTCATTAAATTGAGAATTCGACACAAAAAAAGGCGAGGCCGACCCCTAGGGACCGACCACGCCTCGCACGGGGGGACGCTTAAAATCTTGGTGTTTGTCAAAGTAAGCTTGCGTCCCGCTGACACTTTCAACCATAGTTCAAGTCGCTCTGTCGCGACGTCTCACCATGGGCCAATCTGAAAATTAACAGTCTCATCCAACCTGTTTGCTCGGGAGCTGCGGGTTATGCCGTTTGGATGGCACGATTCAGCCCACCCTGCCCCCAGCTGGAGTTGATTTGATGAACGAAAAGCTTCAATTGCCAACGCCGCTCGACGTCATTGCCGTCGGAGCCCATCCCGATGACGTTGAAATCGCTTGTGGTGGAACGCTGGCCAAACTCGTGCTGCAGGGTTATCGAGTCGGCATCATCGATTTGACCGACGGGGAACCGACACCGAATTCACCAGGCCCCGAATTTCGCATGGAAGAGGCGAAGCAAGCTGCAGAGAAGCTGGGAGTCCATGAACGAATCATGCTCGATCTTCCCAATCGCAGACTCATCGACTGTTTTGAACATCGTGTCGCGTTGGCGAAGGAATTCCGGCGTTGGCGGCCCCGCCTGATCATCGGGTTTGGTGACAAAACACCCATGGCATCGCCTGACCACTGGCAGGCAATGCAGATCACTGACGCGGCCATTTTTTATAGTCGCCTCACCAAGTGGGACACCCATTTTGATGGTTTGCCGGTGCACACAATTCAAAGGCAACTCTATTTTCGATTGGCAGTCGAGCCAGACATGATTCCCGGACAGTCTCACCACCTGATCGTTGATATCTCCAACACCCTGGAGCAAAAAATCGCCTCCTTGGAGTGTTACGAATCGCAGTTTGGCCATAAAGCCAATTTATTCGAACGGGTTCGGGCCGCAGCGACTGTGACTGGCGCGGCGGCCGGCGCGACGGCGGGTGAGTCATTTAGCGCTGCCAAGCCATTTTCTGTCGACGACCTGGTGCAGACAGTCTTCGGCAAGAGCTGATAACCATCACCAATACTTTCATCTGCTATCTTCGCTCGATCGTTCGCCATCCCTTTCTAGATCGCTGACTGAACCTGCATGAACGAAAGATCTCGTGAAACCTCAATTGATGATTCACCCCATCAATTCCTGTGAAATCTCGAGGTTCTTGCTGCTACCCAAAACGAAATCCAAGATGTGCTTGTTGCCGTCGACGTCGATCCCGAGTGCCACGACAGTCGTCTGGTCCTTGCTCAAACGAACGCATCATTTTTCAATCCGTACCC
Source organism: Planctomycetota bacterium (assembly GCA_036339635.1). Lineage (GTDB taxonomy): Bacteria > Planctomycetota > Planctomycetia > Pirellulales > Pirellulaceae > Rubripirellula. The sequence goes on along the minus strand of JAYZAR010000084.1, from coordinate 921 downwards.
CTGGACATCGCATAAATCCTTGCCACGCAACTTCGCGCCGAACCGGCTGCCCACTTTTTGCCGAAGCCTCGAAACGTTCGATTTTCTGACTCCGGGGGAACTTGGCTTGATCTCTTCGATGCCACGCGAACTGACCTCTGAAACGATCACCTGAACAATCTGCTGTCGCAACAGTCAAGGATCCTTGGCGGCGTTATAACTGGTCAGCTCAACTTTGTGTCTCGAGCCATCGGCGGTTCTTTGCCGAACACAAAGTCGTGTCACTTCCTCTCGCTGGCCCTCGTGGCGCACACGACCTGGACTTAATCCGGTGAGAGATTGATCGCCCGATGACGGATAGTGCTTGGAACCGCAAAACTCAGTGACTTCGGCTGCCGTAAATTCACAGATCATTTCTCACACGTGGCCACGTAGAAAGTCGCGAAAGATTTGACCGGCTCGAGACGCAGAAACCTGTCCAAGCAATTCCAAAAGACCCCCTCCCGTCATAATGGTCCCCCGTCGGTTGCAGCCGACGAAAATAGAGGTTTTGCGGAAGGCAGAATTCTGCCTTCCGGAAGACCATCTCCAAACGTTCAACAATAAGTGGGACGCTTCCACAACTTATGGCAGATCCCATACGAAATCTAAGCGTTACTATATCGAAAATTCTTGGCATACGGGAGACGCGTTTCTCGCTTGTTTTACGCAACTCGTGCCCAGACGCAGCGACTAAATTCGAAAAAGAAAAGGGCTCGGATTCTATTCCTTGACAAAGCTATCCGGGTTAGGGAGTGGTTCGGTTTTCGCTTTTGCCGATGCAACGAACTCGTCAATGCAAGGTGGGCAACAAAACGTGTAAGTCTTACCATCCACAATCCATGAAAACTTCGGGTTTGCCTTCGTCCGTGTGATTGGGCAAATCCGGTCCCCAACCTCTGG
>JAYZAR010000083.1:0-17875 GCA_036339635.1 Planctomycetota bacterium | reverse complement strand
ATAAGCAGAAGAAAAAAGGGCGTTTGGTTGGAACCCTGCCGTTCATGTCGCCGGAGCAATTAGAAGATTCCAGTAGCCCCGATTCCCGAGGAGACATTTATTCACTGGGAGCCACGTTTTATTTTCTGTTGACCGGACGGCCCCCGTTTACCGGCGAGTATCTCGACTTGGTCAACGGGCATCGCCACGGCGAGATCCCCGACCTAATGCAAGTTCGCGACGATGTCGACTTGGGCTTGGCGGCGATTTTCAATCGCATGATGGCCAAGTCACCGGATGAGCGTTACGCATCACTGGACGAGGTTATTGACGACCTGAACGCCTACAGCAGCGATGACGAAGCGCCAATGTGGATGACAGAATTTACGAAGCAGAACCGCACCACGGTTGAATCGAGCACCGCTTCCGGTGGATCGACGAAGGCGACCGCCAGTGATGTGCTGGGGATAGACTTTGGGATGTTTTATTCCGCTGCCGCCAAAGCGTCGTCCGAAGGTGAGGTTAGTGGATTGACCGCCGGTGGACCCGACCAACCAATCTTTCGCATGGCAGTTGCGAGCCACGATAACGAACTGGTGCTTGGCAATGCCGCGATGGATCGCCGCATGGAGCAACCGCAAAACCTCGTTCATTCAATTCCGATTTACATCGGCAAACTGGTAGTCGAACGTGAAATCGCGGGCCGGCAATGCCCGCCCGAAGTTCTACTCGCGATGCTTTTTCGTCAAATGGTCAAGAACAGCTGGCCAGAAGGACCTCCACCGATGGCGACCGCCATTACGATTCCAGGATCTTACGACCAATTGCATCGGCGAAGCGTTCTTCAGGCGGCCAAGATCGCCGGCCTGACGTCGGTCCGTTTGGTTGATCGCTCAGTCGCGCTGGCCCAGTCCCTCGTAATCGATTCGGAAACGACCACGATCCTCGACGAAACGTTAATTGCCTCGCAGAGGGGTGTGGGGAAACCGATTTTATTCGTCGGAGTTTCTGGGCAAGCGACTGACGTGGCCTTATTTCGCTGGGATTCAACCCGACTGCATCAGCTTTCCAAAGGCGGACATTGGCATACCGGAACACTTTCGTGGCTCCAACGCTTGGTCGACATGGCAGCCGATGCGTTTCTAAAGGAACATGGGTTCGACCCCCGAGAGATATCACGATACGGAGCCAGACTGCAAATTGCTTGTGAAAGAGCGATGAATTCAATGCTCTTGATGTCCAACGTAAAAATTAAAATACAACGCGGCGGAAAAATCCTCTCCGTTTCAATCGCGCGCCGGCACTGGCTTCAACGCTGTGAAGAATTGGCAGCGGGTGTTCGACAAGTAATCAACCAAGTCTGTAAGGCAGCCGATATCAATATCCGTGAAGTCGAACTCTGTTTCACGCAGGGGCCTCTGATGCGAATGCCGACGCTGCGCGACGCTGTTCTGCGAGACACACCGCATGATGTCGCCTGTCATTCGCTCGACCGCTCCGATGCAGCCCGAGGAGCCGCCGCATGTGTTGCCTCGGAATTACCGGGCCGTGGCGATTTTGCCAAACCGCCTCGAATCGTTTCTGGCCAGAGCATCGGAATTGTTGTCGAAGACGCCAAAAACCGTCGCAGGATTTTACCTATTATTCCCCGGGGAACGGGGCTTCCAGCGCGAACCAATCGGCGCCTGACTGTCGGCAAAGAGCGTGATTCCATGACACTCTCTCTCGTGGAATCGTCCGGAATCGATGGCAGCGATTGGCATTCATTAGGACGCTACGCTTTCCAAGTGAATGAGTCGAATCCAGCGACCCGAATGATCGGATTCGAATTAGATTTCAATGGCCTTCTGACGGTTCGTGCTCAAGAAGCCGGCGCGTTGGGAAGCAAACGCCTGCGTTCTCTCCCCGATCCTCCGCTGTCGGATGAAAGAGTCTCAGAGTGGACCGAATGGCTCGACGGGCTAACGATAAAGCGATAGCAGTGGACAGCGTTTGAAGTCAGTTCTCTATTTTTGAGGCCGGTTCTCTGTTTTTGAGGCCGGTTCTCTGTTTTTGAAGCCAGTTCTCTGCATTGGTGGAATCTTTGGCGTGCCGTGGATTTACAACGCCCAGCGGCGGGCTGACTTTCACAATCCGCCGCACCCTATCGCGTCAAACATCGATTTACGCCAAACTACTCTCTCGGATTGGTTCTTTCGCGAGGGATGAAGTGGCGTGACGTTGTTTGTCGGGGTGGATGTTGGCGGAACAACGACCACAATTTCGGTCGGTGACGAGCAACGAAACGTGCTGCGCGTTGGCGAACAATTCCCAACCTGCAGCGACGACGGTCCGGAAACCACAACCGGGAACATTGTCGATCAAATCGCGCAGACGCTGGACCAGTTGGGGCATCACCCCGACGAAGTTAGCTCCATCGCACTAGCAACGCCTGGCCCGGCGACACTTGACGGCGTGCTGCTGCAAACACCAAATCTTGATCCGCAACAATGGGACAGGTGGCCAATTCGCGCCGGACTGGAAGAATCGTTTGCCAGCCTCGCCAGCAACGTTCCGGTAACCTACGTGGGAGATGGTCAAGCCGCCGCGTTGGGGGAATATGCCGCGCGAACCGGAAACATCCAATGGTCCGAAATTGCACTTCCGCTCGATTCCCAACCGACAGAAATCTCTTCTCTTTTTATGGTAGCAGTCGGAACCGGATTTGGCGGTGGAGAAGTTCGTGATGGTGTCACGATCCGTGGTGAGAAGGGTCGAGCCGGTCATGCAGGGCACCTTATGCTGCCGGCAGACGCATTCCGTTTTGAGCATGACCAAAAGCTAAAAGTTGGAAATGCGTACTGCACGACCGAGTCGGCGGTATCGCTGACAGCATTGACCCATCAACTTGGTTATCGCCTATCACTCGATAGATGGCGAGATCATTCATTGAATTCTGTCGCCGAAACGATGAAAGACAAAGCGAAGCGGCTACGTGAATTAGCAGCCGAGGGTGACGCATTGGCCTTACAACTGTTTGACGACCAGGCCCGAGCGATGGGGATCTCGCTGCTCATGATCAATTACATAGGCGACTACGATCTACTGGTCATTGGCGGCGGCGTTTGCGACCTAACGAGCGATCTTCGCGAACGCTATCTGCAAACGGCAAAACAAGCCTACCTTGATCATGCATTGGATGGATTTCGCGATTCCATCAAAATCAAGTTTTCAATTTGTGGTGATCATGCATCGGTTATTGGTGCGTTGTACCACGCGTATGGAACCAACTAGAACGCCTCGAATCGTTCCGGCGTTAGCACTGATAAATCAAAATGCTAGAACTCTTTCCACACTCCAGCCAGGAGCGGCTCGCCGGCGCGTATCGCCAAAGCTACCTCGACGTTGGTTCCGGGGAACGCACATTGTTGTGTGTGCATGGGAACCCAACCTGGAGTTTTTACTACCGCTCCATTATCGATCGGTTCTCGGATCGATACCGCGTCATCGCAGTCGACCACCTTGGCTGCGGGCGAAGCGACAAGCCGCCTCGCGGTCAGTTTCCCTACACGCTTTCGGCTCATCGGGATAATTTAATCGGTCTGCTGGATGAGCTTGATTTGCAAAAAGTAACCTTAATCGCCCATGACTGGGGTGGTGCAATTGGCTTGGCAACGTTGCTGGAACGAAAGTCTCAATTCGAACGGATCGTCCTTTTGAATACTGGGGCATTTCCCCCACCCTACTTGCCTTGGCGAATCGCGGCTTGCAGGATTCCGGGCTTGGGGCCAGTCGCCGTCCGCGGACTCAATGCATTCGCTCGCGCCGCGATTACAATGGCGATGTCCCGAAATCGCATGGCCCCCCAAGTCGCCCACGGGCTCTTGCATCCCTATGACAGTTGGGCGAATCGAGTCGCGATTGATGCTTTTGTACGTGATATTCCGATGCGTCCTTCGCACCAAACCTATGAAACCCTTGCGAAATTGGAGTCACAATTGGGCGAGTTGTCAGCGATGCCTGCCGCATTGATCTGGGGAATGAAGGACTGGTGTTTCCGTCCTGAATGCTTGCGGCGATTCGAACAGCATTGGCCCCACGCCAAGGTGATTGAAATCGAGGATGCCGGGCATTACGTGCTCGAAGACGCGAACGCCGAGGTCCTCGACGGGATCGAAAATTTCTTTGCCGAGTCCGACCGAAACAGCGATCCCGTTCGGAGCGGCGGCGATGCCTGATCCGTTTCACTCGATTCGACGACTAATCCAAAAGCCGGCGGATGCCGTTCGATGGGCGAGTATTTTAGAGGTCACAGCACCGAAAGTCGGAAATGTTTATCCGGGGCGTCCGTTCAAAGATTTGACGTTTTTCGACTTCGTTGTTGCTGCCGACATTGCAGCGAAGCATTTTGACGGCGAATCGAAGCGGATGTCCGAACGCATCTACAAGGCGGTCGAAGAAACACACGGCCTGACCAGGACAAATGTCAACCTGGGCATCTTGCTATTGCTCGGTCCACTCGTCGCCGCTGATGAATTGATGACGCGCGTTGAACGTAAGCAACGGAACGCAAAAGATTGGTTATCAGCAATCAACGTCGTCCTCGAATCGCTCGACGGCCAAGACGGGCAAAATATCTTTCGCGCAATTCAACTCGCGGGTGCGGGGGGACTGGGAGAAGTCGACTCGATGGACATTGCGGCGGTTTATGGAGAAGTTGATGTGCTCGAAGCAATGCGACTTTCCACGGATCGAGATCGGGTTGCAAAGCAATACGCGACCGAATTCGTTGATCTATTTGAAGAAGTCTTACCAATCGTCTGGCATTCAATCAATCAGAGAGGCGATCTCCTGAATGGAATCGCAATGGCACACCTACAGTTACTTCGAGATCAGACGGACAGCTTGATCGCTCGTAAGAATGGTATGGAAGCCGCGTTTGCGGTGCGACTCCGTGCTACTGAGGTTGACGCCGGGGACGCTGCTAGCATCCAGAAATTCGATGATTACTTGCGTGACCCGTCGCACTGCCTGAATCCGGGAACCACTGCTGACCTGATCGCTGCTTCGCTTTACATCCTACTTCGAACCCCCAACCTGTAACGAGATGATGAGCCAAGCCTGCTTTCGCGTTGATGTTGAGAAAGAACAATTCATCTTTTCGGCTGCCCACTTCATCACCTTCGCTGGTGATATTTGCGAGCGAATTCATGGGCACAACTACGGCGTACGGGCGAGCGTCGAAGGACCGTTGGACGAAAATCGCTACGTAGTCGATTTCATTGCACTGCGGGATGCAGTCCTGGAACAGACTCAGGCACTCGACCATCATGTGATCTTGCCCCGCGATCACGAGGAAATCAAAATCACCTCCGATGAGAAAGAGACGACGGCACGGTTCCGAGACCGCCGCTGGGTTTTTCCAAATGAAGATTGCGTTGTCTTACCAGTCATTAATACCACCGCCGAAGAAATCGCCAGAGTGATCGCTGAGCGCGTAATGGAGAAAACCCGTTCGACCTTTGGTGATCATCTGAACTGGATCGAAGTCGCTGTTGATGAAAACCAGGGTCAATGGGGTGTATGCCGTCTACCCTGGAAATCAGCTTAAAGTCATTCATCGGTCAAATTTCACCAATCGCTTTTAAAACCGCCCCCAAGCACAGAAGCATTAGCCGGGCCGAGACGTCGCTAACGAGTGTAGGAGGACCGGAATATTCTGTCGCCCAACGCCCGATCAACCTTTGCCGATCAACTCGCGTCAGCCGGTCTGGCGTGGGACGCATTGACGTTGATCAACCCACCGATTTTTCCGGGCGGAAGTTATGAATGGCCCTTGAAATGGACGCCAATTGGTTGCCGCCGCACATCCATTTCCCTCTTTGACGATTTGACATCCGGGGTTGCCGAGTTTTAATTCTACTACGAAGCCTCATACCTCGGATTCACTCTCGCGGGCCAGCGTCCGGATCACCGGTTTACGCTATGATTCGAACATGCTGACAGTTGATTCTCTGACGAAAATCTTTCCCCTCGACGACGGGGAACTCCGCGCGGTCGATCGCCTGTCGTTCCAGATTGCCCCCGGGGAGGTGTTCGGCTTGCTTGGCCCGAATGGTGCCGGCAAGACGACCACGCTAAGAATGGTCTTGGGACTGCTGAAACCCGATGGGGGGTACGCTGAGGTGGAAGGGTTCCGGACGGCAGAAGACCCGATTGCAGTGAAATCAAAGCTGGGTTTCGTCTCGGCGAGTGACGGTGTCTACCCCTGGCTGACCGTCCGAGAAATGTTGGTGTACTTCGCGGATCTCTATGCGGTCGACCCTCAATTGGCGAATGCGCGATGTGAGGAATTAGCGCAAATGATGGGGATTGATTCCTTGCTAGATCGGCGTGCTGGTTCACTCAGCACTGGCCAGAGGCAGCGGGTTACGTTGGTTCGTGGTTTGATTCATGATCCGCCCGTTATGCTGCTGGACGAGCCGACTCGCGGATTGGATATCGCAGGTGTGCAAACCATTTTCGAATACATTAGGCATTTGCGCGAGGTCGGGAAAGCCGTTGTTGTTTGCACTCATCGATTAGATGAGGCCGAACGCTTATGTGATCGCTTTGGGCTGCTGCATCAGGGGAAAATGAGCCATACCGGCACATTGGAAGATTTGCAGCAATCAACCGGCTGCGAACACCTAGTCGAAATGTTCATCGAACTGTTGCGGAGCTAATCCCAATGTCCTCTCACCAGTTCCGTGGACGTCTTTGGCGTTTGTGCCAAAAAGAATTACGAGAAACACTACGCGATCGCCGCACAATCGTGACTCTTTTGCTGATGCCACTGCTTGTTTACCCGATTCTCAGCATGGCATTAAACCGCTTTTTGCTGGCTTCCGGTAAGACCGTGGATGGATTTACGGTCTGCGTTACCAACGAGGCAGAAGCCTCTCGACTCGACCAGTGGTTGAGCGACCCTCGAAGCGTACCACCGCAGGCAATCCTAGACGCCAGCGGTGGTGAAATGGCGAAATTTCAAGTCACCGTCATCGATGCTGAATCAAGTGAAACGTTTGAGGAAGCAGTACGCAGTGACGAAATTGACGTAGGAATCCAAATTGACGAATTAGACGGCCCCATCCCGCGGGTTAAGTTCTTCGCCGAGCGTGGCGACGCCAATAGCCAAAACGCTCGTAGGATTTTGATCGAACGATTGGAATGGCTTCGTTTGGCAAGTGTGGAATTTGTACTCAAACGGATCTCGCCGAACTATTCGGAACCACTCCGCATTGAGGTCGTCGATGTCGGCGAGGTACAGAGCCGAGACTTATTGGCAACGATTGTTCCCTTGGTACTCGTCCTAATGACAATCACCGGTGCTGTTTATCCCGCGATTGATTTAACGGCAGGCGAACGTGAGCGGGGAACCATGGAATCGGTGATGGCGTCACCGGTTCCTAGAGGCTACATCCTGCTGGCAAAATACGCGGCGGTGGTAACGGTCGCTTTCCTGACCGCAATCGCCAATTTAGTCGCGATGTTTTCGACGCTCTGGGCAAGCGGACTCCTTTCTCTGTTGACAGGGGAAAGTGCCTTTCCGTTCCTGGCGATCCTGCAGATCCTGACACTCCTGGTTCTTTTCAGCGGATTCTTCTCGGCTTTGCTGCTGTCGTTAACAAGCTTTGCCAAGTCTTTTAAAGAAGCCCAAGCTTACCTGATTCCGGTGATGCTTTTGTCACTGACGCCCGCGATGTTGTCGCTGATGCCGGGCGCCACCCTGCAAGGTGCAATGGCGATTTTGCCACTGATCAACATTGTTCTGTTAGCCCGTGACACCTTAGCCGGTGACGTCGACGCGATGGGAGCCATGGCGGCGATCGCCAGCACAATTGCGTATGCGGCCGCAGCATTGTCAATCGCGGCACGATTATTCGGCAGTGACGCAGTCACGCGCACGAGTGAGAAATCATTTGGATCCATGCTTCGCCGCCCGCGGCAGATCAGCGAAGCGGCCTCCGTCCAGGCCGCCACGATGATGCTGGCGATGCTGGTGCCAATTTATTTCCTAGTTTCCAACGGTTTGATTCGGTTTTTGCAACAGATTCAAGATTTCGCACCCATCGAAGTCCAACTGCTGTTCAACGGGTTCGCTCTGATCATGACTTTTGGTTTGGTCCCGTTCGCCATGGCATGGCTGGAACGCAACCGGATCAAAACGACGTTTCGAATTCAGTTGCCACATCCAACTGCTTGGATCGGTGGCTTACTCCTTGGGCTTGGGTCTTGGGCATTCGCACATGAAGCGTTTGTGATTGCAGACGCCCTGGGAATCGGCGGACTGAGTGAAGAACAGGTCGAAAAAGCGAAGGAAGCGATTGACCGAATGCGGACAGCTTCGCCTTTGGTGCTGTTGGCAGCTTTTGCGTTGACTCCCGCAGTGATCGAAGAATTCTGTTTTCGTGGCTATTTGTTCTCGTCACTGCAGCGAGTGGTTTCACCCTTTCGCGTGATCGTGATCACGTCCCTGCTGTTTGGGTTGTTTCATGTATTGACGGGAAACACATTGCTCATCGAGCGATTCATTCCCTCTACTCTGATGGGTTTGATCATTGGATGGGTTGCTTACCGAACTGGTAGCGTGCTACCAGGAATGTTGGTCCACTTCATTCACAACGGCCTGTTGAATATGGTCCTTTACTACCAAGAAAAGCTCGATTTCCTTGGAGCGGGCTTTGACAATCAAGCGCACCTTCCGCCACTCTGGCTGGGTCTTGCCACCGTGCTTGTCTTGGCCGGTGCGGGTATGATGGCATTCTCGAAACCCCCACAGCCTAATCTCGCAATCGCTTCCAGCTAACGTTTAGCAAAGCGGTTCGATCCATCGACTGTTGGCCCGGTCCGATCTCAATCCCACCAAATCGGCCGGATGATATTGCTTGATCACTCGGAGGATTGGATGAGGAATGCCGCGCGAAATTTTGCTCAGAACCATCGGCGTTTCCTGATCACCCAGAGTCTCCTCAGCGGGAGCAACATTACCAGCAGCACGAACGCTCCTTCTGGTTCCGGGAGATGGCTGCTTGGTTTCTTTTTGTGCTTCGGCCTTCACTTAGCAGAACAGGTTCCAGTGCTTGGCGACGATCTTTCGAAACACGCACCAACATCGTTTTTCTTTGCCACGCGAGTTGATTCGAAACTTATTTCCGACTGGGACGCTTGGGGTGGCAAGTGGCAATCTAAAGCAGGTGTTCTTTCAGTGACGGATTGCCATCCCGCCAAAGCCCTTATAAAAGGCGTACATCGGGACGACTTTGAAATGACCGTTCAGGTGCGAGCCGAAAAAAATTCTCAGGCTGGTATCATCTTTCGTGTTTCTGAACCAGGTTTCAACATTGACCAATACAACGGCTACTATATCGGTATCCATGCGGGGCACGAGAATGTCGTCTGGGGTGCCTCCGACGGCAACTGGCACGCCATAGCGAATCGTCCAACCGCGGTCCCCCATGACCAGTGGATTAGCCTTCGATTACTAGTGCGTGGAAACCAGATTCAGGCGTGGCTGAACCAGCTCCCCATCGCGGTCCAAAGCAAACGCTTTCCCAAATTTGATGGGATCGACACGCGGTTTCCATCCGGGAGAATCGGGTTGCGGGCATTGGGAACAGGAGCTGAATTTCGAAACGTTAAAATACGAGATATTCCTCTACGCAGCTCACATGCGTCGTTTACCAACCCGGTTCAGATGGCATGTGCCGACCCGGGTGTCCTACTGTTTGAGGGAACTTATTACGCTTTCTGCACCTATTCGTCTGACCATCCAAACATGCCGAGGGGAATCCGACTCTACACCTCAAAAAACCTGTCCATATGGAAAGATCAGGGGTTCGCGATCACACAGCGAAAAAGCTGGGGCCAGTCGCGATTCTGGGCGCCCGACATTATCCAACGTGGGGATAATTTTTACCTTTACTATGCGGTGGATGAACGCATTTGTGTCGCCAAAGCCCCCCATCCCTCTGGGCCATTTGAGCAGATCGGAGATTTACCAATCGAACCGGCTACGATTAGGATCGATGCGCACGTATTCCGGGATGACAACGCGAAGTTCTACTTTTATTACGTTCACTTCAATCAAGGCAATGAGATTTGGGGTGGTGAACTGAACGATGACATGGTGACCGTCAAACCTGAAACCTTAAAGCGGATGATCAAGCCAGACCAACCTTGGGAACAACACCGCGCTCAGATCACCGAAGGCCCTGCGATGCTGAAGCACGGCGAAACCTATTACTTAACCTACTCAGGAAGCCACTTCGAGAGCCCACAATATGCCGTTGGCTACGCCACCGCGAACCATCCGCTCGGCCCATGGAAAAAGCACCAATATAATCCCGTCATGAAATCGACTGCCTATGCCCATGGAACTGCACATCATGGGTTTACAACCTCACCCGATCAAAAGGAACTCTTCATCGTCTATCATCGTCACTTCGATCTGACGCAAACGGAACCACGGCAGATGGCAATCGACCGGGTTCAATTTGTTGAACAATCCAACGGCCCTGCACTACTGGAAATCCATGGCCCAACCTCGTCACCCCAACCGCTTCCATCGGGCGCTGCGATTGATTTCGAAACGGGCGACTCCAAGTAACCCCCCCCGTTTGATGAAGCGTGAAGCTTTCGTGCAGCGTAAAACCTTGACGAAGTTTGCAAGTTAGCTTTCGACGATCCTCAAACACAACTGAGCGTATTTGATGATGCGCGCCCCGCGGACTGAACAATCCGGCGAGTCTCGCGGTTCATTCACTGGCTTGCCAACCAAAGGTTCAACCAATGTGCTGCGTGGCCGGGCCAGGATGAAATCTCAGATCCCTTGATCGGACGCAGCCCATAACCATGACCGCCGTTAACATAAACGTGCAGCTCACTGGGAATCCCCATCTTTTTGGGGTTTGTGTAAAACAAGACCGCGCCGAGCGCCGTCGAACGATCATCGTCGGTATGAACTAGATCAGTCGGAGGACAACCTTGTGGGACGGCTAGCCCGTCGACAAAGTCATCGCGATCCCCGTCATAAAGATTCCAGGGGTAAACCAAGATTGCAAAATCAGGTCGATGCGAAACCCGATCAACCCCATCGATCGGATCGTAGGCAATTCGCCCATACGCACAGAGCAATCGCACCGCGACTTGACCACCGGCTGAGAAACCGAGCAGTCCGATTTGATTTCGATTCAGCCCCCATTCATCTGCCCGACTACGCACCAACGCCAACATCCGCTGGGCATCCTGCAGCGGACGTTTCCAACCGGGATCTCCCCTTCCCTGCTTGGTTCGATAGCTCACCACGAAGGCTGCCACCCCGTGCTGATTTAGCCAATCCGCAGCCTCGGTACCCTCCATATCAGGGACAACTTTTCCAAATCCACCGCCGGGTAAAATTACGACCGCGGCCCCGCTCGGCTCTTGCGCAAGATGGACCGTGTAAGTTGGCTGCGTGATTTTCTCGATGCGCGTGACAGGAGGATTCTCGCCTGTTCTTTGTGGCTGCTTCGTTCCTGTCAAACGAGTCGTTTCACCCGGTGCCAAATCTGGCCAGACATTCTGTGGCTCCTCACCATTCAAAGAATGTGGCAACCAAACCAGAAATAAACACGCGAACAATGCCTTCTGAGTCATTCAAACAGCTCCTGGACTACGCGAGCGGTTGCGAAAACAAACAACCTGGATTCTTCGGCATCACCGGTTATCAATGACGAAGCGATCCAAGCTGCTCGGCACACCGTAGCAGGAAAATAGCCACAATGCACGGATCGCAGGGATGCAAGCGTCAATCAAACGAAGCAATAATAAATAAGAGCCAGTGAAGCCTGCTCAACGTGACCTCGACATCGGGGCGTGGATCACCATCACAAAAAGCCGAGTCTGCGTCTGGCCTTGCGCGTTTACAAATAAAAGTCGAGAACGCGATGAACACGAACTGGCACATTCCTTCATCACCAATTCTCGAATCGCTCGTTCCTCAAGGTCTCCCCGCATGCCTGTTTTCTTGATGAGAGCGATCTGGCCGAGTGTTGCTCATCCACCAAAATCCTGCTGTTGCCGGGAAGTTATCGCGTCCGTGGATGGGCTGACTTACATCCGTGCCCCCCTTTGCACGTCCTGACCACGGCCCCGCTTAACGCCGACCATGAAAAGAATTTGAAACTCAACCACAGACGGTCAAATCGTGTTGAAAACAGCGTTCGCAAACGTTGTAATAGAGGAGACCATTCATGAATTACCCGCCACCTACCGACGAAAGGGAACTCTCGTGTTAGAGTTCGGCCGATTCAAAGCCCAAACCTGCAATGGCATGGGGCGTCGAGGATTCGTCAAGACCGCAGCAAGCGTTCCTTTTGCCCTGGGATGCGGGTTGCCATCGCTCGCCGCGGTAGAAGAAGCACGGAGTCGGGCGAAGGCCAAATCAGTCTTGTTACTGTGGCTATGGGGAGGTCCCAGTCACATCGACATGGTTGATCCGAAACCGGATGCCCCAATGGAATATCGTGGTCCGTTCGGCACCATCGCGACAAGAACGCCAGGCATGCGTTTTACCGAGCTATTACCGAGAATGGCCGCTCGCAGTGATAAGTTTTCCGTGATTCGGTCCATGCAAACAAGCAACGGCGGGCATCCAGGTGCCGGAACTGTTGGACTGACCGGTTATGAAGAAAACGCAGGCCCCATCCAGCCAAACTTTGGCTCGATCGTTTCCAAACATCGAGGACAAGCCGAAGCGTTACCTCCCTTCTTTTATGTCGGCCGAGGAATCCCCCGCGATCTGCCAAGACGTATCGAAGGGTACGGCGGTGGAACCTTGGGCAAAGCCTATGACCCGTTTCTCGTCAGCTGCAGCGAACGAGGCGAGGTTGGCATTCCAACTTTAAACATGCTTCCCGGGATCACCCCCAACCGCATCACTGATCGTAAGCAACTGCTAAACGAGCTCGATCAGACACGACGACAACTTGACACCGCTCGAATTCGCGACTGGAATCGCTCACATCAAGCCGCGTACGGCTTATTAACCGATCCCGCGGCTCGCCAAGCTTTTGATCTCACCGAAGAGTCACAAGCGACGCGAGATCAGTACGGGCAAACGACTTTCGGACAAAGCTGTCTACTAGCGCGACGACTGGTTGAAGCTCGGGTTCCCTACGTACAGGTGAATTGGAGCGAATATGTCGAAACATTCACGCCCGGCGGTGATTTTGGTTGGGATACCCATATCTACAACTTTGAATTGCTACAGGACCGACACTGCCCAATCTTTGATCGCGCATTCTCTGCTTTAGTCGATGATCTGCATGACCGCGGCATGCTCGATGAAACGCTCCTGATTGCGATGGGTGAATTCGGACGCACGCCCCGTATCAGTAACCGCGCCGCACGGGAACACTGGCAACACTGCTACTTCTCCATATGGGCTGGTGCAGGAGTGCAACCAGGACGCTGCATTGGTGAGAGTGACGCGAAGGCAGAACACCCTGTCACACGGGCAATTACTCCCCTGATGGCAGGAACCACCATCAGCGAACTCTGCGGAATCGGGGCTCGCGAACGCGCGGAAATGAAGGTGTTGGACGGCGGAAGTTTAATTCACGAATTGCTTTAGCAGAGAAAACCATGGCGAAACTTCACCACGTCTTGCTGATGGCGGCTGTTTCTTGTTCGTTGGCTTCGGCAACTGAATTCGAACAAATGACGCAGGACGGTACCTTCAAACGTGACCCGCGTTTCGTGAACGACGGTGAGAGCATCATCTATTGTTACGATGAAACACCGGACCTAATCCGGATGATGCAATTCAAACCGGGCGAAAGCGAACCGACCCCAATTTTCGACGACGCGGGCAACAAACACCAACTCGAACCACACCACTCTCCAGACGGCAATTACGTCGTGTTCACTGAGTGCACAGGTAACCTCAGTGCACGCTTGGTTATTCGAAATTTGGCCGAGAAAAAAGATGCGTACATTACCCATTCGGGTCGCGGTGGAACACGAAGCCCCTGTTTCTCGCCTGGCAGTGACCTGGTCGTGTACGCATTTGCGGAAACAGGACCACAACAACTGTGGTCCATCAAACCTGATGGATCAGATAAGAAACAATTGACCGAATCAGAAGGGATTAGTAATTGGCCGACCTTCACACCGGACGGAAACCGAATCGTCTACACCAACAGCCGTGAAAACAATTACGAAATCTACTCGATGAATCTAGATGGCACCGACGAGAAACGTCTGACCGACAATGCGCTGATGGATATTCGCCCCGCCGTGTCACCGGATGGCAAGCGGATCGCTTTCACGAGCACCCGTGACGGAAATTACGACATTTACGTTATGGACATTGACGGCGATAACGTTGTCCGCATCACGACCTCAGACGAACGGGATGACTATCCCGCGTGGCATCCCAATGGCAGGCAACTGATTTTCGTCGGCGAAAAAGGCGGCCGCTACGATCTTTATCTGGCGGATGTTCCATGAGGTTTCTTTCCCGGAAGCAATCCCTGGTTTTTCGCCCCCAAGTGACTTGGATGCTGTTCCTGTTGCTGACCACGTTGGCCAATGCGATGGAGCTTCACAACAGTGACCGCTCCACTTTGTACGCCGACAAACCGACCGTGATCGAGCTGTTCGGCAGCGATCTGCGAGACGACAAACACATTGCCGCCCGACTTTGGACCAGCTTTCCTGCAACCGTCGAAGACCTTGATCCTGACAGCAAGGATCGCGGACGTGTGCGATACAAGATCACCCCAACCAAACCAATCTCCGGAATCGTCGCGATACGAGGATTCAATCGGAACGAGGTATCGCAGGCATTGATGTTCTTTGCCACCAAAAGAGCAGGAATTTCGCCGCCCGAAGAACACGCCGAGCCACTAGAACTGCCCCTCACAATTGACCTGCGCTCAGCCGCACTCGGTGAACAAAAAATCCCGATCAATTTACAGCCGGGAATTCCATTTGTCGCTGAAATCCTTGGCAACCGACTTGGTAGCGAAATCGACGCACTCCTCGTCCTGCAAACGTCCGACGGTGAAGAGCTTGCCTTCGGGGATGACCACCTGATCACTGGTAGCGATCCCATCTTGCGATACGAATCGAAGGTAGGTGGGCTGCATTACCTTACTGTTCGCGATGTAGAGTACCGTGGTGGCTTGCGAATGCATCTACGAATCGATACCGAATCAATCAGCGGCGTAAGTTTCCCCAGTGCTTTGAGCATTGGCGAAACACGTTCGGTGGAGGTGACGCCCATCCACGCCGACACACCACTGACATCCAGCATCGCATCAATCCCCGCTAAATCGACTCCCGGCGTCGCGGGCCTGTCCCTGGCCGACCAATTGGTAACGGTCCGCCAAACAAACCAGACCGTTTACGTCGAAGGCGACCAAACCGTTGTTCCAATCCCAGCAATTTATTGCGGAAGGCTTTCAGAGCAGAATGAAATGGACCAAGTCTCATTCGCCGCGATCCAAGGAAGTAAAATACGAATCGATTCGCTCATCCATGGCGGCCCATTCATCGGACAAATCGAATTGTTTCGTGGTGAACAACGAATTGCCCAACACCATTGGGGTCTCGATCTCAATGGGTACCTAAATTTTACCGTTCCAAAGACCGGGCTTTATCGCTTGGAGATTAAAGATTGTTTGAACCGAACAGGTCATGGGATGGAATACGCGATCTCGATCCGCGATGACTTCACCCCTGCCGTGCTCAAACTTGGCAATTCGAAAAAACGCAAGAAACGGCGAAATGAACGTCCGCATCGCATCGCCGTCGACGCAGGTGAATCGCTGGAAATGAACATTCGAGTCGACCGCCGCGGCGTGGTGGGGCCCATTCAATTAATGGCTTCCCTCGATAGTGTTCCCTGCTCACCGCATGCCGAAATCGACGAGAAAAAATCTGATGTTGATTGGGCAATCAAGATTCCTCAAACCGTTGCGACGCCAACACTGATGCATTTAGAAATCCGCGGTTTCGTCCAAGAAAGTAACCGAATCCTGGAAATCCCCCTAGATCTAAGCGAGCATTCGGCGCGTGACTATAAAGAGGTCACTCCTCTACCGAGCCTTGTCAATAGAATCGCCATCGTCGTTTCGCCTGCCACCCCCGGCACGGGCAACGCGGACCAGAAGGAAAACGAATAGCAATGAATCAGATCATAGTTCGGGCAGGCTGGGTGGGCGTGACATTGCTCATGATTGGGTTTGCAAATGCAGCCGACCGTGTCGAAATTCAAACGCTCGATGTTTACCCCACCCAATACACTATCGAAGGATCTCGCGAGCGTCTCCAGATAATTGCAACGGGAACGACAGTCGCCGGCATCTCAATTGACCTGACTTCGCAAGTAACTTATGAGGTCGACAAACCGGGGTTCGTTTCGGTGGACTCAGCTGGACGGGTGATTCCCTCTACCAATGGGTCAGGAGTAATTCGGGTCCACTATGGGGAATGGACACGCGAAATTCAATTATCAACAAAGAAGATTGAAATCCCACAAGATGTCTCCTTTGATCTGCATACACTGCCGGCTTTGGCACAGACCGGTTGCAGTGGTGGTTCATGCCACGGTTCTCCCAATGGCAAGGCAGGCTTTCGCCTATCGCTCTTTGGCTCGGATCGAGAATTGGATCGCATTTCGCTAACGCAAACCCTTTACGGACGTCGAATCAATCCTATCGAGCCGGAAAAAAGTTTGTTGCTGATGAAACCAACCACCGCTGTCGCTCATCAGGGTGGTAAGCGTTTTGATCAAGGCGACCTTCAATATAAACTGCTGCACGACTGGATTGAGCAGGGAGCCAAGACCGACAGAGATTCCGCTGAATGCGTGGGAATCGAGATTTTCCCGCCCACAGGTCGCACACTAACCTTCCCCCATGCAAACCAACAACTCGCGGTAGTCGCCAACTTCGCCGACGGCAGCCGACGAGATGTGACCCATTTGGCCAAATATGAGGCATCGGATCCACGAATTGCCGATGTGACACGCACAGGGCTTGTTCGGGGCATCGATCGAGGCGAATCCGCAATCATTGTGCGATATCTTCACCACATTGAGGCACCGCTGTTGACGTTCGTCCGCAACATTGAAGGATTTGCCTGGACAGATCCACCAGCTGCAAATTACGTCGACCAACACATTTATTTAAAGCTGAAACAACTTCAGTATTTACCAGGGGAGCGTTGTGATGAATCGACTTTTCTACGCCGTGTCTATCTTGACACGATCGGTAGCTTACCAACCGAAGAAGAGATCGACGCTTATATGGCGGATCGAAGCCCTGACCGCCGTAAACGACTAATTGACCGCCTGCTTGAACGTCCCGAGTACGCCAAATTCTGGGCGCAGAAGTGGGGCGATCTACTACGGGTCTCCACGAAGTTGATTGGCAATTCCGGAGTCCACAAATTCAGTCGTTGGCTTGAAAGCAGTGTTGCTTCCAATCAAGCATACGATCAGTTCGCCCGGGATATCCTGCTGGCAAAAGGCAGCACGCGGCAACAACCGGCAGGCAATTTCTTTCGTTCGGCAGGGGACACCAGTGACGCCATGGAAACCGCGACGCAGGTTTTCCTAGGTACCCGAATCCAATGCGCAAAATGCCATAACCATCCATTCGAACGTTGGACACAAGCCAATTATTACGGACTCAGCTCGTTTTTTCATCGTTTGCAGCGGTCCAAGACCCATCGCAAGGATGAAGCATTGCTCTGGTCAAAAACTACCGGCGAAGTCACTCATCCTGCCACTGGAGAAACCACCAAGCCATGGGTTCCCGTTGCCGGTGAAATTGAAACTGCCGATCCCGATCGACGTGTCGCATTCACCAATTGGCTCACTTCTCCC
>JAYZAR010000082.1:0-6229 GCA_036339635.1 Planctomycetota bacterium | reverse complement strand
GACGACAACTCGCCGTGGAGCGCTTTGAAACGAGAAGATTGTTGGCAACTCTTGAATTTGCTGCTGTCGCCGACAACACGATTTACGAAACCTTCAATTCATCCGATCGGTCCAATGGTGTGGGTGATTACTTGTTAGCAGGACGTACCGGGAGCAACGGTGGTTTCGCAGCTCGTCGTTCCTTGATCGAGTTCGATGTGTCGTCGATCCCAGCAGAAGCGACCATCGAATCCGTCCGACTTGAACTCAACGTTTCGGCAGTAGCCCCAGGATCTGGAGTGCGAGACGTATCGATTTTCCCGGTACTCAGTCCATGGGGTGAAGGAATGTCTCACGCCCCGGGTGCGGAAGGAAGCGGAGCCGCATCGCAGCAGAATGATGCATCGTGGTACAAGCGTTTGTTTCCAAATTCCGCTTGGCAACAGGAAGGAGGCGACTTCAATCCAAACGCACCAAGTGCAACGATCCCAATCCAAATTGTTGATCGAGTCTACACTTGGACTTCGGACCAGATGAAGGTCGACGTTTCCAATTGGCTTGCGGATGCCGACAGCAATTTTGGCTGGATCATCCTGGGAGACGAAGGGGACGATCGAACGATTCGCAAATTTGACTCGCGGGATGCCCCCGATGCCAGTAAACATCCGAAACTAATTGTCGAAGTGAGTGGCGCCGATACGGATCCGCCCGAACCGATCCTAACGGGCCCAGCCAGTCCCACGAACATATCGCCGATCAATGTCACGATTGACTTTGCAGAAGAGGTGGAAAATTTCGTCACCAATGACATCAACGTGAGCGGAGGCGAGGTCACCAACCTGCAGGCCGGGATCAACGGTCGTTTCGTCGCGACGATTGAAGCAGACGGCGACGGCACCGTAACCATCAATGTACCTGCTGACGTTGCAAACGATCTCGCTGGCAATGCAAACCTTGCCGCAACATCGCTGGAAATTGAGATCGATCAGACGCCACCCGCTCCCGCGATCACCGGCCCCGCTAGCCCTCTGCTAAATCCGCTTTTTGACATTGCGATCAATTTCGGTGAATCCGTCGTTGGTTTTGTGGCGTCGGATCTTGGCGTCAGCAATGGTTCCATTGAATCGCTTACGGATAACGGCAGTGGGGTTTACACAGCCACGATCCGCGGTATCGCAGGAACGACCGTCGCAGTCGATGTCGCTGCTGCGGTTGCATCTGACTTGGCTGGGAATCCAAATATTTCGGCCTCTCAGTTCACGGCACAGATTCCTCTTCCGTCACTTGATTTTGGAGATGCTCCGAATGACTATCCTGTTTTGGAATCTTCAGATGGCGCGAGACATTCCCTTGGTGACCTTTTTTTAGGAAATCTTGTCGATGCAGAATTCGATGGAACTCCCTCGGCTTTGGCTGATGGTGATGAGCCTGACGAGGACGGAATTGTCGCCGTTGCGACGTTGCTCGCTGGCGATCAAACCACCCTTTCCAGCTTGGCGGTCACCGCATCCAAGGCGGGGAAACTTGATGGCTGGGTCGATTTCAACCAGGATGGCGACTGGGACGACAGCGGCGAACAGATCTTCACCAGCGTCTCACTGATCGCAGGTGAAAACATCCTCGCAGTCAGAATTCCCGCCGACTCCCTAAGTGGACAGACATTTGCACGATTCCGAGTGAGCGAATCTGGTGGATTAACGCCCACTGGCAGCGTCTCCAATGGCGAGGTCGAGGATCATCTGTTGACTTTGTCTGATGCGTCAATCGGATCGAACATCATGATAAAAATGGTGAACCCGAATCTCGACGTCGAAGTCACCCAAGGCGATCTGACTGTTTCCTCACCAACGGCCGACCGTTTTCGGGCACCCTTGTCGAGCGTTGGCCGACTAGAACTACAGGGAACCGAACATGGCGACTCAGTAACGATCGACCTCCGCAGCTTCAGGGTTCCTTCCAATGGGTTGTTGATTCAAGGTCAGGCGGGTTCAAACAGATTGCATTTAAGCGGGACGTCTGCATCACTCGACTTTACCTCGCCTACCGTGGCAATCAGTGATTTTGAAACACTTGATCTTCGCAACCCCGACGACACAACAATCGTGTTGAACGCGAGTACCGTTGCGGAGCTGCAACCAAACGATCGTCAAGTCGAACTACTACTTGGTTTCGACGACACGCTCATCATGAACGACGCTACCAACTGGCGTATGGGCGACGCGACTGTGGCAGCCGGCGAATTCCATTTAACCGCTGACTCGCTGACAGGCTCGGAACAATTAATCGTGGCAACACCGCGTCCGTGGCATAATCCATTACAACCCAGCGACATCAACAACAGTGGAGACATCAGTGCTGCAGATGCACTGGTCATCGTCAATGAATTAGCACGGCAAAGCGTCATTGAAGCGGACGGCACATTGATTGATCCAGCGTCATTGGGCCAATGGCCCGGCATCTATTACGATCAGAACCATGACGGAAGATTATCCGCCCTCGATGCATTACGGGTGATCAATCGGTTGGCTATCCTGAGCTCTGGCGAGGGCGAATCCGAAGGTTGGCATTCCTGGCCCGCGCCGACGCGGGAAACTTCAATACCGGCCATTTCACCCGAACTGCGATTGAATTCCCTTCCAAGCTTTGCCGCAACCGACGCCGCGGTCTCAAAAATCAGCGATTTCGCGGTCCATCATGAATCGACTAGCACGAAATCTGCAATCGATGCCGTCAAGATGGGCCAACGTGATCCAGACGCGATCGAAGCGATCGATACCGTCCTCCGCAGCAGCCGCATCCTCTGACTTGGACTAGAAACCATCAGTCATACGTAAATGGCGTCTCACTCCATCAGCCCACCTTCACAAAGTTCCGGTCGAGGCCGTAACTCGACGGTAGCAAAGCGCATACTTCAACGGTTCCAACAAGCCACGCACGCTGATCGATCACTCAAGCCAGGGGACAGGACTTCATCACCGGGCTTTCACCGCCGGACCCTCATTCACATTCTGCGACGCTCACTCATAGTCGCTCAACGGTGGACAACTGCAAACCAGATGGCGATCACCATAGGTGTTGTCGATGCGACCGACACTTGGCCAGAACTTCGCGTCGCGCAACCACGGCATCGGCCATGCCGCCTGTTGACGGGTATAGGCATGTGACCAGTCATCGCTACCAATTTCATGGACGGTGTGCGGGGCATTGCGAAGTGGGTTGTCGTCACGATCCAACTCGCCCTCCTCAATTGCGGCGATCTCCTTGCGAATGGCAATCATCGCCTCACAGAATCGATCAAGTTCTTCTTTCGATTCACTCTCCGTCGGTTCGATCATCAACGTACCAGCAACAGGCCACGACATCGTAGGAGCGTGAAAACCGTAATCCATCAGTCGCTTGGCGATATCTTCGATCCGGACGCCTGCCGATTTTTCAAACTGTCGGCAATCGATAATGAACTCGTGGGCCACTTGCCCTTTCGCATCTGTGTACAAGATGTCGTAATGCCCGCGTAAGCGTTTGGCCATGTAATTGGCGTTCAGGATTGCCAACTGCGTTGCCTTTTTCAGACCTTCCGCACCCATCATTCCGATGTAGACGTAACTGATTGTCAAGATACTAGGGCTACCATAGGGAGCCGCGGAAACGGGTCCAATCGCGCGCTCCCCAGCGGTATCGGGGCGTTCCACCGAGTGCTCAGGCAAGAAGGGCGCGAGTTGCTCGGCGACGCCGATCGGTCCCATGCCCGGACCACCTCCACCATGGGGAATGCAGAAAGTCTTGTGGAGATTTAAATGACAAACATCGGCACAGCACATGCCTGGGCTGGTTAAACCAACTTGGGCGTTCATGTTGGCGCCATCCATGTAAACCTGACCACCGTGATCGTGGATAATCTCGCAAACTTCGCGGATCGTCGGCTCAAAGACCCCGTGGGTCGATGGGTAAGTAACCATCAAGGCTGACAACTCATCTGAGTGCTTGTTCGCTTTTTGCCTCAAATCATCCATGTCAATGTCACCACGTTCATCGCATTGAATGGCGACCACTTTCATTCCCGCCATCACGGCCGATGCAGGATTGGTTCCATGAGCGGAGGTTGGAATCAAGCAGACGTTTCGTTTGTTCTCTCGGCCTTGATCGCGTGCCTGTTGTTCGTGGTAGGCACGAATTACCAATAGCCCGGCGTATTCACCTTGTGCACCGGCATTTGGCTGCAGACTGACGGCCGAAAACCCAGTCACCTCACAAAGCCACTTCTCCAATTCTCGAAACATGTACGTATATCCGCGCCATTGCGTGTCGGGCGCGAATGGATGAATGTTCGCAAATTCAGGCCAGGTGACCGGAATCATTTCGCTAGTCGCATTCAATTTCATAGTGCACGATCCCAATGGAATCATTGAGTGCGCTAATGAAAGATCGCGACCCATCAATTTAAAGATATACCGCAGCATGTCGGTTTCGCTGTGGTATCGATTAAAAACGGGATGTGTTAGATAACTAGAAGTTCGATGGAATGTGCCCAACTCGAGCAAACCCTCATCGGCTGCTTCTCGCATCAACTCGTCGACATCAAATCCGGTGAAGTGCCCAAAGTTGAACGCAGCTAACAGGTCGGCGATCAAAGAGCGGTCAGCGGTCTCATCCAATGTGACACCGAGTGTTCCGTCGCCATACTCGCGCAAATTGATCGATCGTTCCCGAGCTGCATCAGCTACTTGCCGCGATGCATGCGTACGTCCCTTGCCTAGTCGAATTCGGATCGTGTCGAAAACCGGCCCAACTCCAATCGTTTCGTGGCCAAGCCGCGCCAAACCTTTCATCAACGCGCCGGTGAACCCCTGCGTTCGGAGCGCGATTTGCTTGAGTCCCTCCGGCCCGTGATAGGCCGCGTAAAAGGAACTGATCACAGCCAACAAAGCCTGTGCGGTGCAGATATTACTGGTTGCCTTATCACGCCGAATGTGTTGCTCCCGTGTCTGAATCGCCATTCGCAACGCAGGTCGGCCTTGTGCGTCCTTCGAAACACCGATGATGCGTCCCGGCAATTTTCTCGCGTGCTTGTCATGGGTCGAAATGAAAGCGGCATGAGGCCCGCCAAGTCCCATCGGCACCCCAAATCGTTGAGCACTACCGACACAAATATCAGCTCCCCACTCACCGGGTGGTGTCAATAGTGTCAGTGACAAAAGATCAGCCGCGGCGACGACAAGACACCCATGCTCTTTCGCGTTGGCCGCGAGTTGTCGATAGTTCTCAATCCTTCCATCGGTGGTTGGGTACTGCACCAGCAATCCGCATAAACCACCTTCACCCGCGGCAAAGTCAATTGCATCAAGATTCCCAATGTGCAGTTCGATCCCCAATCCGTCCGCTCGCGTCTGCAGCAGTGCGAGCGTTTGTGGATGGCAATCCTCACTGGCAAAGAATCCTTGCTTGCGGTGACCACTGATCGCCGCCGCCATCGTCATTGCTTCAGCTGCCGCGGTCGCTTCATCTAACAAGCTCGCTCCAGCCAGCGGCAGACCGGTGAGATCTGAAACCATGGTTTGGAAATTCAGCAGCGCTTCGAGCCGTCCTTGCGATATTTCGGCTTGGTAGGGTGTGTACTGAGTGTACCAACCAGGATTTTCCAACACGTTGCGGAGAATCACTGGCGGCGTCACGGTGCTGCAGTAACCCATCCCGATACAAGATCGATAGACCTTGTTCTTTGCTGCAATCGCTTTGAAGCCTTCCAAAAATTCTCGCTCCCCGCGGGCAGCGGGAATGTCCATTGGGACCGTGCTGCGAATCGCCTCAGGAACAGTCGACTCGCTCAGCGCGTCGAGTGAATCGAAACCCAAGATCTCTAGCATCTCGGCGATCACGGCATCGGATGAGCCCAGATGTCGACGAGCGAACCCATCGGCAAAGTCAAGCAGATGCGGAATGTCATCCGCTGGCGGGGAAGAGGGTTCGGAAATCTGAAAAGTCGAATCGAGACTCATTTTGCTCTCCATTTCGGCTGGGCTGGAGGGCCAAAGGCGTGCGGCTCTGGAACTCCGAACGGCTGGTCCTCGGAAGGTCTCATGGTAGATCAGCGTGTCGAAAGCGGGCAGTGGGTGAAAGGATAACTCCAACCAGAATTGACGGGGGACTTCACTTGGCGGGGGATAGCGAAACGATTCGGGCTCGGGACCTCCGAATGCTTTCCCGAGACCCTCTATGCTTTCGCGAAATCACCAATGGGTTTTTTGGTAGCCAT
>JAYZAR010000081.1:0-4621 GCA_036339635.1 Planctomycetota bacterium | reverse complement strand
CGGCTCTCCCAAAAACTTGCTGGGAGAAATAGTAACCAAGCCACGACGCAGACATACGAGAGTAGGAGTGGGGTGAAGTAGAGCTCGATTGAGAGGTGCAGAATGGAAAAAGCCCCAATCATGGCATATCGAATTAGATCGTTGCGGTAAGGAATCCATACCACTAGAGGGCCCAGAAGTTCCAGGAATAACGTTGAAATTGTTAATGGTCGCAGTAAAAACTTGTACTGGAGCAGATCAATTGGCGACTCGCGTCGAGCGTATTCGAGTAACAAGGCCGTTTCGACCGCTGATCCCGATAACCAATCCGAATTCCACTTCCACAATGCTGCAAAAAAGTAAATCAAGCAGAGTTGCAACATGGTGACCGCTGAAGGTATCGAGCAGACTGCTTTGGAGAGCGGCGGTTGGGCAGTGGATTTTGGTTGCCGTGAACGCTTTCGGCGGGAGTCGATCGACCATTTACTGCCGAGAGGTAAGAAGATGCTCCAGAACAGAAAAATGTGCATGATGGAGTCGCCGTAGTTGCTCACCAATGCATTTCGGTTTGCGATGGAAACCAGCATCACCCAGCAGCCTATGGTGGCTGCTCGGGTATGCCACCCAAGCAGCAACGCCAACGCGAGGAGACCAGTGACCGCAAACCTCGCGGTTTGAAATCCAGGTGATCCGTCCAGCAGGCAAAGTGACCAACCGCCGGCGTCCCCCAGCCAAGCTTCGGCCGCGGAAATGGGATACATGCCATCGTCTGCGTAGAACGCTGCTACGTTTGGCAGGCGATACCAGGCGAGGTCATAGAGAACGATCGTCGCCAAACCGAGGCGAAAGACCGCCAGCGATCGCAGGTCGATGCTGAATAATCGATAAAACCTTCCCAAACCGCTCATGGAGTGCTCGTACGGTCGTGTATTTAGGGACCACGCGTTCAACTCTACATCGCATTTTACGTCCTTGGGGAGCGGTGATCGATCGACGTGGTCCTGATTAGCAGCGAGAATTGTGAACCTATTCGCTGGGTGGGTTTTCCTTGTCTGATTTAACGCACCAATTCGGATCCGTCTTCAAATTTAGGATTCTCAAAGGTTGATTTCGTTTCGGGCTTGGCAGCCTTGCTGGCGGAGATTTAGGACGATCACGTAGTGTAGGCGAAGCGGTAGATTGACAAGTATTGATGAATTCAAATTTACGTTTTGGAGTCCGTCGAAATGTTGCCCTCATTCGCCTTCGCAGTTCCCGCCGTGCATGTTTTTCTCTTGTCGCTTGGATTTGGGATGGCTTTTGTGGCGTCTCTGTTCGGGGACGAGCCTCGGGCAAGGGACTCGCTTTACTTTCCTTTCGCAGGGCAGGAATGGTCTACCGTCGATCCGCACGCGGTGGGTTGGGATAAAGGAGGGCTCGATGCTGCTCTGGAGTACGCAATCCAAAATCGCTCGACCGGAGTCGTCATTTTACATGATGGGAAAATAATGGCGGAACGGTATCGAGATTTAGATCATGTGCCAGCTGAGTTGAAGCAGCGGCTTATTGTGCGAACGGATGACCGCGGACGTGCAGTGGAAGACGTTGCTTCATGCCAGAAAAGTGTGGTTTCGGTTCTGGTCGGAATGGCTAAATACAAGCAGCTGATAGAGTTAGACGCTTCCGTCGGCACTTACCTGGGCAGGGGATGGTCAAACGCGAGTTTGGAACACGGGGCGCAAATTCAAATTCGCCATCTCTTGACAATGACGAGCGGATTGACAGAGCAGGGGACTTTTCAAGCTGCTGCGGGGACTCGTTGGGAGTACAACACGGGCATGTATGCGAAACTCGTGGATGTGTTGTCAAAAGTGACCAACAAAGATCGCAATCAGCTAACCCGGGAGTGGTTAACAGAACCTTTGGGAATGTCTGATTAAGATTGGGTGAAACGAAAGCTCCAGGGTGCCCGCACGACAAATCAGTATGGGTTCGCCACCTCCGCGCGGGATTTAGCAAGATTTGGCCTGTTGATGTTGGCGGACGGTAATTGGGATGGAAACGTCCTCATTCATGACAAGCAATATTTGTCCGAATCGATTGCAACGTCACAAAAGCAAAACCCATTTTACGGTTACCTCTGGTGGCTCAATCGCAATGAACTTGAACCGAATGGCCAAAAGCCAGTTCGGGCAGCGCCACGGGATATGTTTGTCGCAAAAGGTAAAGGGAATCGACGCTGTTGGGTGGTTCCAAGCCTTGGTTTGGTCGTCACTCGGCTTGGTGCTCCACCGCCAAATGCGAAAAGGTTTGACCAAGCGTTTTGGAATCGCCTGATGCTAGCGAAACGTTAGAGACGATTTCGTCTGCAGTCTGGTGAATACTTTGGTTCACACTTCAGTCGAGATAAACAAAGATGGCGTCTAACATGACGGTATGAATTGAAGCATCGATGATGCCCGTTCGTTCGCGCTGCCGAACGATTGAGACCCAATCGGAAAACCGGTCACCGCTTATGGTCGCGCAACAATTCGGGGCATTTCTTGTTCGCCTTGACGCACGATCAACTCGCCTGAATGGAGCCCAAAGATTCGTAGGTCGGGAAGCTTATTTTTGGCCACGGTTGTCACCCAAACACCTTCGGATTGCAGCTGCACAAGTCGTCGGTGTGAGCCGATTTCAAATTGTTGTGCACCCTGCGTACTGGTAATCCAATAATGCCGGTCAAAGCGGGCAACATCTAGTAAAGAGGTCGGTCCTGAAACCACTTCTCTGTTTTTACGGCCATCGGCTACCGACCAAATGATTGCCTTGCCGTCGTCGCTTACGGTGATCACATCATTGCCATCTAGAAACGCCAGGGAGTTGACACAATCGGAGTGCCCGGCGAAGGTGCTAATTGATCTCCCCGTGTTCACATCATAGATTTTCGCGGCGTTGTCACGACTCGTTGTACCAAGACGATTCGAATCAGCATGCCAATGCACCGAGGTTACTTGTTCTGAATGTCCAAGCAGAGTCGCCTCTTTGGTAAGTGTTTTGGCGCTGTAAATATCGATCACACCATTTGGTAAACCGACTGCGATCCGCTTACCGTCGGGGCTGTACTGGGCATCTAGTATTGCTTCATCCGTTCGAGTCACAACGGCATGCATTTTGCCACTGGCGAGATCAAAGATTCGTACTTCTCCCATGATTCCCGGTGTACCGCTCGCTGAAAGTAACCATTCTCCAGTGGGATCTGGTTCGATCGAATAGGTGCGTTCTCCTTGATTACCGATTCGGTTGAGAAGTTCTCCGGCCGTATTCCAGACGGTGATTTCGTGGTAACCGCCGACATAAATCCTGTTTTCATCGCCAAACACTGCGAGAGCGGAGATGGGAATTGACGCTCGGTACGTTGGAGGCGCTGCCGGGTGATTGTGCACTGGCAGCAAATGGGTAAGCAATGCGTCGCGTGAATCACCGTCGAATACCGCGCCCTGCTCGATCCAGCGTCGAATCAATTCAATTTCTTCCTCCGGAAGTGCGGCCGCCTCCGATGGCATCCGCAGGTCTTCATCCTGGTGAACCAGACGCTGGTAGAGTTCACTGTTCTTCGCTTTACTCGGCACCACAGCTGGCTGATCGCTGGACGTTTTGGCGACCAGTGCTGCGAATGAATCCATTCGATAATCCGATTCAGCCAAATTTTCTCCGTGGCAGGCAACGCAGCGCGTTTGCAAAATTGGTGCAACCTGTGATGAGAAGCTAATCGTTTGGTTCGCTGGTAAATCTTCACCACAAGCGGTGCCCCAGATTGTAAAGAGGGGCACGAGCGCAAGCGGTAATCTGCAGAGGCAAAAATACATGGATTGATGATCAGTGTTGAAAAAGGAATTCATTCCGATTCATGATTGCCCAGCAGGTGTCTTCGATCGCTTTTGACATGTCATCATGTGATTCAATGTACCTAAGGTGAACCTCCAATTCCGCTTTGGTGGCTTCTCGCGCAAGAGCTCGGCGATAGAGGTGCTTAATCACTTCGGCTGGTTCCATTCCGTTAGCGACACTGAGGTGCAGCAGATTATCTTTCGCGGTGAGCATGTCATGCACCGTCTTGCCATTCAATAACTCCAAGGCTTGACCGAGACTTACATCCTTAGCTCGTTCGCATTCACAGGCACTTTGTCGTTCAGGTTGTCCAAAGACCTTGAGAAATTCAATATCTCCGATCTTTCCTCGGTCGTGTGGTTTCAAGTCGGGGGCTGGAATCCAGGTTGCTTTCGTCGTTTTGGGAACACCGAAAAAATGCTTCGGTTTGCCTGTCACATTACCCAATGCGTCAACAAGTTGCTCGGCGGTAAGCATCCTGGGCGAATAGTGCGAAAAATACTTGAGATCGGACGAATTGAAGTCATTGGCTGTTGAAGTGGCCTGATAGGTGTTACTCATCAGGATGGTGCGAATGATGTGCCGCCTATCGTAGCCACTGTTAACAAAGTCCTTCGCGAGCGCATCTAACAAGGGGCCGTTCGCGGGTGGATTGGAATCTCGAAAATCGTCAAACGGTTCAACGATGCCACGGCCATTCAGTTGGGCCCAAATGCGATTAACTTCAATCTTGGCAAACAGCGGGTTATCGGGAGAAGTGAGCCAATTGGTGAATGCGACACGTCGATCG
>JAYZAR010000080.1:0-3141 GCA_036339635.1 Planctomycetota bacterium | reverse complement strand
AATACCAATCATCAAATTTAGTCTGATACTGAAGTAAAGTTATTGTGTTTTAGGCAGCGAAACCTCTTTCGGCAAGAACGTCACTTCTCGATCATTCGAGACGGGCGTACCGTCTGTGCTGCGACCCTGCTCGACCAATTTGTTTAACAAAATTAGCAAGGAATCAACTCTCTTCGGCTGCTCAGAAATTAGGTTCTTTTGCTCACCCCGATCCGAGTCCAGATTATACAGTTGCAGTGGTGGTAATTTCTGTTTTTTCGCGTCCGTTTCGCGGGGCGCACTCCATCCCCCGCTACCTGCCGATAGACAAAGTTTCCAGTCGCCCTCCCGAATCGAAAAGGATCCTCCAATGGAATGACTGACGAGGTTCTGCCGGTCGGTTTTCCCAACACCATCAAATGTGGGCAATAAGCTGAACGAATCTTCGCCACCCCGATCCTCGGCTGCTTGCCCTGTGATCTCCCGCAAGGTGGCGTACAAGTCGGTCAAGCAGGCGAGCGATGTGGTGGTTTTCCCAGATGCTACCCTTCCAGGCCATCGCACAATGAGTGGAACCCGGTGCCCACCCTCGTAGATGTCAGCTTTGTGGCCGCGGAACCCAGCACTTGGCGCATGCCCGTATTCCTGCAAGGTTTTGAAATTGGCTTGCGGCGAACAACCGTTGTCGCTTGAGAAAAATACCAATGTGTTGTCATCAATCCCAGCTTCCTTCAGAGTGCGGAGCAACTGTCCCATGTGATGATCAACCTGCATCACAAAATCGGCATAGGGATTGATCTGGCTGGCATCTTTGAAGGGAGGCACGGGAACGATTGGCGTATGCGGGGCAGGCAACGCAAGGTACAAGAAGAAAGGCTTACCCTGCTTTGCCTCGATAGCGTGCTGTTTGATATGCCCCATGCTCTTATCAAACAAATGAGGCAACACCTGCTCGATTTCAAAATCGGGACTGATCGGCCCACGGCGATACCAGCCATAAGGATCTTCTTTCGACGTAACACCTTCCTCACCCTCCGGAATCGCCGTGATGTGACCGGTATCTACCCAGACATAGGGTGGCATATCCAATGAACCACAATGAGCGTAATAGCCATCAAACCCATTGATGTCTGGACCATTAAGGACCGGTTTCGTGAAATCGATATCCCCCGGCTGCGGTTTTTTTCCGTCCACGGCCTTCTTCAATCGCGCCCAGTCCCAGCCGAGGTGCCATTTCCCAATCATTTGAGTGTGGTACCCGGCTCGCTGCATCAGGTGCCCAACCGTTTCGCGATCGCGCGGAATTAGGTGGTCACTGGCGCCACTCAAGACACCCCGAGCCAGCCGAGATCGCCAGTTGTAACGCCCTGTCAAAAGTCCATATCGAGTTGGTGTGCAGACCGAACTCGAGGAATGGGCATCCAAGAAAGTCAGCCCCTCGTTAGCCATTCGCTGTAAGTTTGGTGTCTTGATCTTGCAGTCCGGATTCGTGGGCTGCAAATCCCCGATCCCAAGATCATCGGCAAGCACAAAAATGACATTCGGAAGCGAATTGTCGGCGGCATGAACTAGACAAACGCCGAAACACGCCAACACACAGGCAAAGACTTTGATCAAAAACGTCATGTATCTGTCAATCATTCGGGAAAGCTAACGATGCCGTCTACTCTCCGCATTGTAGACGAATCGCTTACCTCTCGACTGCATACCATTCCAAAGGACGCGTCAGAAACCACACGCAAACAAATCCGATCAAAAACCAATCAACCTCACTGTGCCGGCAGTCAAAACGCGAAAAATCGCAGCCAAGCAAAAGCGACGAAAACACAAACCTCGGCTGACACAATCTTAACGGGCTTTGAAACCGTGCGTTGTGCAAACCGGCAGCGGGCGTGACCCAGTACAATCCAAAGCAAATCGAGATTCACCACCGAACGATTGAGCGACGATTCCGGTGTCTGATGAACGGTCCTCGAACCAAAGCGACGTTGCTTGGTAAATTTCGAGCACGCGGACAACTTGCCGCTGTCAAATTTAACAGGGGATGGACCGCTTGCTCCGTGGTCGACGCGAAAAAAACTCAGCCGAACAACACGTCTGCATCCACGCTCACCGAAAAGACCATCAAGGTTCAGCAGATCGATCGAATCCTAGACGCGACCCAACGGGGCAACAAGCTGGCGGCCATGAAAATCCACAACGAAAAAAAATGTTGCTTCACTCACGGAATCAAAGTGGGCCATCGAGAACCTGATGAGCCAATTGGGAGTGAAGGCTACCGGGAGCGGATGCGCAAAGGTGATCCTGCTGGCTGCGATCATTTCCGCCGGCACACTCATGACGATCACCTGATGACGATAAATTTAATGAAGAGACCGAACCAACACATGAAACAACTCACGAGCAACCCACAAAGTGAATCTGTGTCCCGTGGCAACTCTCATTTCGCCTTATGATTCTTGATCCGACATCATGTTACTTTCTCCCGTCTTTCGAGGTTGACGAATGATTTTTATGCGGCCATCGCTTGTGCGATTACTACTATTGTTTCCGGTTGCGTTGTCCGGCAATCTCTCCGCTCAAGATGACCAAACGGTTCGCGTCTTCATTTTTGCTGGCCAGTCAAACATGGTCGGATCAGATTCAAAGGTCAAAGACATCAAACGGTTCCCACCGTTCAGTGGACTCGAGGCACCTCAAACGAAAGTACGTTTTTCGTACTGCCTGGGACGCGAAAACAAAACCAAATCCGAAGGTTGGATTGACCTACAACCGGTCAACAACATCGTCGGTCCTGAACTAAGCTTTGCCCGCGAGGTGACACGGAACACAAAGGGACCCCTCGCCATCATAAAAGTCGCCGCTGGCGGAACTCACCTCGGTGGTGACTGGAATCCAGACGATCCAATCGGCTTCGAAATGTACCCCCTAGCCTTGAATTGGATACGAGATGCACTCTCTGATTTGGATCAGCGCGGAATCAAATATCGCCTAGAAGGATTTATGTGGCATCAGGGCGAGAATGACATGTTCAACGAAGACTACATGGCAAACTACGGTGACAACTTAAAAAACTTCCTTGCCTGT
Source organism: Planctomycetota bacterium (assembly GCA_036339635.1). Taxonomy (GTDB): domain Bacteria; phylum Planctomycetota; class Planctomycetia; order Pirellulales; family Pirellulaceae; genus Rubripirellula. The sequence goes on along the minus strand of JAYZAR010000080.1, from coordinate 75 downwards.
TGGCGGCGTGATCTTAACGCACCAGACTTGCAGTTTTACGTCGGTGAGCTATGCACAAAAACAATCTGGGGCATG
>JAYZAR010000079.1:0-24134 GCA_036339635.1 Planctomycetota bacterium | reverse complement strand
AATCCCGAGGTAATTCGCTGAGTCCAGTTCGCCGGAAGACTGGTGTTCGGATCGTGCCTCCTGTTGTCCCGCAGACTCCACATCGCCCGCAGACTCCAGATCGCTCGCAGACTCCAGATCGCTCGCAGACTCCAGATCGCTCGCAGACTCCAGATCGCTCGGGGACTCCAGATCGCTCGGGGACCCCAGATCGCCCGGGGACTTTAGTTCGCTCGGGGAATCCAGTTGCCCATCCGAATTCAGTGCCCCCTGTTGGGTCATTTCACTGAATTGAGACTCTGCTGTCGAATCGAAACGGCCCGACGATTGTGGCGGTGTGTTTGTTTCCGCATCGCTAACTGGCGGCGCTGGTTCTTGTGGAACAATCGTTTCTTCCATTTCATCAGACGGGGCCGCCGCAATCGAGCCGCTCCAAGGTCGCACTGCTGACACCGGCACAATGATGTCCTGGCGACTCGCGGTGGAGTCCAAATGTAACCAGCCGCCAATGGCCAGCAGCAGCGTGACAGCGATAACCCACGGCCCATGCTGCTCCAACCATCGCAGCAAGATGTTCGGTTCGGTAATCGTCACGGGGCCGAGAGTTCGACTGCGAATTAGCCCATCTCGGACTGCAACCTCACGTAAATCGGCGATCAAATCACCAGCAATTTGATACCGATCACTTGGATTCTTGGCCAACATTTTCTGGATGACCGCCCTCAGATTCTCGCTGACCTCGGAGCGAAGAACACTCGGGTTCGGCGGCGGCGAATTGCCGTGGCTGAGTAGTTTTTGAAGCATCGTCCCGCCTGGGTAAGGCGGTTGCCCCGTAACCATGAAATACAAGGTGCAACCAAGCGAGTAGAGATCGCTTCGCAAATCGGCATCTCGGGGATCACGTGCCTGCTCGGGAGAAATGTAATCAAAGGTCCCGAGCGTGACACCGCTTGCCGTCATGTCCTCACTGAGATCCAAACTATCGGAGCGAGCCAAACCCATATCGACAAGCTTGATTTTGCCTCCTTCGCCAATCAGCACATTCGAAGGCTTGATGTCGCGGTGGACGATACCCCGATCGGCAGCATGCTGGAGTGCGTCGGCGAGCTGGCAGGTGTAAAAGACTGCTTCGTCAATCGACAGCACACCGTTGTGACTTACCAGATCACGGATATTGGTTCCTTCGATGTATTCGAAAACGATGTAATGCCACTCATCTTGGACACCTGCGTCAAAGACTCTCGCAATTCGGGGATGATCCAGCTTGGCTGCACTTTGGGCCTCGTTGCGATACCGCCTCTGCAAATCAGCGTCATCGCGAACAAACGGGATCACCTTGATCGCGACCGTCCGATCCAATTTCTCATCATGGGCGCGAAACACCGCCCCCATTCCTCCGCCGCCGATCAGCTCCTCAAGCCGAAAGTGATTCAGGCATTGGCCCAAAAGGACCTGTGAGACTTCGGCTGGCGATTGATTCATTCGCCCCGTTCGACCAAGCGGCTGGTTTGCCCGTGAAGAACCTCGAATCACGGTCTTAGCCTGAGCAATTTGCTCCACGTCGGCATCGGAAACTTTCGAATTCAAGTCATCACCGCCACCGTTTCGATGAACGGTTGATGCTTCAGCCCGAATTGATTCTTCCGGTGGCATCACAAGCCTAGTGGGGATTGGATCAGTGCTACGAAGCAATGCTCAGCAGCAACTTTACTGGACGTCCAGCCTTACATGTCACCGATTCCTACCTGGTGTAAGTAAAGGTGTGGTTGACGTTTAAGAAGAGTATGACGAGAAGCGTCATTTTAGTTCCCACCCCACCGGCGGTCAATCAAACGGATTTCGTCGAGACGAGTTGTCACTGAGCCCTGTGAACATCAAACGGCAAAGTTGGGATCACGACCCAGAGCAAGGCAGCAATATTTGACCCAAAGCGCAATACTTTATTTCCGTTTCCGGTCCTTTCCGGGGGAACAGGTTGAAGCGGTATACCCAAGACCCGCAAATTTCGCCCATAATGCCTGCCCCCCTAGATTTACTTTAGACCCTCACAGTTCGTATAACCCGCTCGCGGTTGCCAAAACTTGTGGCGAAGGAAAACACAACATGCTGGCGTTTATCAAACCTCTCATTTGGACTTTGCTCGTATTCGTCGCGATCACGCTTTCTCCTGCGTTAGCAGTCGCCCAGCAGGATGCTCAGGCCGGGGCCGAAACGGCGTCCACCAACGCCCCCAGCGAGGTAAGTCCTGCATCTGAGGTTGCTACCATAGAAGCAGAAAATAGCGAGACGGTAACTACCCTGCAAAACACAGGTATTCCGTTGATTTCCTATATCATTCCGTTGTTCGGAATCGCTGGACTGCTTTACACTTTTTGGAGATCGTCCTGGGTTGCCCAACAGCCGGTTGGCGGTGACAAGATGGCTCGGATAGCCCAAAATATTACTGAAGGGGCGATGTCGTTCCTGAAAGCCGAGTACTCGATCCTCGCGATCTTTGTCGTTCTTGTCGCAATCTTGCTGGGCTATGGCGGTTCGACACAAGGAGACAAATCCTCCCCCTTGATCGCACTTTCGTTCGGCTTTGGAGCCGTTTGCTCCGGGCTAGCGGGATTCATCGGGATGAAGGTTGCCACAAAAGCCAACGTTCGGACCACCAATGCTGCTCAAACAGGCCTCGGCCAAGCCTTGGAAGTTGCCTTCGCCGGTGGCTCGGTGATGGGTATGGGAGTTGTTGGGCTGGGTGTGCTTGGATTAAGCGCCCTATTTGTCGTCTACGCGAGCATGTTCGGCCTCGATACTGAACCCAGCCTGATGAGAGTGATCACCATTTTGACCGGCTTCTCCTTCGGAGCATCGTCCATCGCTTTGTTCGCACGAGTTGGTGGTGGTATCTATACCAAGGCCGCGGACGTGGGAGCCGACTTGGTCGGAAAGGTAGAAGCAGGGATTCCAGAAGACCATCCGCTAAACCCGGCGACGATTGCCGACAATGTCGGTGACAACGTTGGTGATGTCGCGGGCATGGGAGCTGACTTGTTTGAATCCTATGTTGGGTCAATCATCGGAACCATGGTGCTGGGTGCCGCGTTTTTTGAGATGTTCAGCGGCGGTGAAATGGACAGTTTTTATGGCCTCTCGGCTGTTTTACTTCCTCTCATTCTCGCCGGAGTGGGAATACTGACGTCAATCCTTGGAACGTTCTTAGTAAAGGTCAGAGAAGGGGGAAACCCTCACCATGCTCTGAATATGGGCGAATTGGGATCAGCTGCAATTTTGCTGGTTCTAACCTACGCCATCATCCGTTTCATGTTGCCTGAGAGTTGGACCCATGAAGAATTTGAGTACACCAGTAATGGCGTGTTCTTTGCCATCTTGTTTGGGCTCGGGGCCGGCCTTGGGATTGGTAAAATCACCGAGTTCTACACCGGAACGGGAACCCCGCCGGTCAAATCAATCGTTCGACAATCGGTGACCGGCTCGGCGACGACCATCATCTCTGGTGTCGGCGTCGGCATGATGTCGACTGCGATCCCAATCCTGATCATCGCCGCAGCCATCATTGGCGCTTATTCGCTGGCCGGTTTGTATGGGATCGCGATTGCTGCAGTCGGCATGCTATCCAACACTGGCATCCAGTTGGCGGTAGATGCATACGGACCAATTTCAGATAACGCGGGCGGTATCGCGGAGATGTCTGAATTGCCCAGTGAAGTCCGGGAACGAACGGATAAACTGGACGCAGTCGGCAATACCACCGCGGCGATCGGGAAGGGATTTGCCATTGGCTCAGCCGCACTCACAGCTCTGGCACTCTTCGCCGCCTTCATCACCGCATACAACGCCACGCACCCTAACACCGAAATCGGTGCGATCGACATCACGAACCCCTATGTGATGGCATCCCTGTTCGTCGGTGGAATGCTGCCCTTTTTATTCTCCGCACTTTCGATGAACGCCGTAGGGCGAGCAGCAATGTCGATGATCGAAGAGGTCCGCCGACAATTCAAGGACATCCCCGAATTGAAAGCGGCGTTGAATGTTATGAATAAGAATGACGGTAAGGAATTCGAAGATTGGTCGGAAGCCGATCAGGCGACATTCCAAGCAGCAGATGGCAAAGCCGAATACGGTAAGTGCGTTGAAATTTCGACCAAAGCGTCGATTCGCGAGATGGTCTTGCCCGGCTTGGTTGCGATCCTCGTACCCGTCGGCTTTGGATTCCTCCCCTCTATGTTTGGCTTGGGCGGAAACACCAATGCACTGATGCTCGGCGGTTTACTTGCCGGTGTTACGGTCAGTGGTGTCTTGATGGCTCTCTTCCAATCCAATGCTGGTGGCGCTTGGGACAATGCCAAGAAGATGATCGAAGAGGGTTTCGAGGTGAACGGCCAGATGCTGACCAAAGGTAGCGATGCTCACAAAGCCGCTGTGGTTGGTGATACCGTGGGCGACCCCTTCAAAGATACGTCCGGGCCTTCCTTAAATATTCTATTGAAGCTGATGAGTGTGGTTGCACTCGTAATCGCTTCCCTCATTTAAGACGGCTCCTGATGGCAGACAGAATCACTGGAATCCTAACCCCGAATATCACTCCAGTTGATGCAGCGGGACGAATCGACGAAGAACGATTGCGTGGCTACGTCGATTGGTTGATTGACCGAGGCGTCGACGGTATCTACCCCAATGGCAGCACCGGCGAGTTTGTCCGGTTTACTGCCGAGGAACGACGTCGAATCGTTCAGATTGTCGTGGAACAGGCCGATGGTCGAGTCCCAGTGCTCGCCGGCGCCGCCGAGGCGAACGTCAAAGCAACGATCGAAGCCTGCAATGCCTATGGCGATATGGGTGTGCGAGCTGTCGCCATCGTGGCACCCTTCTATTACAGACTGACGAGCGAAGGTGTGTATGCATACTTTCGCGAAATCGCCGAACATGTTTCGGTCGATGTCACGCTTTACAACATTCCTCTATTCGCCTCACCCATTGATGTCGAAACCGTCGTTCGACTTGCGTCTGAATTTCCTCGGGTGATCGGGATCAAGGACAGTAGCGGCGATCTCCCTAACATGATGCGGATGATCTCGGCAATCCGCCCGATGCGTGACGATTTCTCGTTTCTTACCGGGTGGGATGCGGCTCTCGCCCCAATGCTCATCGCCGGCGCCGATGGCGGCACCAACGCAACAAGCGGTGTCGTACCCGAACTCACTCGAGCCGTGCACCGAAATGTGATCACCGGCAACCATCGAGAAGCGATGCGTCTGCAGTACCAATTATTGCCACTCTTTGACGCGATGATCTCGCTGGGTGAATTCCCCGAAGGTTTTCGCGCTGGTGCAAGATCACGTGGCTGGAATCTCGGCCCCGGTCGCGTACCACTTAGTGAACAACAACGTGACGCCGTGGCGAGAACACAGCGTGAAATCGACGCACTCGTCTCCGAAGTTGCCGGCTTAGACAAATCCGTCGCACTTCCACCTGAGACCATCGAACAGATCGTCCAACGGGTGATGCGACAACTTGGTTCACCCTGATAACACCTTTCACGCTTTGACACAGCAACTTGGTTGGCCTGCATTTGTGCAAGCTCTCTGCCGATTTCAATCGATCAACTGCAGCGGTGTTAACGTCCCAACTGAGGTTGGCTCAAACACGACCGGTTTGATTTTTTCATTGGCCAACCAGACACAGTTTGCGACGAACTCCATCGCATGAGGCCCGTTGATCGTTCTGCTACGAATCTCAATCGGCACCTGCAAATCGGCTTGAAGTATTTTCCATTTGGTTTGTGTCCGGGCAACAGGGACTGCAGCCTCTCGCGTCCGCTTCATCTGCTCCCAATCAGCCGACTTCGGCTGCAGCAAACGGACCAAACGAAAGCGACCTGGACTGCTCATTGCCATTCGATCCTCGACCTGTATAGGAACGCCGCCCTCAAAGACGAGAAAACGGTGCAGAACGGCGTTTTCGTTCGATTGGTAATAAAACTCGGCGATCGTTTTTTTGCCCTCCTGATAACTGTTTACAAGCCGCTCAATTTCCACACGTGCTGCGAGTGGGTTCGCAGCGCTGCCACGATACCATTCCGTTGCCGTGGCAGTAGTTGCAGTGGTCGGATAGAAGACGCCTGAGACTTTAAATAGAGGTGCCAATCGCGGCTTTCGAGATATCGGGTATCGCTTTGGTCCCCTTGCCTCAAAATACTCACCACCTCGCTTCAATTGATCGAAAGAATTTGCGCTCGACTGGACATATCGCTGTCCATCACGATCCCGCAGCACCGGATTCAGCAAACTTGCATCTTGAAAAATCACTCTCTGATTCTTTGTACCCGCTTGCGTCACCCAACCAAACGCAAACTGCTTTGCGCTCACCGCCTCTTTTCCCTCGATCCTACCACCCGTAAACACTTCGCCGGTGACCACAACAGCTAACCGTTGAACAAGGAGCGGCGTCGCTTCGAGATCGATCAGACAACCTTGAATTGCATGCTTCATTTCCGGTGTCACGGGTTCCAACTTTGCAACATCGATCTCGAAATCCAATAGCTTCCTCTCCGCAGCAAAACCAAGCGACAGCGTCATAAGAAATCCGCAAAACCAACACGCGTAACCGCGACAAGCGCAAAGGACCATGACTAAAAACCTCTCGTAACGTAATTAATAAAAACAGACGCTTGGTCGTTAACTCGATGGAGGAGCCTCGACCTCAGTGACTTCGACATCGAGCGCAAACGCACTGCTAACAAGACAAACAGCACAAGGCACGCAGCACGAAGACACACAGCACGAATCACTGCAGCACAAAGATGCGAGCACGTCGGGCGCCGCTGAGTCGTTTGCGGTCACCCGAATCTGCAAGTTGCAAACAGTGACAAACATCACATCGAGCGATGCGGTCAAACAGGTTGCCGACGTTTCAATACCAACGACTACCGGTACCCATATCGTCGGGCACGAGTGATTTCGGTTCTGTCGCCGATTCGAGCTCAAGTCCGAAAGGATTTTCCGGATCGAAACCTGACGTTCCCTCGGGATACTGAACCACATCTGGACCGACGCCTCCCTGCCGATCACAGGGTTCCCCTAGCACCGGTTGAAACCGTCCGACACTAACTACCCTTACCACAAAACACGCTGGTTGCCCGCGGTCCCAAGTACACCCGTCGTAACATTGCCACGTACGCACGCATGGGAACATTGCCCAATCTTCGACAGCCCAGCCTTGCTTGGAATCACCCTTGCGGTAGAGCGGTATCTTAGATTCCAGATCTTCCGCGACGACTTCGTAACCACGGCGATTTTTGCAACGATATCCGACTGTCCATTGATCGCCATTCCAATCCGTCGCGTAAATCGCCGTGCATTGGCCACACCCAACCACATCCTCACTGACGTCCGAAGGATCATCCAGGTAATCTTCCGCCCAACTTGCAATCACCTCACCGCAATTCGTTTCTGTGAATGGATAAGTGCATTGCCAATCAAAAGGACTTTCAGCAGGTAAAATTGGATCACGCGGTTCGCCGGCGTAGATGGGACGCGTCAACAATATCATCGACAAGAGTGCTGAGAAGAATCGAGTTTTAGTCATTGCCATTTGTCTGCCCCAATCTTGAGAGATGAAGTTTTCCAAGCAAGGATCCATTCCGATCCTTGATCTCAACGAAACGGGGCATGTTTTGTTGACCATCATCCGGCACCGTCAACTTCACAACTGACAGAACGGCGGACAATGGTTGAATTCTGGCTTCACAACGCTCGGCTCCCAAATCGGGATTGGCACCTGCGAATACAAAACTGATGGTTTTCAAATCGATGAACTTCGCTTCGGGAGACAGAACCATCCGTGTTTTCCCTACCCAAGAACCGTCTTCGCGTTGCATCACGACCGTTGAAGGCAAGAAGCGAATCTTCTCGACACACCGTAATTCAATTGGCACATCGACAATTTGCAGGTGTGTGTTTTGATCTTCATAACGGATACGAAGAAGATCACTGAAAGTCCCAAACCCGTGTAGTGGCTGGATCAAGACACGAAAAAAACGGTCATCTTGATTGACTTGACCATTCACCAAAAAACCGCCACGTCCACTAAATAGAGCCTCGATGTTGATACCTGGCCGTGTCTTTTTACCGACAATTTCCAGGCACAGTTTTTTTGATTGCACCTCAAACACAGTTCGTTCCAGGTGGATTGGTCCAGTCACCGATACATCTAAATTCAGCACCAGCGGCCTATCAACGGTCTCGAAATAAATCCTCACCGATCGCCGCAACTTTGCGAGCTTGTTTGCAGCGGCCAAGTGCACATCCAATTGCACGTCTTGGCCCGCCGCACAGGTCATTTTGTTAGCTACGGCCGATAAGCAACCGCAGTCTGTTTCGATTTTACGAATCGTCCAAGCGGAACCTGTGCGGTTCGTTAGCAATATCGTGCGCCGGAAGGGTTGATTGACCAAACACGAACCAAAGAACAGACGCGATACCTGCGGAATAAGACGCACCTGAACCGACGGCATCGTGTCGCATGGTTCGCCACCACCAAGAGAACTGGAAAACGCCAGCAGGTGACAGCAGAGATAGAAATATATCCTGTGAGTGAGTTCCATAATTGCCCCCTTATGTCACTCAGGCGCGTGCTAAGCACGCAATCGAATTGGTGTTATCGCTAACCTGCTCGATCAACGACGCACAGGTTTTAACGATCGCATTATTTAGTGTCAAGCAAATTACCCTCAACTTTTCTTACCGTTTTCAACGATTTTTTGCTAGCGAAACAAAACGCTCATCCAATGTTGCAAGACAGCGAGCAAGTGAGTGTCCATCATCAAGAATGACAACTCAAAACGATTTTCAAGTGGCGGCCAATCAGAAGTGCGCGGAACCGCCTGACCTCAATCTTTTCCCGACTTGGTTCGCCCAAACCACCAGTCGCAAACACACAAGCCAAAACCTGCAATCATGCCGATAGCCGCAAACAGTCCGACCATCGATCCTGCAAAACCAGCGTTACCTTGCCAGAACGCGGGCAAACCAATCGCCGCACCAACCACGGGGCCGAGAACCATCGCGTACCACCCCCGCAGATGCACTCGCGTGACATCCGCTTGTTGATTGTGCCTATTCATAAAAATTTTCACACACGCTGTAGGGAGGTTGGTATCGAGTGAGATCGATTTTCTGAGGCCGGCGAAAAAAGAAGCGAGGATAACGTTCGTAAACCCCCGACGTTCTTTCCCCTTCCCACCGGCTGAGAGAGAGGCATCTAACATCTTCGTAAATAAAGCATCCGACCGCGTCTCACACAACCGAACGGCGAAAAGCTCGGGAACCTCTAGCTATCATTAGCACTTTTTCCAAATCCGAAACAGCCTCGCCTCGGTAAACATAAAACTGGGTATTGAAGACGATTTCGCTGACCCAAACCGCTACCACAATCCCGTGAACTTGGACCTCGGTAAGCAGTCCGCAAGCCTCATTCTCATCCGGTAATCCAAATGCACCGGCAACACTTGTTAGATATGGAAAGAAAGTCTTCGAACACGCTACAGAGCGGAAATACGCTTCCGCATCGAAAGTTTCTCCAAGTGGATGCCAGCAGTCCCAATTGCACCCTCCTGCTTGAACAGGTGTTAAGATCGACGAATTCTCAGTTCTGCAAGTTCTCAAAAAACGTGATCGTCCATCAGAACTCGATCAAGTACGGCCACATAAAAAGCTGGACCAAGAGATCCGTTCTAGAAGAAGAAAACCGTTTTCCCCATACCAAGTCCATCGGGTTCGACTAAAAGGTGACAGGCGATTTCGGTCCCTGTGGGGGCTTGCCCGGTCGCGTTCGATTCCAGTTTTCGATCATCACGCTTTACGCGAACTTTACGGTGACTGCAATCAAAAACATCGCGACGACCGCGTCCACATAGTTTCGAAAATGCCTCCAATTGATCGGCTGACCAATCAGATTCATGAATGGTTTTTAAAAGAGTCCTCGCAGACACATGGACTCAAAAAAAAATCCAACATGGCGTTAAAAAATGGTCAGTAAACAACCGAGCATCCACAGACCTGGCTCGGTACGCCATCTTCGAAAGCAAAACCCATAGAGCGCGAGAGAGAACAGCATGAATCCGGAAAAGAGGCCGCACTTCCAACCTCGTGGCACCAAATAAAAGTACGCCCAAGTAACGACGCCTGCCAACGCGATACCCCGTCGCTTAGAAACGATGCGGTCAACCTGTACTTCGGTCAGCCTCAACATGCAATCACTATCTAGACGAGATCTGTGCTGCGAAGTTTAAAACCGATCCTGTTCGGGCTCGGCCCAAACACGCGGCCCATCTTCATCCCAATCCACGTGAATCACACTGGCATGACAACAAACCGGACAATCCTCCGTGTAATCTTGGCGACTGCCGGCTGCCGGATCGAGGGGAATTACGATCTCCTCTCCGCAACTGTCACAAAGATAAGTTCCTTCATCTTCCATCACGAACTCCCGATTTCAAAGACCACTTTTAACGCCTTCGGGTCGACCGCCATTTGCATCGCTTGCTTAACATCGGCAAGACGAAATCGATGCGTAATGAAGTCAGCCACGTCGACTTGGTGATTTGTTAAAACATTGATTGCCTGAGCAAACGGACCGCAGCGCGACCCAATGATTTGAATCTCATCAATCACGACTGCAGCGAGCGACATGTGATGGTCGGCTGCAACGGTAGTTTTCACCACAACTGTTCCCCGCGGCCGCACCAAGTTCAACGCGAGCGGAAGCCCAGATGGCGAACCGGTTACCTCCACAACCAGATCAAACGACTTTTCAGGACCCGCCTGCTCCAGTTGCATCGTCGAGATACCGCGTCGCTCAAAACGTTCGAGTTTTTCCGTATGTTTTCCAACAACCCACAAATGGGGGACCGATCGGGCCAACGTTGATGCAATCAACAAGGAGAGCCGACCGTCTCCAAGCACCGCCGCGTGCTTTACCGCTGTCAGATCAATTTGTTCACCGATCTGCAGAGCTGCAGCCAAAGGTTCCGCTAAAACAGCTTGATCGTCGTTGACTGAATCGGGCACCGCATGCAAACAACTCTCCGGGATTGCTAAACGCTCCGCAAAAGCACCGTCGTGCCGATCAATTCCGACCACGGTCCGATTGGGGCAATGATTTCCAAGGCCGGATTGACAACTCGCACAAACTCCACAGTTGCAATTGATCTCTCCCACAACCCGACGTCCTGCCATCGCACCGGTGCGTGCAACTCCGACAAATTCGTGCCCCAACACACCCGAAAAACCCATGTATCCGCGGGCAAGTTGCAGATCGGTTTCGCAGATCCCAGCTTGAATCACATCCACCAGTACTTCGCCTTGCTGAGGCACTGGTTCTGGATGATTTTCACGGTATGCCAATCCCCCGTTATCAAGAACAATTGCTTTCACGCTTAGATTCCCGTGTGGACCGGTGTGGAAGAATGCAACACAGACGTATAATCCTGGGTTGGTAGGCGGTAGCAATTAGCCGCGCCTCTCGGGGAGTATCATTGGATTCTAACGTCATGGTCGACAAAGCGGACCCAGCGACGCTGCTGTCGCGATTCGGACTGACCGACTTTCGCGCGGGACAGCGCGAGGTGGTTGACGCTGTCGCGAGCGGCCAGGATGTGATGTGTGTGATGCCAACAGGCGGTGGCAAGAGTCTTTGCTACCAGTTGCCGAGTCTCGCTCGCGAAGGCACCACGATTGTGGTGTCCCCCCTGATCGCGTTGATGAAGGACCAAGTCGACACCCTCCAAAAGCTGGGTATCGACGCTCGTCTAATCAACAGCACGCTCACGGCACACGAACAAGCCGACGTGATGCGAAAGCTATCCGCCGGCTCACTCGACCTCGTGTATGTGGCCCCCGAGCGACTACGTAATGGGCGGTTCTTGGAAGCCGTCGCCGCAGCCAACGTCACCTTATTGGCAGTGGATGAGGCACACTGCGTCAGTGAGTGGGGGCATGACTTCCGTCCCGATTACGCACGCTTGGGCCAATTCCGCAAACGCTATTTGAATAATGTTCAAACCATTGCATTAACGGCGACTGCCACCCCAATGGTTCGGCAAGACATCTCGGGTTTGTTAAAGCTGCAAGAACCGAAAATCTTCGTAACCGGTTTTTCCCGTGACAACCTGCGATTCTCGGTTGGGCAAGCGAAATCGGATCGTGAGAAAGACGAGCAACTGATTGAGTATCTTCGCGAGCAAACCGGTGCGGGAATCATCTATGCCGCGACACGCAAACGCTGCGAGGAGCTAGCCGATTGGTTGCCGGAAAAGATACGGCGACCGATAGGTGTTTACCACGCTGGGCTGGACGCCGATCAGAGAAGGCGAGTTCAAGACGATTTCATGGCAGGCAAATTGTCAGCAATCGTTGCCACAAACGCCTTTGGCATGGGAATCGACAAAGCCGATATCCGGTTTGTGATTCACTACAACATGCCCGGCACTCTGGAAGCTTATTACCAGGAGGCCGGTCGCGCTGGACGCGACAGCCAAACCAGCGACTGTCGCCTCTTGTTTTCCTACAGTGATCGGTATTTACAAGAGTTCTTTATTGAAAACCGCTATCCGGCGAGAGAAACCGTTCGCAAAGTTTATGAATTCCTGGTGAATCGAGAGGAAGATCCCATCGAATTGACACTCGATCAAGTGCGTGCGGCGATTGATGTCAAAGAGGGTTCCGAAGCTATTGGCACCTCCGAAACGCTGCTTGCCAAGGCGGGTGTGCTTCGACGTCTGGACAGCAACGCTAACTACGCCATGGTCCGCATCGACAGCAATGCAGCCACCATGCTGGACTTCCTACCCAAAGAAGCCAAACTCCGTCGTCGAGTGATGCAAGCCGTTGAAAAAGTGGTCGGGAAACGGCGTGGGGAAGATGTGTTTGTCAAACCAAAACGATTGGCTGAACTCGCCAAAATCGATCGGAACCAGCTCTCTCGAACTCTACGAGAGTTGAAGCGATTGAGATCGTTCGATTTTGTGCCACCATTTCGGGGTCGAGCTGTTCATTTTCTTCAACGGGATCTGACGTTCGACGAACTTGAAATCGACTTTGAAGAACTCGAAAAACGCAAAGCAGCCGAATTCGAAAAACTGGAATCCGTAATCGGATTTGCCCGCAGCCAAATGTGTCGGCAATTGGTGATCTTGCGGTACTTTGGCGAAACCACCTCCCAACGCTGTGGATCGTGTGACCGATGTAAACCGCAAGATGCAGCACTGAAATCGGGGACACACATCGCCGTCGCTGGAGCACCAGAGAACGTCAACCAAGCTGACTTAGTCCGAGGTGTTCGAGTTGTTCTCAGTGGTGTGACGAGAATGCACGGGCGATTTGGAAAGCAGTTGGTGGCGCAAATGCTGTGTGGGTCCAAAAGCAAGAAACTGCAGCAATGGAAATTACATCGACTTAGCACCTATGGGCTGCTGTCGGCGATGAAACAAACCGCTGTGGCCGATGTGATTGACTGCCTTGCCCAAGCAGGTCTAGTCGAGCAAAAGGAAGTCGACCAGCGTCGCCCCACTGTCCAGATGACCGAAATCGGTAGGCGGGTGATGCTGGAGCACGAGCCGGTACCGGCTAGTTTGACCATGCCGACTCCACTGGCGCAACAATTGGCTCGTGCCACGAAATCGATTGAGTCCAGAGACGTACAAACCCATTCGGCGGGGCAAGCTGACGAAGCAGATGAGACGGAGAATCGATCCGAAACCGAAGCAGAACTGCTGGAGCGGCTGAAACGTTGGCGTCGCAAAATATCTGCAGCACTCGGAATCCCCGCGTATCGTGTGCTAACGAATGCGACAATCGAAAGAATCTCAGAATCATCTCCCAACACGACAACACAACTGAAATCCATTTCTGGTGTTGGACCAGCAACGATCGAACAATACGGTGATGACCTGATTGAATTGATCCGCCAAACTCTCGATTCGCTCGACCAAAATCCGACAACGAAAGTTGCCTCCCCTGCACAGAAAGAACTTGAGCCCGACCCACAGTCGGAATTTGAGCACCAGGCTGAGCCGGATCCCGCAAATGGTGAGCACGCGGCACCGACAAACAGCGATCACTCGGACTCAGCAAACAGCAATCGCTCGCGTCCGACGATTGGTGATCTTGGAAACCCCCTTCCTGAATTGGGCGATCGGAGAAATCAGCCAGACTCGGGCTCTGAAGCCTACTGGACCTGGAGATTATTTAAGGACGGATACTCTACCCGGGAAATCGAATCGATCCGCGGCCGCGACTTGACGAGTCTGGACGATGACCTGATCACAGCCGCAATTGGCGGATTGGCCGTGGAACCCGACTGGTTTTCGAGCACCAAAGCACGAAAACGCTTTGAAAAAGTCACTCCGCGGCCTCCCGGTGACGGTTAGTCACTTTCACTTCGAGCCACTACAATTAGGATTCGGTCAGCCGGGACCACTCGAACATCGAGAATCGCCCAAAGGGACGAAATGGAAAATAAGCCTGACGATAAAAAATCTCCTTCGCCTTTGGGCAACGAGAACCAAGAACCAAAACGCAGCAACAACTCGTTTCTGATCGCGTTGGTCTTGGCTGCGCTCATCGTCCTACTGTTCGTGAACCGCGAGGACAATCGCTCTCAGGTTGCTTTGAGCTTTTTCTACAAAGAATTGGCGCGAGATAACATCAGTGAGGTCGCGATCAGCGATCAGCGAGTTCTCGGGGTTTTCAAAACGCGACCTAATGCTCCACCGATCATGGAAGACGGCGTCGCGAAACCGCAAAAAGATGAGGACGGAGAACCGCTGAAATACCGCAAGGAGTTCTATTTCAACCGCCCCAACGACTCCGGATGGGTGGTCGACTTTGAGAAACAAGTTCGCGCGGCCGACGTCGACTACACCGTCCTCGCCCCCGACAACACCCAGCAGATCCTCTATTTCATCGCTTTGATCGGTTTACCGTTGGCAATTCTATTCTTCCTCTTCATGATGCTACGCCGAACCCGGAGCGACATGATGGGGGGTGGCTTCCTCTCGGGTTTCAGCAAAAGCCCCGCGAAACGTTTTGAAGCCAGCGAGAAAATGGTCTCGTTTGACGACGTCGCTGGACTCGAAGGAGTGAAGGCCGACTTGCAAGAAATCGTCGATTTCCTAAAGACCCCGGAGAAATTCCAAAAATTGGGCGGGCGAGTCCCGAAAGGCGTCCTCTTGAATGGTCCACCCGGCACCGGGAAAACCTTACTTGCTCGTGCCGTGGCTGGTGAAGCAGGAGTTCCCTTCTTTTCGGTCAATGGTAGTGAATTCATCCAGATGTTCGTTGGCGTTGGTGCCAGCCGCGTTAGGGATCTGTTTAAAACGGCCAAGGATCACAGCCCTGCGATTATCTTCATCGACGAAATTGATGCGGTCGGCAGACAACGAGGCGCTGGACTGGGCGGTGGTCATGATGAGCGTGAGCAGACGCTGAACCAAATTCTTGGTGAGATGGATGGCTTTACCGGCAGCCAAGCGGTGATCGTTGTTGCTGCGACGAACCGTCCCGATGTGCTAGACCCAGCGTTGCTCCGACCCGGCCGCTTTGATCGGCACATTTCCGTCGGTCGACCGACCATGAAAGGTCGCGAGGCGATTTTTAAAGTCCACGTGCGAGATGTGCCTTTGGCTGATGATGTTGATCTGAAGCGTCTTGCAGCCGGAACCGTTGGTTTGACGGGAGCAGATATCCGTAACATGGTCAACGAGGCAGCTTTATGGGCTGCACGCCAAGACAAAAAGATTGTTGACATGGGTGATTTTGATCACGCCCGCGACAAAATTTTGATGGGTGCGAAACGCGAAGAAGTGCTGCAAGACAGTGAGAAGGAGAAAACGGCTTACCACGAAGCTGGTCACACCCTGACTGCCTGGCACCTCGATGGAGCTCACGTTGTTCACAAAGTGACCATTATTCCCCGCGGTCGTGCGTTAGGGGTAACCCAGTACGTTCCGAACGAGGATCGATTGAGCATCAGCAAGCGGGAACTCGATCACCAGCTCGTTGTACTGCTCGGTGGGCGTGCAGCTGAAAAAATCATGTACAACGAAACCTGTGTGGGAGCTGAAAACGATCTAGAACGTGCAACCAGTATCGCACGGCGAATGGTAACTCACTGGGGAATGAGCCCAAAGATTGGGCCCGTGAGCTACAAAACGAGCGACGAAGATCCGTTTCTGGGTAGGGAAATCCACCAAGCGCGGCAATTTAGCGAGCACACTCAGGAATTGATCGACGAAGAGGTCGGGCGAATACTGCTGGAAGCAGACCAGAAGGCCGAACAACTGCTTCGGGAACACCGTGGTGATCTCGAAAAAATCGCCCAGTCGCTACTCGAATTCGAGGAATTGGGCGAGGCCGAGTTGACCGAATTAATCGGGCCATCCATCCAATCACAAAATAGGCCAGCCCCCGCCGAGACTGAAGAGATGGTCGAAGTCGCAGCCGAATCGACCAATCGCGCGACTGAGAAACAAGACTGAGGTGAGCCATCGTCCTGATTTCTACTTCTCCCTGATGGCGAAAAAGAAGCGTGCGAAACAACGGACTGCGTTTCGCAAAAAATACCAGGGCCGCGTACGTCAAGCTGATCTGACCCGTGATTTTCATGCGGGCCAGGAGGATGTACTCGCTGACATTCAACGTGGCGAACGGCTAAGCGGTAAAGGTGACCTGACCAGGAAGCGAACCGTTTCGGTTGATCAAGCAACCAGCGAACTTGATGCATCAGGCCAACCCTTGAAGTCGGGCCGGGTGATCAGTGTGCACGGTTTGAAAAGCAGAGTCTTGACCGAAGAGGGCAAGACTTACGAATGCGCCGTGCGGCAAGTCCTGAAGTCACTCAGTATTGAACAGCGAAATGTGGTCGTCGCGGGCGACCATGTTCGATTCCGAGGTGACTCTGATATCGACGGAATGATTGAGCACGTGGAACCTCGTAAGGGCGTCATCAGCCGAACAAGTCGGGGTCAACAACACGTATTGGTTGCAAACATTGATATCTTGCTGATCATCACCAGTGTTGCCCAGCCTGCGTTGAAACCAGCGTTGATCGATCGTTTTTTGTTGACGGCGGAACAATGCAATCTCGAACCCGTCATCGTTCTAAACAAGATCGACCTTGTTGATCCAGCCTCGCTGCAATCCCTCGCTGGTGTATACGCAACAATGGGATACCGCGTCTTGATGACCTCCGCAGAGACTGGTTTGAACATCCGCTATCTGCAGGCCTTGCTGCGCGGAAAACAGACGGCCTTGGCAGGACAGAGTGGGGTAGGAAAAAGCAGCCTACTCAATGCGGTCGATCCTGGTCTCGGACTTGCCGTCGCACGCGTCAGCGCGGATAACGAAAAGGGACGTCACACCACGACGGCCGCGCAACTGATTCCTCTTAGTGGAGGTGGAGCAGTATTCGACACCCCCGGCATTCGGCAGTTTCAGCTATGGGACATCGCAGCGGAGGAAGTTGCTGGACTGATGCCCGATATCCGACCTTACGTCAGTGCCTGCCGCTACCCCAACTGCCTGCACCTCGCTGAAGACGAATGTGCCGTCAAGAACGCGGTCGCGGATGGATGGATTGACGCGCGACGCTACGATGCCTATTGCTACTTACTGGAAGATGACCTGCTGGCACTTCAATAGCAATTTATTTCGCGAAAGCGGTAGCGGTAAAGTTTTGTTTGCCTTCGATCGCCAGTAGTAGCCGCCAATGCTTGTGCCGAAGCCGTCGACCGGCTTAGGCAATAATTTCGCGACGGTTCTGGACATAATCCCAGAGCACAAAGCGGTCGAGATCGTTGCCGCCGGTAAAAAACACTCGTCCCTTCGTTGTTTCAGCCAAGCGGTGTGCAAAGCGAATGTCCTCTTCACTTTGCGACCAACTAGGAATCAAGAAAATATTGATCGTGATTCCCTCCTTCTGACACAGCAGCCCCTCTCGCATCGTCGCTTGCTCGGTACGAGGATCGGGGGGATACAGCATGTACAATTTTTCGTCTTCGAAGTGCGCTGTCGGCAATCCATCGGTGATCAAGACGATTTGGCGGTTTGGAGTGTCGCAATTCACCAAGTTTTTTCGAGCGAGCTGCAGAGCGTGCTGGATGTTGGTGAAGTGAGGATGGATCTGTTGCTCGCTAATATCAGGATCGCTCATATCGGCCCACAATTGCACCCACGGGTCGTGGATGGTTACGGGTTTGGGCATCATTTCGATAATCTCTCCGGGAGACCGCAATTTTGCGAACGTGTACATTTCGATGAAACGCAAATAATCACCGGGATACTCGCTCTGAATCAAGCCTTGCATGGCTAAGGCCATCCGCTTGACGTGCACATACTGCCCGTCGTACCGCATCGAGCCACTCATGTCCATCAGAACGGCGGTAGCACACTTCGGATGGTTTCGCGTCTTGTGCACCTCGATATCGTCACTCCGCAATCGAATGGGTCGATCATCACCCTGCCGCAGCAAGGCATTGACAACCGTTTGCGGAATATCCATGTTTGCGACGCTATCGCCAAACTCATATGGCTTCGTGCGTTGCATTTCAACCGCGCCTTCACCAACAACGTCACCCTCATGGCGTCCCGTTTTCGAGGGGGCCAAGTCACTGAAAATGCGCTGAAGCAGGCGGCTCTGAAAAATCTTGTACGCTTGGGGGGTCAATCGAAAACCACCACCATCCTGGTTCGGCTCCAGCCCTTGCCGCTCAGCCTGCTCGCGGAGAAGATTTTCTACCTGCCGTCGCATATCTTCCAATTGCTGCATGTCGTCTGGCTGAGCAAATTCACCCAGCATGTCCATATCGATCAGAGCGATCTGCGCTGATTTGGCCGCTTCCTCCAATTGCCGCAAAAGCTCGTCGATTTTTTCCAGCTCTTCCTTGACCTCGAGAGCTTTGGTAATCGACATCGATTCATTACCGATGAACTCGTATTTGCTAGCAAGCTCCTCAATATTGTGCTTATCCGCCATCCGCTGGCCCACCTGCAGCAAACCTCTCGCTACCGCACCGTTATCGTCCTCAGCGCTGTACCACAATTGCTCGAGCAGATAAGGTTGTTGCTGTACGATCGCCCGTTTGTACGCGGGTTCCATCTTCCTGGGAACTTTAAAATTCTTGGAAGCTTTCTCGAAAGCGCGACGCCCTTTCTTTAAGACGTTGCGAGTCTCATAGGTCTCAAGGATTTTCCGTTTACGCTGCTCCAACATAGCCCTTAGCATGTCCAAACTTGGCCCCAGTCCAGCGATTTGACTGGGATCCAAACGGACGGCCCGCGCCAACTCTTCTTCCGTTAACTCCCGATACTGCCCATACATCAACGCCTGCTCAAAAGCAGGTGAAACAAGGTCGGGAGGCGGTTGGCTCGGAGGCGGGAACTGATTTGGATCGTATTTTTGATACGCATGAATCACACCGCCGGGGCGATATTTCTCACGCGAGTTTCGGCTGGATTCAGATTTCATATTCAAGTTTGCCGTGTCGTTGGCTGCGACTAATGCGATCCATGCTGTACAAACCTGCCAACACGAACTCAACACAACTCGCTCGGACCGCTTCGTTTTCGCTGGCATTGACCTCGAAGGCCAAATCCCAAGCTGGTGGGACGTGCTTCAATCGCTCCGCGTAATCGATACTAGGCAGTAAATCTCCAACTTCGACGCGAGCCCCTCCGCGAAAAATCTCCGCGATCGCACCCAAACCGTGCTCTTCCACGTACTCATTGAAAACAACCTTGATCGCTTCTGCCGTCACTGCATCGAGCACCTGCTTTTCACTCATTTGGTGAGTGCCCATCAGGTCTAATTCCAGCTTGCCAAGCGAACTCGAATAGAGATGCCCGAAGTCACTGATTCGTGGAACCGCTGGACGCTCATCGTGGATAATGCCGCGCTGGCGAGCAGAGGCAATCAGAGTTCGGAAATTCGAAAGCGAGAACCGTGCTGAAACACCTGAGGCCTGATCGATGTATTTACTCTTACGCGCCTGATGAGTGATTTCTTCAACGATTTGATACATGAAATAAGGGATCTGCACGGGATAATCACCCTCCAGATCACGCCCGACTTCCTGCCGAAGAATTTCAATCCCCTGATCGCGTTCCGAAGGGTAGTGCGTTTGCACAATGGAACCAATGCGATCCTTAAGTTGTGGGATCACTTTACCACTACGATTGTAGGTCGACGGATTCGCAGAAAACAGAATCATCACATCGAGATCAAACTGAATCGGATAACCCCGAATCTGGACGTCCCGCTCTTCCAAAATGTTGAACAAACCAACCTGTACCAAATCATCCAACTCGGGTAATTCATTCATCGCAAAGATGCCGCGGTG
The DNA here is from genome assembly GCA_036339635.1 of Planctomycetota bacterium. GTDB lineage: Bacteria > Planctomycetota > Planctomycetia > Pirellulales > Pirellulaceae > Rubripirellula. Next base: position 3,754 of record JAYZAR010000079.1, on the reverse strand, counting down.
CATCCGGGGAATCAATCCAAAGGAGAGAGCTTCCTCGGAGCTCATACTGACACCGCCCGTCAATTTCGCCGGATCGATCTCCCCAATGATGTCAGCAAACTTTGTTCCGGGACTTAGACGTTCGGCATAACGATGCTGGCGGTCCCACCAGCCAATCGAAATGTCTTCGGGATCATGCTCGCCAACCAATCGTTTACCGAGCGACGAAATAGGTTGCATTGGATCTTCGTGCACACTCAGATCGGGATGGTCAATGTAGGGAATCCAGGGATCAAGGAACCGCGTCAGCATTCGCATGATACGACTCTTGGCCTGCCCTTTTTCGCCTAGAAAAAGCATGTCGTGTCCAGCCAGCAAAGCCAAGTTGATCTCGGGAATTACGGTGTTATCGTAACCGACAATACCGGGAAATAACTCGTCTCCACTGGCAAGCATGGCCGTAAAGTTGTCACGCACTTCCTGTTTGACCGACTTGGATTTCCAACCGCTATCGATCAGCTCTTGGAAATTCTTTACGCGTGGGGGCGCCGAAATGGCTGTCATACAAGCAATCCTTAAATGGAACCGATTAAACAACGGTTCTATTGTACGGGGCCGCCCAACGGACCACCCCCAATCGAAAGTGGCAATCAGATTAGCTCGTCAGGAGCGAGCGTTGGAGATGGGCCGGTAACCGGGAAGCTTGTTCTCCAATTTCCCGCTACAAATCGATTTTCGACGCCGTTTAACTGTCTCATTAGGCTATGGAACTTTTTCAGTGCGTGCAATTTGATCGAATCTGCAATGCGTCCCTCGGCACAATCCGCCAATACCAATCACAGCGACGCTGCCTCCAATATTTCGACGTTTTGCTCGGATTTGCCTAATTCGATCTGTGGACGCGCGGCGCTCGCCTAACGCAGATCTGCTGCTTTCGTCAGGTAGGGCAGTCCAAGATCCCACTTTTGTAAATAAGACAGCAGCACCACCGGTAGGAATTGCTCGGCCTCCGCCAAAACGGTCACGTTACCAGAATCGACTGATAATTGATTTACAGCATCAGATTTCAGCGACTGATAAATCAACCATGTGATTAACACCACCCCCATCCCACCGGCCGCACGCATGCTCAAGTATCGATGCTCTGCTTTCGCAGGCAATGAGGGGCGAGGATCGCTACCAACAGATGATTCCCAACGCTACTACAACTCAACCCACGCCTGTGAGCCCTGAAAAACAGCCGATGCACTCCATTCAAAAGCGGGCTGTTTGTATTATGTTTGTATTAATCGAACGCTCGTTCAGAACGCAGTTCTGCCCGGCAAGAACCGCCATCCTGATTGGCTCCAGCTGAACGAAGTGCCGCAGGAATAATTCGTCCTACTCGGCTGCGGGCCACATCATCCGCACGCCGCCGAGGGTCCATCAACCGATAAGCTGATGTCGCAATTTAGCATAACTGCAGCTCGACCTTGGTATCCGCGGTGCGAAGGTGCTTTACCGCCAATGGCTTGCAACTGCGAGTCGCCGCCAATCGATTCACCGCGATCCGTGTTTCGTCAAGACGCACACCCAAACTTCCAAAATCATTAGGACTGATCAACGGGTTGGGCTCGGAAGCAGTTTGCAAAGGACAACAAATCCACTTACAGGTGGGGCAGGGCAGGGGAGAGCAGGGTAAACAAGGCTTCCTAACACCGAGATTGGACACCTCCAGCTAATTGAGGTTCCCCTAGAATTCAACGAATCAAATCTCATGCTCCCCTTACGAGCCTCAACGCTGCTCTACACATTACAGAGCTCGAAAGCCTGCTGCAACGACGCAACTGGATCCTCTGCGGTGGGAATAAATTCCTGGGCGATAAACCCTTTGTAACCCGTCTCCATGATCGCACGAATGACAGGCGGATAATTGATTTCCTGCGTATCGTCCAATTCTCCACGGCCAGGATTTCCTGCGGTGTGGTAGTGCCCCACAAGTTCGTGATAGCGGCGGATGTTTCGGATTATATCACCGTTCATGATCTGGACGTGATAGATATCAAACAACAAGCGAAAGTTAGGTGAGTCCATTTCCCGCACCAATTCAGCACAGAGATGCAAGTCGTCACCCCAATAGCCTGGATGCCCCTTCATCGGATGGGAATCATCTTTACTATTGAGATGCTCCAACACTAAGCCAATCTTTTTCTCCTCGGCATAAGCCAGCACTCTTTTCCAGCAACGTAGACAGTTTTCGCGGGCCGCCTTCTCTGAGATTCCCGCCTTGGCCATCCCGGTGAAAGTAATGACATTGGGTGCACCGTATTTCACCGCCAAATCAATTCCGTTCCGTAATTTTGCCTCCACTTCAGCGTGGTTGTCTGAATCGAGCGGTCCGGTGGCAAATCCATGACTGCCGACAAGTGAGATCTTCAGGCCTAGGTCAGTCACAGCGTCATAGTGTTGCGAGGGAATCCCCTCAATGGCTTCTAAACCAATCCGTTTGCAGTGACGCGCTAGCTCGACTGGATCCATTGGCCTGAAACACCACCCCATCACTGACTGGCGAACTCGACCGGGACCAGCAACCTGTTTGGGATTATCTTCCGCAAGCGTCTTTCCAGCCGCCACAGTTCCGGCGACAAATAGATTGGATGCCATGAATTCACGACGTTTCATCGAAAGGCCCTCGTCCGAGAACGGGAAAGATGCGGAAACTGAATCGCCCTTCATCATAAACGAATCCCACTCCGAAGAAACAATTTCGGCTTCGCCCAATTGAAAGGGACGCTGGCAAAAACGGTTGCCGGTAAAAGCTGCGGTTGACAGCAGCGAGCATTGCTTACAAAGCTCGATTCACAAGTTGAGCCATAACCGTTCAAGGTTACATCAACAACAGACCACGCATTGTACGACGAACCGTGATGCAAGCATCACCTTCGGCATCAAAACTGGCACGTTTGCTATGGCACTGGAATCGAAAACCAAAAGGCACGCTTACGATCAGCTCGTTGCCGCACATCCTCGAGCATCAATTCGATGGAACCATCAAACTCGACCCGCACCGTGCGCGATCCGTAGCGGACGACAATCGGTTTCGCAAAATCGATACCCTCCTGCGGACGGAGCATCACACGAAACTGTTCGGCTGGCCCGCTGACTCGGATCTGGTTTCCGGCACCAATGGACGCTTCAACTTTGCCCGCCCGAATCCGCTTTGCTTGATCCCACAGAATAGGATCAATGGCAACATCTGGCTTCAGGTCGCCTAGTTCCAACCACCAATAGAACTGATCACCTGTGCGAATGGTGGCAACATCGATCTCACGGGGTGGTGGTCGCCTTTGATGATTTGGTAACTGCATCCACTCAAAAATCCGCGGAATCTCGTCGAAGAAATATTCACGACCACGACCACGATACATCACCACCATTGCATCATGATTGAACGACATGTAATCGTTCAAAATGGAACCGTTTGCCCGCGAGCCATCCAGTTCACCCATCACAATATAAAGCGGTAAAGAGCGAGCATTGGACTCGTAATGCGGGATGATTTTGGCGGGCTGACCACTGATCGCAATCATACCCGCCCACAGATCTGGATGCGCCAAAGCAAGATCCCACGCAGCAGTACCACCCTCGCCATGTCCAGCCACAAAAACCCGATCTGAATCGATGGACGCACGACGCATCGCATCTCGCAAAGCCACCAATACGCGTTGATGTTCCTGCGGTGTGTATTCGTAAAGGCGTTGATTGGGCCGGGACCAGACTGGTGCAACGACGATAA